>CAZFIF010000047.1:0-15233 GCA_964519065.1 uncultured Rikenella sp.
CGGAGATGCTGCTGTTTTATAAACTATCCTGTTATGGCGAAAAGAAAAAAGCAAAAGAAGATTTTCATTCTTGACACAAATGTTTTGTTGCATGACTACACATGCATTTACAATTTTGAGGAAAACGATGTTGTGATACCCATCGTGGTGCTGGAGGAACTTGACAAGTTCAAGAGGGGCAATGACATGATCAATTTTCATGCGCGGGAGTTCACCCGTGAGCTCGACAAGATCTCCGGTGACATGCTTCTCACCGGAAACATACCGCTCGGTGACAAGCTGGGAACACTGCATATCGAGACCGGCAAACAGTTTTCAGAAAGGGTCTCGGAGTCGTTCCCGGAGCGTACGCCTGATCACCGCATACTGGCCATAGCCGATTATGTCACACAGGCAAACAGGGACAAGGTCGTTGTACTCATCACCAAGGATATCAACCTGCGGATGAAGGCCAAGTCGCTGGGAGTGCTGGCAGAGGACTACCAGAACGACAAGGTGGCGAACCTTGACGATCTCTACAAAGGAATAAAGATCATTGAAAACATTGATCATGATCTGATAAACAAGCTCTACGAACAGTCAGACGGTGTACCCGCATCGGAGCTGAAGATCAAGGACACAGAGCCGGGCCACCATTTCTTCATACTGCGTAACAGCAACTCCAGTGCACTGGCGCATTACAACCCGGTCACAAAGATGCTGGTCAGGGTGCTGAAGCAGACCACCTACGGCATTGACCCTCGCAACGCGGAGCAGACCTTCGCCCTTGACGCCCTCTGTAACCCGGATATCCAGCTGGTCTCACTCACCGGCAAGGCCGGTACGGGCAAGACACTGCTGGCGCTGGCGGCAGCACTGCACCAGCACAAGCGCTACAAGCAGATATTCCTTGCCAGGCCCATCGTGCCGCTGGCCAACCGCGACCTCGGGTTCCTGCCTGGCGACGTCAAGGAGAAGATGGATCCCTATATGCAGCCTCTGTTCGACAACCTGACGGTCATAAAGCACCGATTCAGCGCACAGAGCCCCGAGTTCATCCGCATCAACGACATGATAAAGGATGAGAAACTGGTCATCACCCCGCTGGCCTACATCAGGGGACGGAGCCTGTCAAACATATTCTTTATTGTCGATGAAGCCCAGAACCTCACTCCCCACGAGGTAAAGACCATTATCACCAGGGCAGGAGAAGGCACCAAGATGATATTCACAGGTGACATAGAACAGATTGACTCCCCCTATCTTGATTCAGGATCCAACGGCCTCAGCTATCTCTCAGACAAGATGAAGGGACTGGATCTCTTTGCACATGTCCACCTGGTTAAGGGAGAGAGGAGTTTCCTGGCAGAACTGGCGAGCAAGCTGCTATAGAGTGGCTTTTTTGCTATTTTTGCAGTCGGAACAGTAACCATTTAATATTGAAGAGGAAAGTAGCGTTTCAGACGCTGGGATGCAAGCTTAACTTTGCCGAGACCTCTGCCATTGCCCGTTCTTTTTCCGGGGAAAGGTATGAGAGGGTATCTCCGTCAGGCAAGGCTGATGTTTATGTCATCAACGGATGTACAGTCACCGATGCGGCTGACCGCAAATGCCGGCAGGCTGTAAGGAAGATCATAAACAGCAATCCGGGTGCCTTTGTGGCCGTAGTAGGTTGCTGGGCACAACTGAGACGTGAAGAGATTGCTGCCATACCCGGTGTCGACCTGATCCTCGGCACGGCGGAGAAGTTTGACGTGGCCTCTTACATCGACAGGCTTGAGCGCAGCCAGACACCCGAGATACATGCATGCGAAAGAGTAGAGTCGGAGCAGTTCCGGGCAGCATGGTCTGCCGGTGACCGCACCCGTACCTTCCTGAAGGTGCAGGACGGATGTGACAACAGATGTTCCTATTGCACCGTGCCCCTGGCAAGAGGAAAGAGCCGCAATCCGGAGATACGGCAGGTAGTCGGGGAGGCATCGCAGATAGTCGCCTCAGGCGTCAGAGAGATAGTGCTCACCGGTGTCAACGTGGGTGACTTCGGCAAGAGCACCGGAGAGACACTGGAGCAGCTGCTCCTGGCGCTGGTCAGGGTTGAGGGTCTTCAACGGCTGCGGCTCTCGTCCATAGAGCCCGATCTGCTCACCGACGCAATCATTGACCTCGTGGCTGAAGAACGGATGATCATGCCGCACATACATATGCCTCTGCAGAGCGGCAGTGACAGGATGCTCGGACTGATGCGAAGACGGTACCGCCGTGAGCTGTTTCGCGACCGGCTCATGGCTGTCAGGGAGAAGATACCCCTTGCCGGCATTGGCGCTGATGTGATAGTAGGCTTCCCCGGTGAGACAGAGGAAGATTTTGAAGATACCCTGCATTTCCTGGAAGAGCTGCCGTTCTCATACCTGCATGTGTTCGCCTTCTCACCGAGACCCGGCACTCCGGCGGCGGAGATGACGGGATTTGTAACAAGGGCAGTGAAGGAGCAGCGCAGCAGACAACTGATAAGACTGTCGGAGAGACACCGCATGCTCTTCATGCAAAACGCTGCCGGCACCATCCACGAGGTGCTCTTCGAAAAGAAGAGCGCTGACGGCACGGTGGCAGGACTGACAGGCAACTACATCAGGGTGGTGACCCCATACCAGGGCGTACTTCCGGGGACAGTAAGAAGGGTGAAGCTGACCAACGTCCGGGATGATGCATCAATGAATGGAGAACTGATCGGAACGGTAGAGTGATGGAAAAATTCGGCTTCCGGCTTTTTTATGCGGCCATCTGGCTGCTTGCACTGCTCCCCTTCAGAATACTCTATCTCATCTCCGATCTGCTCCAGCCGTTGATATGGCATGTGATACGCTACAGGCGGAATGTTGTGGAGATGAACCTTAAAAACGCCTTTCCGGAGAAAAACCCTGAAGAGAGGAGAAAGATCGCTCACCGTTTTTACAGCCATTTTACAGATCTCTTCCTGGAGACGGTAAAGACCATTCACATGAGCCCCGGGCAGATATCGCGCAGGTTCGTGATAAAAGAGACAGGAGAGTTTGACCGTCTCTATGACCAGGGAAGGGATATAGTAGCCCTCTGCAGCCATTACAACAACTGGGAGTGGCTCTCCGCCGTACAGCTCTCCACCCGCCATAAAATAATTACCATTTATAAGCCCCTGACAAACAAATATTTTGATAAATTTATCCTGAAGCTCCGGACAAAATACGGCACTGCCGCAACCCCGATGTCAAACATAATAAGAGAGCTGCTGAGATACAGGAGCGAAAAGGTTCTGACCATGTCAGGTTTCATAGCCGACCAGACACCTCCGCGCGGTGACGATGCCTTATGGACCACCTTTCTGAATCAGCAGACTGCCTTCTACCGTGGTGCCGAGAAGGTGGCGGTGAAGTATGATATGGCAGTGGTGTTTGTGAAGATCATTAAGGTCAGGAGAGGTTATTATGAGCTCGACTACAGCGTGATAACCGATCATCCCCGGGCAGAGGAACCCGACCGGATCACCGCAACCTATGCCTCCATGCTTGAGGAGCTGATACGGGCTCAACCTGAATACTGGCTCTGGTCTCACAGGCGCTGGAAATATAAAAGGCCGATAAAAAATGATTAAGACAGCTGTTGTCATACTGAACTGGAACGGAAAAGAGTTTCTGAGCCGATTCCTCCCCGACGTTGTCGAGAACACCCTCTCAACGGAAATATCGGTCACTGTCGCTGACAATGCATCAGATGATGATTCCCTGGAATGGGTGAGGGATAACCTTCCGGAGGTGAAGATCATAAAGCTCGACAGGAACTACGGTTATGCCGGTGGCTACAACAGGTCACTGCCGGAGACGGAGGCGGAGTTTTACATCCTGCTCAACTCGGATGTGAAGGTGGAACCCGGATGGGCAGAGAAACTGACCACATTCATGGAACTGCATCCCAATGTGGGGGCCTGCCAGCCGAAGATACGCTCCTACGCTGAGCCGGCGGCGTTTGAATATGCAGGTGCCGCAGGAGGATACATTGACAAACTGGGCTACCCCTTCTGCCGGGGACGGATATTCAGCACCGTTGAAGTTGACAGCGGGCAGTATGACGATACCCGTGAGATATTCTGGGCCTCCGGATCGTGCATGGCAGTAAGGGCATCAGCCTTCGAACAGTGTGACGGCTTTGATGAGTCATTCTTTCTGCATATGGAGGAGATAGACCTCTGCTGGAGAATGCAGAACGCAGGTTTCACCGTCTGCTATGTGCCGCATGCCACCGTCTGGCATGTCGGGGGAGGCACTCTGGGTTACGGTTCCCCGTCGAAGATATATTACAACTTCCGCAACAGCCTCATAATGCTGGCTAAGAACCTTCCTGCCCGGCATCTGCGGAGTACGCTTTTGGTGAGGCAGCTGCTTGACGGACTGGCAGCAGTCATGTTTCTCTTCCGTGAGGGACGTGCCGCCGCCGCTTCAGTAATAAGGGCACACAGACATTATCGCAGTCTCAAAACTGCCATTAAAACCTACCGGGCAATGCATCCACACCCGGATATGTATCATACTCCCCACACTATGATGAACAAAACACTCCTTTTTGAGTATTATATACGCGGAAGAAAAAAGTTCCGTGACCTGAAGTGGAATTAAACAGAAAACAGCAGATGGCAATTTTCCTGACGGTGGTGCTCACCGTCTATGTCCTGGCCAACCTCTATCTTTATCTCAAGGGCCGCAGGGCGCTCGCCGGGGCCGGACTGCCGGTATCGGCATATACGGTGATCTTTCTCCTCCTGGCCTCAGCCTTTGTGGCAGGAAAGATACTCGAGCACAGTTACACAAACATCTTTTCCGATATCCTGAATGTCATCGGCGGCTTCTGGATGGCCTTCATGCTGTACGGCTTTCTGCTCTGGCTTACTGCTGATATTCTGCTGCTGCTGCAGAAACCTTTCCATCTTATCCCTCCTGCGGCACTCCCGAAACTCAGATTATGGCTTTTTATTGGTGTCACCTCCGTCACCGCACTCCTGATCATCGTCGGCTTCATCAATGCCGTCAGTCCGGTCATAAAGCGTTACGACATCACCGTTGACAAGCATTTCACTGACGGAAGCGACCAGATGCGCATCGTGGCCGTATCTGACATTCACCTGGGAAGCATCATCCGTAAGAGGAGCATGAGACATCTCTCCTCCATGATCGCTGAAGAGAAGCCGGATCTGGTGCTTTTCCTCGGCGACCTGATTGACGGAAGTATCGGCCCTGTGCTCCGCGATGACCTCCTCTCGCACCTCTCGCTGCCGGAGTTGCGTTTCGGCACCTATGCCATCACCGGAAACCACGAATTCATGAGTGACCTGAAGAAGTCACTGCCATATATTGAAAGCAAAGGCATCAGGGTCCTTACCGATGAGACGGTAAGACTTGACAACGGCGTTCAGATTGCAGGGCGTACTGACAGGACTGTCATGCAGGGGTCGGGGAAAGGACGTGCCTCGCTCGACTCGCTGCTCGCCGCCACCGATCCATCGCTTCCGGTCATCATGCTTGATCATCAGCCCTACGGTCTCTCTGACCTGGAAGGCAGCATGGTAGACCTGCAGCTTTCAGGGCATACCCACAACGGCCAGATGTGGCCGTTATCTCTCATCACAAAACGGATGTTCGAGCTGAGTTACGGGTGGAGGCAGTTCGGCAACACCCATGTGATAGTATCTTCCGGATTCGGTATCTGGGGGCCCCGCATGAGGCTGGGTACCAGGCCGGAGATAGTGTCCATTCTTCTCCGAGGCAGGTCAGAGTAAGGGAAAGACCTTCTCCATCATCATCCCGCGCGATCCCTTGACAAGTACCGTATATCCCCCTGGGTTCTTGTTCCTGAGCCATTCCGCAACCTCCCCGGAGGTGCCGAAGAGCTCTGCCCGTGTGCCGGCAGCAGCATGCCTGAACCGGGGTCCTGCCAGCAGGATCTCGGCATCGTCAAGGCTGTCGAGCTGCCTCACCACCGCCGCATGCCCCGCATCACTCTCAGATCCCAGCTCGAGCATGTCTCCCAGGATGACCATCTTCTTCTCTGACTTCAGGGCAGCGAATGAGGCTATGGCCTTCTCCATGCTTGAAGGATTGGCATTGTAGGCGTCGCAGATGATGATGTTCCTTCCCGTATCCACTATCTGCGAACGGTTGTTTGCCGGCCGGTATGACGATATAGCATCAACGATCTCCTGTTCGGGAACCTCGAAGAGAAGCCCGGTAGCCATAGCAGCCCGTACGTTGTCAATGTTGTATGACCCGAACAATCCTGTTTCGAACTCATACCTGCTCTCGTCTATGGAAGCCGATACCCGGAGCGTGAGACCTTCACCCGCTGCAGTGTCAACCCGGAGGTTTCGCCCCCCCGGTGAAGAGTATGTCACTGATCTGCCGGCCAGTGACACGAGATCGGTGAGCACCGGGTTGTCATCATTATAGATGGCTGTGCCGCCACTCTTTCCCAGCCACCTGTAAAGCTCCGATTTAGCTCTCTTAACGTCCTCCAGGGAGCCAAACCCTTCAATATGTGCTGTACCTATGTTGGTGATGATGCCGTGGGTTGGCATGGCCGTCTCGCAGAGTGCCGCTATCTCCCCCTTGTGGTTGGCTCCCATCTCCACCACCATGAACGCTATGTCTGAAGGAGCACCCAGCAGCGTCAGGGGCACGCCTATATGATTATTGAGGTTGCCTGCCGTGCCGTGCACCTGGCCCTTCCTTGAGAGTACGGCGGTGACAAGCTCGCGGGTGGTGGTCTTGCCGTTGCTGCCGGTAATGGCTATCACCGGCACCCTGAGACTACGGCGGTGACGCCTGGCAAGGGCGTCGAGCGTCTCAAGGACACTCCTGACAACAATATACCTGTCACCCGTGAGGGAAGGGTCATCCACCACCGCGGCCAGGGCTCCTGCCTCCAGTGCTGCGGGGGCATGCCTGTTGCCATCGTGGTTGGGGCCCCTCAGGGCAAAGAATATCTCTCCCTCGCGCAGAGATCTTGAATCTGTTGTTACCCCCGCACTGCTGCGGAAAAGCTCATATAAGCGATCAGGTTCCATAATCATCTAAAAAGAGGCCTCACTACTTTTGATAATGAGGCCTGATATTATCCGAAGGTCCTTATAGTTATAATCCTGATGGACTCCCCACCCTTATCATCGCGCACCTGAAGCCCAGGTCATCGCGTGATGCCTCCTGGTCGAGGTAACGGCGGGTGGAGGGATTGAGCCAGTAGGCCCTGTCTTTCCATGATCCGCCCTTGATGACCCTGGCCCTGTCATTGATGAGGGTCACGTAGTCATTGTCGATCTCGTTCTGAGAGTACATCCTTTCAGTCTGCGGAAGGTCGGCATTGCCTGACCATTCAAGGCTGGAGGAGATGCTCGAGATGACGTCACCGTCGAGGTAGTTCCTGTAATCTGACTTCTGGTAGTTATACCTGTCGGCCACATCCTCGGGCTTGACAGTATCTATCTGAAGCCTTCCGAGCCTGTCCTTCTCCACCACCATGCCGTTGGCATCACGGCGCAGGTCGGTGAAGACGTTGCCCCTGAACGGGTTGAACATATCCACATCCTCGGAGGAGAGCGGACGGTATACATCCTGCACCCACTCATTGACGTTGCCGGCCATGCAATAGAGGCCGTAGTCATTGGGCCAGTATGATCTCACATCCACGGTTATGCTACCGGCATCGTTAAGGTTGCCGGCCACA
Source organism: uncultured Rikenella sp. (assembly GCA_964519065.1). Taxonomy (GTDB): domain Bacteria; phylum Bacteroidota; class Bacteroidia; order Bacteroidales; family VadinHA17; genus SR-FBR-E99. Next base: position 7,723 of record CAZFIF010000047.1, read on the forward strand.
CCCATCATGTCACCGCGGCCGCGGACGAAGTTGGCCATGAACTCACCTCTGTTCTTGGGAGCTGCATTGCGCACGTTGTGTCCGTCCCACGGATAGATGGCTCTCTCGTAAATTCTCTCTTCAAAGGTGTTGCCCCTGAGGCCGTAGGCTGCAAACTCCCACTCAGCCTCCGTCGGCAGACGGTAACGGGGAAGAAGGATACCATCCTCCTGCCGCACGCGCGGGTGCAGCTCATCAACCCTCTGTCCGGGAACACCTTCGTACTGCCCGGCGAGATATGATTCGGTGTTGAAGTTGTTGGCACCGGACTGCTCCACATTGGCATCCTGCCACTTGCTGTCGAGAAGTATCTGCTCATTGACCCTGTCGGTACGCCATACGCAGTAGTCGTTGGCCTGGAGCCAGCTTACGCCGACAACCGGGTAGGTATTGTACGAGGGATGCCTGAAATAATACTGGACATAAGGCTCATTGAAAGCCAGCGGGCTTCTCCATACCAGCGTGTCGGGAAGGGCACGGCGGTGCACCTCGGGATAATCGCTGTAAACACGCCTCAGCCAGTAGAGATACTCGCGGTAATCGAGGTTGGTAACCTCTGTCTCATCCATATAAAAGGATGATACGGTCACCCTGCGGGGGTTGTTGTTCCAGTCGAACATCACATCCTGCTCCACACGCCCCATGGTGAAGGTACCGCCTTCAATGAGAACGAGGTTGGGGCCGGTGATCTGCTCCGATGCTTCCCCGATAGGATAGCCGAGATCATTCACGTCACCCGATCTGGGATCACGGTAACTCCAGCCGGTGGTAGGAGATACATTGTCCTGTTTGCCCCCCTTGCAGGAAAAGAGAAAGAGTGCAACAACCACAAAAACCGGTAAAGCTCTGAGTCTATACATAGCGCTAAAAGGTTAACTTATTTAATTTTCAACATTAGAATTTTAATCTGTTGCATTACACGCTGCATCAAAATAACTACAAAAGGGGTAACTTTATTATATGTATTACCCTTCTTTTTTCAACATTATTGAAAGCCAGGGAGAGCCCTGCCCGTACAATGGCCGTACCCCCGAAGGTAAAATTATTTCCGGTTACAGCATAACTGTATGATATTATGATCTTTACCGAGCCGGTACTCCATCCCGCAGCCGGTTGTACGGCGGTAAAACCTCCGTAATACTCTTTTCCTTCAACACTGAATGAGTGCCAGGCTGACAGGCCGAAAAGAAGTTCACCGTATGCCGCCTCAGCACCTGCATGCAGGGTAAGGTCACTACCCTGCACCGAAAGGGTGGCATAGGGCCCGACATTTAGTTTACCGTTACCGGGTGTGAAAGAGCTACCTGCCGTTATATTGAGCAGCCTCCTGAGCCTGTTGTGAGCCTGTTGATCGTCAGATAGTTGCGGCTCGGTGAGATGCATCACCGACACTCCCCCAAACCACGGTCCGGTGGAGAATGATATTCCGACACCAAGGTCGAAGCGGGTGATGTTGCCCGGTCCGAAATATTCAGAAGCGCCGGTGATACCCCGGAAGGGATCGATATCTTCCGGCAGTATTATGGATCCGCTTCTGATCCCCCTCCATATCATTGAGGCCGTAAGTCCGGCATTGAAGAAGAGGTCCCTGCCGGCACGCAGATGGTATGCATATGAGGCCCCTGCCCTGTAGTCATTCATCACCTCTCCCGTCACGTCATCACTCATCCAGATACCGGCGCCGCCGTGAAGCAAGGGAACATATGAATCAGCTGAAGCATATACCGAACGGAGACCGAAACCCCCGGCCGGAAGAAAGGAGAAGGCCGACAGGTTCATGACAGTGCTGCCGGCGGCACCGGCGTAGGCAGGATTGTACATGAAATGCATGCCTGATACCGATCCGTACCACGTATCCTGGCCTTGCACTGCCGCCGGGCAGAGGAGCATAAATGCCAAAATAGTCCTGTATCTGAGCCTCATGGTACTGTTACGGAATTATCAACGGGCCGGTATCATCAATATTTTATCGCCGGGTTGGATCATTCAGGGAGCAAAGATAACCTACTTCACTATCTTTGCACTGATGAGATTAAAAAGCCTTATCCTGCTGACCGCAATTTTGCTGCTTACAGTTCATCATGCGGCAGCTGACGGCTATGCATCGGCGTCAGTGCTTGGAAGTGGCCAATGGATAAAGTTCGGAGTCACCGAAGCGGGAATATACAGGCTTGACTACTCACGCATCAGAAGCATGGGCATCACTGACCCGGGCAGCGCTGTACTTTACGGTAACAACAGGGGCCAGCTCTCCTTTTACAACGATGGCAGTGCACCTGACGACCTGAAAAAGATAGCCGTCCATGTTGAGACAGGCAGTGACGGTATCTTCAACGAGGGCGATTACCTGCTCTTTTATGCCGAGGGAACTCACCGGTGGGTCTACGACGGATCGGACGGCAGCTACAGGTTTGTGCGGCACTTTTATTCTGACACTGCATGGTATTTCATGACCTCAGAACCTGGAGGTCTGCTCCGCGTTGTGACCGAAACGGCCCCGACAGAAACCGTAAACAGGTCATCATTGGCTACGGATGTCACCTTCCGCCATGAGATTGAGGCAGTGAACCTCATCAGATCTGGAAGAGAGTGGTATCAGCAGGTGGTGCCGGGAAAGGAGAATGATATCGGACCGGGGTTCACAGACCTTATACCGGGAGAAAGGATCAGGTACAGGGCAAGGGTGCTGGGCCGGTCAGACAGCGGCAGCACCTTCTCCCTGAGACAGGGGTCCGAAGAGCTCAATGTGATTGCCATCACCGCGGTGAATATGACTGACCTGAACGGCATCTTTGCATCCGTCACCACGGTCGCCGACTCATGCCTGCCTGACACCCCGGCACCATCGTTTAGCCTGGTATGGTCTTCCGGCGGCAACCCGGCAGCAACAGGTTACATTGATTATGTCGACTTCCGGGCCAGGGCCGGGCTCCAGTACCGCGCCCGGCAACTATTCATCAGCGACACCAGAACGGTGGCGCCAGGAGGTATCACACGCTTCACGGTCGGGGGATCCTCCTCCCTGCAAGTGTGGGATGTCACTGATCCCTTTGCTCCCAGAATCATACAATCCTCCCCGGCAGCGGGAAACACACTCTTCACAGTTGCCACTGACACTCTGAGGAAATTCGTGGCCTTTGAGGCAGGTAGCCTTAAGCAACCGCTTAATGATGCAATTGCAGTGCCGAACCAGGATCTTCACGCGCTGGCTCCTGCCGACATGATCATCGTCACCCACCCTCTTTTTGAGTCTCATGCCAGGAGAGTGGCAGAGCTGCATCTGTCAGATGACGGAATGACATCCATCGTTGTTACTCCCGGCCAGATCTATAATGAGTTTTCAGGGGGAATCCCCGATGCTGCCGCAATAAGGAATTTCATAAGGATGATCCGTGACAGGGGTGCCGGTTCTCCATCGCCATTGCGATACCTGCTGCTCTTCGGCGACGGGTCATACGACAACAAGAGAGCGCCTCCCGGTAACACCGCCTTCATACCTACATGGCAGTCGGTCAACTCCCACACGGGAGTGCTCTCCTTTACTTCTGACGATTTCTACGGGCTTCTTGACGACGGGGAAGGTGAAGCAGAGGGACTCCTTGACATTGGCATCGGCAGGCTGCCTGCTGCTGACACCACCGCGGCAGGGGTGATGGTGAGAAAGATCGCCTCTTACATGAGCAGCGCCGCAATGGGGTCATGGCGTAACGTTCTCTGCCTGGTGGCCGATGATGAAGACTCAAATCTCCATATGAATGACGCCGAAGGTCTGGCCTCCACGGCTGCCGCGGCAGCACCCTCACTCATGACGGAAAAAATCTATCTTGACTCCTACAGGCAGATAACTACAGTGACAGGAAGCTCCTACCCCGATGCGGTCAGGGCCGTCGACGACCGCATGGCCGCCGGCTGTCTCATAATGAACTATGTGGGTCACGGGAATGAGACAGGACTGGCGCATGAGAGGGTCATCAGGACTGACAACATCAACTCATGGGAGAACTACGGCATGCTGCCTCTCTTCATCACGGCCACGTGTGAGTTCTCAAGGTTTGACGACGTCGATATCAGCCAGGCTACAGGACTCGTCACGTCAAAGACCTCAGCCGGGGAGATGGTGCTGCTCAATCCGCACGGGGGAGGGATAGCACTCATGAGCACCACACGGGTTGTCTATTCGGCTCCCAACTATATCCTGAACCGCAATATCTACGACTATGCCTTTGAAACAGCGCCTGACGGCCGTTCCATGAGGCTCGGGGACATCATCAGGCTGGCCAAGGTCAACGCCGGAACCGGCATGAACAAACGCAACTTCCTGCTTCTCGGCGACCCGGCCCTGAGGCTTGCCTGGCCGGTGCAGGGCAGGGTAGTCACCGACAGCATTAACGGCGTCTCAGTGGAACACCCCATGGACACCCTCAAGGCACTCTCTTCAGTTACCATCAGCGGCCACCTGGAAGATAATGAGGGCAACCTGCTGAGTAGTTTCAACGGCACGGTCTGGCCAACAATTCTTGACAAGAGCAGCCATGTCACCACGCTGGCCAATGACGGCGGGACACCGATGACCTACCCCGTTGCCGGAAATATTCTTTTCAGGGGAACAGCTACGGTCACGGAAGGGAGGTTCAGCTTCTCTTTCATGGTGCCTCTCGACATAAACTACTCCTACGGCAAGGGAAGCATCATCTACTATGCCAGGGATGACAACAGTGACATCAACGGCAGCTTCAGCGAAATAACCGTGGGTGGTTTCTCCGCTATCAACAGCAACGATACTCAAGGTCCGGTTATCAGGCTCTTCATGAATGATACCCTCTTCAACAGCGGGGGCATCACCGACACCTCTCCCACGCTGCTGGCGCTGCTATCGGATGAGTCGGGGATCAATGCCACCGGCACCGGCATAGGGCATGACATCATAGCCTGGCTTGACGATGAGATGGATAATGCCGTGGTGATTAACAGCCTCTTCAGTACTGACGTAGGAACATACAATGCCGGCAGTCTCTCCTACCCTATTATCATAACTGACAGGGGCAGGCACACCATATCGCTCCGGGCATGGGACAACCTGAACAACCCGTCAGTGGCTACGCTGGAGTTCGTTGTTGAAACTGACGGCCTCTTCAGGCTTACCGACCTGCTTGCCTACCCCAATCCTGCCGCAGCAGACGTTAGGTTCACGGCCGGCCACAACAGGCCCGGGACGGAGATGGATGTGAAAATCACTATATTCAACAGCCATGGCAGCAGCGTACGCGTCCTGAAAGAAAAGATATTCACGGCAGGCTATGCGCTGCCTGACATACCATGGGACGGCTGTGATGCCAGGGGTAACAGGCTTGCCCGCGGGCTCTATCTGTGGAGGGCAGAGGCCGTTACTTCCGGGGGCGAAAAAAGCACAGCCTCGGGACGCATCATCATTTTGTAATACAACACAATAACTCACCGTTTTTTTTGTTTTATATTTGCACGAAATCTTGAAACCCACATATAATGAAAAGCAAGGCGCTGACAATAAGCTCTCTACTTATTTTGTTTGCATTGAATATACCCGTGATGGCACAGGAGGATGACCCCTATAACGTCATCCAGACCGCTGTCCCCTTCCTCTCCATTGCGCCGGACTCACGTGCCGGAGCCCTCGGTGACGCCGGTGTGGCTACCTCTCCGGATATCTTCAGCATGCACTGGAACCCTGCCAAATATGCCTTCATTGATGGCAACGGAGGTTTTGGAATGTCATACTCACCCTGGCTCAGAGCCCTGGTTCCGGACATCAACCTCGCATACCTGACGGGGTACTACAGGCTTGACAGCAGGCAGGTGTTTGCCGCAAGCCTTATGTATTCATCCCTCGGGGAGATTCAGTTTACAAATGATTATGGTGAATACCAGAACACCTTTAATCCGAATGAGTTTTCAGTTGACCTTGCCTATTCGCGCCTATTCTCACAGCACTGGTCAGGTGGCGTGGCACTCAGGTTCGTCTATTCAAATATTACCGGCGGCCAGCTTGTCGGAACTACCGAAACCAAGTCAGGTACAGCATATGCCGCCGATGTCTCGGCATACTACACAAATGACCTGAAGCTCGGCTCCAAAACCGGCAGGATTTCTGCAGGTCTGAACCTGTCAAACATCGGATCCAAGATGAGCTACACCTCAGATGTCGATCCCGATTTTATCCCTATAAACATGAGGCTCGGGACAACCTTTTCCGTTGATCTTGACAAATACAATATTATATCCGTCTCTTTCGACCTTAACAAACTGCTTGTGCCAACCCCGCCTAAATATGAAGACGGGGAGATTATCGCCGGCAGAGACCCCAATGTCTCTGTCCCGGTTGCGATATTTCAGTCGTTTTATGATGCTCCCGGAGGCTTCAGCGAGGAGATGAAGGAGTTTGCCCAGTCTCTGGGTGTCGAGTACTGGTATAATCAGCAGTTTGCCCTCAGGGCCGGCTATTTCAACGAGTCTCAGATGAAGGGGAACAAGAAATACTTCACTGTCGGTGCCGGCTTCAGGCTGAGCGTCTTCTCACTCGACTTCTCCTACCTGATGCCCTTCACGCAGAACAACCCCCTCGCCCGCACTCTCAGGTTCTCCCTTGGCTTTGAGTTCGACTCGTTGCGCAACCTGAGCCAGAAATAACCTGATGACACTGCATCAGCGGATAGGACAGGGCATTGACTTCCATCGTCTTGAGGAGGGCCGTGAGCTGTGGCTCGGAGGTGTCCGCATCAGCTCCTCAAAAGGGTGCGTAGCCCATTCTGACGGTGACGTCCTTATACATGCCGTATGTGATGCACTGCTCGGTGCTGCAGGACTGAATGATATCGGCACCCACTTCCCTGACACCTCCGAAGAGTTCAGGGGCATAGACAGCAAAATACTGCTTAAGCGGACGGTGCAGATGGTCACCGGCAAGGGTTACAGGATTGCGAACATTGACGGCACGGTATGCCTGGAAGCTCCTAAGCTGGCTCCGTATATTACCGCCATGCGCACCACCATGGCCTCGGTAGCCGGTATCTCACCCGATGCTGTCACCGTCAAGGCCACCACCACCGAGAAGATGGGCTTCACCGGCCGCGGCGAGGGGATAGTGGCATTGGCTGTCTGCCTGCTTACCGACATTATCCCCGATAACATATAAGTCCATAAAGTTTTGCCCTCCGTATCCGCATAGCGGAGGAAGAGGACCGAAAGTCCTGAAAGTCGAAAGTCTCCCTCTTACGCCACATCCTACGTTAAAACTACGGATGTCGAAGAAGGCTTCGGACTGAGTCCGTCGAAGCCGGATGTCGAATAAGGCTTCGGACTGCGTCCGACGTAGTGGACTTCGTCCGACGGAGTCGGAGGGCAGGAAGGTCTGAGGGTTTGTCGCTTCAGTCTACCCCGCTCTGCGGGGCTCCGTCGTGCAGTCTTGCTGTCTAACAATTGCTGATACCAGAACCGCA
>CAZFIF010000048.1:0-15208 GCA_964519065.1 uncultured Rikenella sp.
ACGTGGGGATTCTCCTGGCGGCAGGTAGCACACCACTCTGCCCAGAAATCGACCAGCAGCAGTTTCGTATCCCCGCCCAGCTTCGAATAGAGCGATACAGGATTTCCCTCGGTGTCATTAAGCGTGAAATCGGGAGCCTTCTGCCCGACAGAAACAGCCTTGAGTTTAACGAGCCTTTCCTTCAGGGTGACAACCGACTGAACCTTGTTGAGCGAGGTGTCAAGTTTTCCCAGAAGGCTCTCAAGCTCATCAGCCTCGAGATAATATGAGATCTCGTTCAGCACTGTGGGGGCAACATATGATGAAGGATTGTTGGCAATGAACTCCTTCCTCATTTCGGTCTGCCTGGCATCAAGTGCCTCTATCTCCTTTTCTATGGAGCCGGCAAGCTCATCATCACCAGCCATCCTTGCCTCACGGTAACGGTCATAGATCTTTGTCATCTCTTCATTCGACTCATCGAACGCCGCCTTGTAGGTGTCAAACTCGCCCTGGGTCAGGGAGCCGGCCACAGATGCCAGCCACAGTGAGTCGGCATGGCCGTGGACGGTAATATCGGAGTTCTCAATAAAGAAATTGAGGCCTCCCCGCTTGTTCTTTATTGCAAGGTTCACCATCTGAGGGTACTCCACTGTTCCGGTCATCTCAAAGGAGCCGTTTTCAAGGGTGGCAGAGTCAATAATATCATAGCCGCCGGGAATACGCTTCTGCAGTATTATTACTTCGCTGCCCGCACCGTCAATGGTACCCGTAATCCGGTATTGCGGCTCCCTGGCACATGATGCCGCAATGGCCACTATTAAAAAAAGGATAGCTGTCTTTTTCATTTTAACAAGTTTAGCAGTATAACACTCTAATTTTTTGAAGGTTCAAACATACATAAAAAGGTTTGGTTTTTATACATGTAAATGAAAATCCGAATATTTTTCAGGGGAGAGACCGTAAAATGTCACTAACGGCAGTTGCTGCCGAAATACTTGTCGAGTAGCATAAGTGCCGGCTTGTAGGATGTTACTTCGCCTTCGCGCAGCTGTTTCTCCAGCTCGGGCAGCAGTGCCATAACCTCCGGATGGTTGTAGAATGAAAACTTAAGAGTATCGATAACGGTTTCGTGCATACGTGTGACCGCCTGTTCCCTCCTTCGCTCCCAGAACCACCCGTTGCCTTTTGTCAGGCTGACATAATCGCGCACCGTCTCCCAGACTTCGGTGATCCCGGTCTTCTCCAGGGAAGAGCAGGTCATCACCTTGGGGCTCCACCGCGAGGGTGCGGGAGGAAAGAGATGAAGCGCGTTCTTGAACTCCACCCTGGCCATCTCGGCCTTTTGCCTGTTATTGCCGTCAGCCTTGGTGATTACAATGGTGTCGGCCATCTCCATGATTCCGCGCTTTATACCCTGCAGCTCATCGCCGGCGCCGGCAAGCATTAGCACTAGGAAGAAGTCAACCATGGAGTGTGCGGCAGTCTCCGACTGGCCCACACCCACTGTCTCAACGATTATGGTGTCAAACCCGGCAGCCTCGCATAGTATTATGGTCTCGCGCGTCTTACGGGCTACCCCGCCGAGGGTGCCTGCTGCCGGTGACGGCCTGATGAAGGCATCAGGGTCTACGCTCAGCTGCTCCATCCTTGTCTTGTCGCCCATGATGCTTCCCCTGCTCTGCTGGCTGCTGGGGTCGATGGCCAGGACGGCCAGGCGCCTGCCGTAATGACGCGTAAGAACGGTGCCGAAGGTGTCTATAAAGGTGCTTTTTCCCGCCCCGGGGACACCGGTAATACCAAGCCTGACAGAGCGGGAGCTGGCAGGCAGACATCGTTCCACCACCGCCTGGGCAAGATCATAATGCTCCGGCAGGGAGCTTTCAATCAGCGTGATAGCCTGACTGAGAATGGTACGGTTGCCGCGCAGGATGCCGTCGGCATAGTCATCGGCAGTAAGCTGCTTTCTCCTGTTACGCCTGAGACGGTTGGCCATATCGGGGTTGATGCTCGGGGGCTGCACAACTCCCTTCTGAACCGAAAGTGCTCCGGCCTGACCTTTTTCCCTGCTCATCGCCCTCCTTTTCCCCGGCTTTCTTTACTTCGTTGTACTCTCCTCCACAAGAACCTGGCCCTTTATCATCAGCATCACCTCAGAATTCTTCGGATCATTGGTGTAGATAAAGATGTTCTTGTATATCTGTCCCTTGTAACCACCGGAATTGAATCTGGCCTTGATGGAACCCTCGGCGCCAGGCTTGATCACATTCTCAGTGGGCATCAGTGCCGTGCATCCGCACCCCGACTTGACATGCCTGATGATGAGATCGCTCTTGCCCTCATTGGTGAATTTGAATTCAACATCGGCAGATGACTTCTGTGTGATGGTACCGAAATCAACAGTGTTCGACTCCAGCTTGAGAACGGGTGCATTGGCCAGCTCCTGGCCGCTCAGCCCGGAAAAGTCCTCAACAAGGTTTGCCGAGACGTAAAGATATATGTTGCTCTGCAACTGACCATTGACTTTTAGTCGTATCAGGTCGTTAACATTACCCCAGCTGCTGCTGTTGAGCCTGGCGTCATAGGTGCCCTCAATCACCCCTTTCTCTCCGGGCTTGAGTGTGGCCGGGTTCATCTTCAGTGTCAGATGGGCAGGGATACCTTCAAATTCCACCGTCGCGGGCTCCCTGGAGGTGTTTATTACCGGCATCACCCTGATCTTCTTTTCGTTCTTCTTCGTAGTGGTGAAAGCCAGATGGTTCGACTGGAACCTCACCGGCCCCACTGCAAAGGTATAGAGCTCTTCCACCGTCTTCTCGCGCGGCACTACCTGTCCTTCAATGATCAGCACCGTGACAGGCGGCCTGGTGTTGGAGTAGACCGAGATGCTCTTGGCAAAGCGGCTGTTATAACCCCGGGGGTCAAAGACCGCCGTGACAAAACCCTTACCTCCGGGAGGAACAGGTGACTTGGTATAATCAGATGCCGTGCAGCCGCAGGAGGACTGTACCCTGGTGATGACAAGAACGGAATCGCCGGTGTTGGTGAAGCTGAACACCGCCTCCTGCTTGCCGGCCTCCTCCTTGATCGTCCCGTAATTGTGACGCGTATCCTCAAACTTAATCTTTGGCTGCGCCCATATGCCGGCAGCAAGCAATAACAAAACAACTGCTGAAAAAATCCTTTTCATATTCAAACTCATTTTATTACCTGGTAAGATTTCTGGTTGCATTTAAAATAACAAAGATCAGGCCAGTTATATTGCATCAGAATCGACTCCAAAATTAATAAAAATCGACAAGGCTCTGTTTTTTTATTGGTTATTCCATTAGTTTTGCCATACGGATGCCTGCCTTTGGAACAGATTTTGCTGAAACCGGAAGGTGCAGATCCATTTTGCCTATGCGCTTGAAAAGTCCCGTCATACTTGCACTTGCAACCCTCCTGCTGCTGACTGCCATACCGGCATCCGGACAGTTCTACAACGGCATGCAGATGACCTTCGGCAAGAACCGGGTGCAGCACCGGGACTTCTACTGGACCTATTTCAGGTTTGATGACATAGACTGCTACTACAATGAGTTCGGCCGCGAGGTGGCTGAGTATGCCTCTGTGGTGGCGGAAGAGAAGCTGAACGAGATTGAGGACTACTTCGACTATACCCTCGACAAGCGACTGATACTCATAGTCTACAATAAGCAGAACGATTTCCGGCAGAGCAACGTCGGACTGATTTCGGCAGAAGAGGACTACAATGTGGGAGGTTACAGCCGCGTCATCAAGAACAAGGTTATGCTCTGGTTCAACGGCGACCACGAAGAGTTCAGCAAGCTGATCGCATCGGCAATAGCCGAGGTGGTGGTATATGAAATGCTTTACAATGCCGATCTCCGCGACAGGACCACCAGCAGCTCCCGGATACAGATCCCCGACTGGTATATCAAGGGACTTATTAACTATGTGGCCTTCGGATGGGACAGTGAAACCGACAACCGTGTCAGGGACGGGTTTGAAAACGGCAGATACAGGAACCTCGACAACCTCGAATACGAAGAGGCAGTATATGCCGGGCACTCATTCTGGAAATACATCGGTGAGACATATGGCGATGCCATCATACCCAATATCATCTACCTGTCAAAGATATACAAGAATATCGAGGATGGGTTTCTCTACGGGCTGGGTAAGAGCATCCGGGACACATATCGTGACTGGAAGGAATTCTACGCAAATTATTACAGCGTAAAACCCGGCGAAGAGTACAGGAAACCACCCGAGATCAGAAAGTCGAAACCCCAGGAGCGATACACCTCCGTGAAGATCAGTCCCGACGGACGAATGGTAGCCTACGTATCCAACGACTGGGGTAAACGGCGGCTCTGGCTATATGACACATCCACCGGCAAGTCGAAAAAAATATTTACCGCTGAACCAAAGTATGAACAGTCGGTTGACCACTCCTACCCCGTGATCACCTGGCACCCCGGCGGCCAGATACTGACCTTTGCCAACGAGGAGAAAGGCGGCGTGGAGCTCTACTTCTACCGTACCGACCAGAAGAACATGGAACAGCGTACTATGCCCTTCTTTGAGAAGGTGCTCTCACTCTCCTACTCACCCGACGGAACACGCCTGCTGGTCTCGGCCGTGATCAACGGTATGACCGATATCTACCTCCACACGATTATCAGCGGCACCAATGAACGCATAACCTATGACGTGGCTGACGATTTTAAACCTTCATTCATCAGGGGAAAGGATGAGACCATAATCTTTTCATCAAACAGGCTTACCGACACCCTCTCTAACAGGGGTGACCCCCAGGAGGAAACAGGCCTTACCTTCAACCTCTTTACCTATGATCTCAAAGCCCGTGGCAACCTTCTCACCAGGCTCGATGAAGGCACCCTCAACGACTACCTGGATCCGATGCAGGCCTCTGCCCTCTCAACGGGTTATATCAGCAACGGCAACGGTATCCTGAATTACTACGATGCCGTTATTGACAGCTCCATCGCCTTTATTGACACAGCCCTTCATTACATGTACTTCATCGACGGGCGCCAGGCAACAGATTTCCCCCGTAACCTTGAAGCCTTTGACAGGAACGGAGGACAGGATGCTGCCGTGATCTTTGACAACGGACGCTACAGGCTTCATGCCGGGGCCACCGCCGACGTACCCCAGGTCAGGAGCAATGAGATACTAACCACATCATGGCGCGAGGAGGAGACAGCCATGCTGAGCGCTGCCGACAGCATCAACCGTATCAGGGACTGGCTGCTGGCAGAACGGGCACGTATGAACGACACTCTCGAAAAACCTCTCTACGAGTACTATGCGACCGACGAACCCATCGACTTTCGCAATTATGTCTTCGAAAAGGAGAAGGAGAATTTCTACGAGCTGCAGTGGCGTAAGGAATATATGGACATAGATCTTGACACATCCAGGATGCCTATGCCCACCGCCCTGGTCTACAGGCCCGCCTTCTACAACAACTATACCGCCACACAGATCGACTTCAATTTCCTGAATAACACATACCAGGCATACAACGGCGGAGCACCCTATTTCAATCCCGGCCTCAACATGCTCTTTAAGCTGGGCACCATAGACCTCTTTGAGGACTACCGCATTACCGGCGGCTTCAGATTCTCTGGCAACTTCGACAGCAACGAGTACCTGGTCAGCCTTGAAGCCCTCAGGGGAAAGTATGACAAGCAGGTGCTGTTTCACAAGCAGTCGTTTGACAGCTACAATGACACCCTCTATTACAAGATTAAGAGCTATACCACCTTTGGCTCTCTGAGGAAGCCGCTGAGCGCAGTGCTTGCCCTGAAGGGAACCCTCACTTACCGCTATGACAACTACGTCATCCAGTCAACGGACCAGGCCAGCCTCATGGCTCCCTCTTCTGCCCGCCACTGGCTGGGATTGAAGGGCGAGGTGATCTATGACAATACCCGCAGGCGTACCATCAACATATACTACGGGACGAGATTTAAGGTGTTCGGAGAATACTACCGGGAGATCACCGAAAGAAAGAGCGACATGTTCGTTTTCGGTGCCGACTTCAGACATTACCAGAAGATCCACCGCGACCTGATCTGGGCCAACAGATTTGCAGCCAGCACCTCGTTCGGTCCGTCACGACTGATCTATTACATGGGCGGCGTCGACAACTGGATGGGTTATCTCTTCAACAAGGTGCCCATGTTCGACCAGACAGTACCTGTCAATCCCTACGTGAACTATGGATTCCAGGCCCTGGCCACGAATATGAGGGGATTTACCCAGAACATTCGCAACGGGAGTAACTTTGCACTGATAAACAGCGAGATACGCTGGCCGGTGGTAAGATATTTTGCAGGTCACCCCCTCCGGTCCAACCTGCTCAACAGCCTCCAGCTTGTCGGTTTCTATGACATTGGCATGGCCTGGTCAGGATGGGACCCCTGGGGTAATGAGAACTACTGGAACGATAAGGTCATACGCAACGGACCGGTGGTGGTCAGGCTCGATGCCATGCGCAATCCCCTGGTACAGGGTTTCGGCGGGGGCGTCAGGGCACAGCTGTTCGGTTATTTCGTCAGGGGTGACCTTGCATGGGGTATCGATAACGGCTACCTCCTCCCGAAAATATTTTACCTCTCCTTCAGCCTCGATTTCTGATTCCTGAATAGAACATGATCCTCAACACCCGGGACATTATGAAAAAGAGGATCCGGAATACTCCTCCCTCTCATGTGTCGGACTCCGGCGCAACTGGCGGGAAATGAATGGCATCATATTTGATTACCATTGAGACAAGGGTAAATTTTATCATAATTTGGTTAGGAACTTAATAAAATAAAAGATAATTTTACGCCCGTAATCTTTAAAACAAATTTAATAATGGCTTACAAAATTTCAGATGACTGCACAGCTTGCGGAACCTGTATAGATGAATGTCCGGTTGAGGCTATATCTGAGGGAGACATCTACGTGATCGACCCTGATATATGTACCGATTGTGGTGCCTGCGCCGACGTATGCCCTGTAGAGGCAATTCATCCGGCTTAAACCGCATTCGCTTATTAGGAAAACCGGAAGCTGTCTGAAAGGGCAGCTTCTTTTTTTTGTATCAGTCAGGATTATACCTGGCACCACTGAGGATAACCTGGCAGTCGTTCATGTTCATCAGCTCCTCCATCGTGACCGATGGATTGCTATTCATGAACTTCTCGATGATCCTGAATCCTATCCAGACTATTGCCCTGCCGGGCGACTCCTCCGAAAAATAGGTGGTGAACGGGGCTTCGCCTGTAAACTTGCGAATCAGGAAACCGTCAGTGGAGAAGAGCAGGTCGTGCCCGACGAGATACTCCCACATCTCCCTCTCCCCCTGCCTGCAGAACTCGAGCTGGTCAGACGTAAAACCATGAAGCAGGGTGTCTGCAACAGATGGCATCATACGCCTGGTAAAATAGACCAGCTTGGCCTCGTGCAACATTGAGTTGAGAAGGTTCCGGGTGCCGTATCCAACCTCCTTGTAATCCCACTCCGTCGAGGCCCAGGCATACATGCAATCTGTAGCTATGTGGTCAGGAGTCATCTTGCGGGCCTGGTAGCTGTAAATGCCGAGAGAGGGATAATATTTTGAATCAGCTCCCAAATACCGGTCAAGACTGACCATCAGGAGTGAGTCATCGACAATTATGCTGTTGTTGAAAACGGAGATGCAGGTGATTACTTCAGGTATCACCCTCTCCGGAAAGTAATACCTGTAATGCCTGAAAGCCTCTTTCAGCTCCTCCTCCAGGTTCCCGGTGCCGGGGAAAACACGCTTTACTTCGTCCCAGAGCTCCAGGTTGCGCAGATCAGTGGCAAAAAGGATAAAGGCCGAAGGCCACCTCTCATCGGAGATATCACCCAGCCCGATGACACTGCTGTAGGTATTCAGTGCACTGCCATACTCCTGCTTCAGAGACTCAGCCCTGGCAGCAAGCTCATTTGGAGGGGTCTCAAAAATAGCGCTGCCAAGATCCCTGACTTCCAGGTCACACTCGATGCCTGACAGATCAACCTTGTAGGGATCGCGGTGGCATGAGACGATAAGAGCCAGGGTCAGCAGGGCGGCAAGGAACAGGAGCAATGACAGTCGCTTGGTCATATTCAACGTAATAAGTTCTTTTTTCGCAAAATAAGGACATTTATTTATAATTTTGAGCGGCTAATTACGAGAAGATGAACAAAACAATCAAACTGTCGCTCCTCAGGGCTCTGGCTATTACGGCCCTGGTCTCTGCACCCGTGTGCCTTTCAGCACAGGAACTTGAATTTGCCGTTCATGCTGACCCGGTAATCTCATGGATGGGCTCCAACGAATCGGAATACAGGGGGGAAGGGGCAAAAGCCGGTTTTGACATAGGACTCAATGTACTTCATTTCTTTGCTGACAATTATGCAATTTCATCCGGACTGAGCTTTCTCTCAGCAGGCGGAAGGCAGAGCACTGATGAGGAACATATACTTGTCTTTACCAATTTCCCGCAGCCGCTGGATCCGGGAACTGAGGTACGGTATAACATCCACTACCTGAATATCCCTGCCGGAATACGGCTTCAGCCTGACCAGGTGGGCTACCTGACATATTTCACTGACCTGGGATTCGATATCAGGATGCGGATCAAGTCGACCATTGACGTGCCGGCTATCGATATCAGGCATGAGAATGCCAGGAACGAGGTATACGGCATCAACGCCGGATGGCATATAGGGATAGGCATTGAATATGAACTGGCAATAGACGCATCCATCGTTGCGGGGCTCGGCTATGCGCAGGACTTCTTCGATGTCACAAAGGACCTCGAGGATGCGAGCCAGCTCGACGACAGGTCGGGATTAAGGATGGTAAAGATCAGGCTGGGACTTAAATTCTGAACCTCCGGTAATGAGGGTCGCACTGGCACAACTAAGTTATATCCCGGGTGATATCCCCGGTAACAGGGAGAAGATCATCTCCTCCATCGGCAGTGCAAAAAGCGGGGGAGCTGAGCTCATAGTCTTCTCCGAACTCGCCGTCACCGGCTACCCGCCTCTTGACCTGCTGCTCCGAAGTGACATTGTCAATGCCTCCATGGCATCTGTGGAAGAGATAGCCACACACTGCACCGGGATAGCAGCCATCGTGGGAGGACCATCACCAAACAACGGCCAGTATGGCAAAAGTCTTCATAACTCCGCCTTCTTTCTTCATGAGGGCAAAGTGAGTGCCGTAACCTCCAAGAGCCTCCTCCCGACATACGATATCTTTGATGAAGACAGGTATTTCCAGCCGGGAAAAATCTTCCGAACGGTGGAACTTAACGGCACAAGGATGGCCATAACCATCTGCGAGGACATATGGGACGAGCAGCCCTTCGGCGATAAGGGACTCTGGCGCCTGTACAGCATCACACCGCTCGATGAGATCATGAAGGAGAATCCCTCCCTGATAATAAATATTGCCGCCAATCCATTCTCCCACAACAGGGTAAAGATCAGGGAAGAGGTTTTTTCCAGGAATGCCAGGGAGTACGGCAAGCCTCTCATCTCAGTCAACCAGGTCGGCGGCTATACTGAACTGATCTTTGACGGATCGTCAGTACTTATCGGTTCTGACGGCACCGTGCTCGAGAGACTGGCATTCTGCGAGGAAGAGTTACGGATAGTTGAGGTGCCGGCCCCGGGAGACAAAAGGGAAAAATACTCCTGCCCGGCAGGTTTTCCTGCAGATATGACCGGGCACGTGCACCGGGCACTGGTGACAGGCATCAGGGACTTCTTTGCCAAGAGCGGTCTCAAAAAGGCCATAGTGGGACTGTCGGGCGGCATTGACTCGTCCGTGGTACTTGCACTGGCCGCTGAAGCGCTGGGACCTGAGAACACCCTCTCACTGCTGATGCCGTCAGTATGGTCCTCGGACCACTCCGTGACCGACTCCGTGAGGATGGCCGAAACCCTCGGGGCACCCTACCATATCGTAAGTATTGAAGAGGCCAGGCAGGCGGTCGACAGAACAGTGCAGCCATTTTTCGCCGGCAGGGAACCCGACGTAACCGAAGAGAATATACAATCGAGGCTGCGTGCACTGATGCTCATGGCTTTTGCAAACAAGTTCGGGTATGTGCTGCTCAACACATCCAACAAGAGCGAAGCGGCAACGGGCTACGGAACGCTCTACGGTGATATGGCAGGAGGACTGTCGGTAATTGGCGACCTCTACAAGACCGAAGTATACCGGCTTGCTGAAGAGATAAACATACCACGGGAGATCATCCCCCATGCAATTATTGTCAAGCCGCCTTCAGCAGAACTGAAACCCGATCAGCTTGATACTGATACACTTCCGCCATACCACCTGCTCGACCCCGTGCTCTACAGCTATATAGATCTCGAGAAGTCAGCAGACACCATTATCGGTGAAGGATCTGACCCGGAACTGGTTGAAAAGGTGATCAGGCTGGTGCGTACCAGTGAGTTCAAGAGAAAACAGACTCCCCCTATCCTCCGCGTATCAGCAAAAGCATTCGGCAGCGGCAGGAGAATACCCATTGTAGCCAGATATCGCTGACAACTGCCAGCAACCTCCAACTGCCTGTTTTTTAGTGTGTTAAAAAGTGTTAATTTCTTCCTGAAACAACTTTTTTAATATCTTTGCATATGTTATTCAACATATGGGGAAATGATTTACAGTGATCCTTACATGGAACAGTGCCTTGAGGGACCTTTCTCGCTCTTCAGGGATCTGTCTGACGAAGAGAAGGAGTTTCTGCTTCACGGTCACATCTGTTCATCTTACAGAAAAGGAGACATCATATTTAGCGAGGGCACCAGGCCTGCCGGGCTTTACTGTCTTGCTCACGGCAAGGTGAAGGTGTTTAAAGAGGGCATAGGAGGCAGGGAACAGATAATAAGGATGATCAGGCCCCAGGGACTCATAGGTTTTTCAGCCATCATTGCAGGCTCCGTCTATTATGCTTCGGCAGTGGCCATTGAAGAATCAGGTCTATGCAGGCTTGACAGCAATCAGTTCATGAAGCTCCTGCAGCGCAACTCCGACCTCTCCATAAAGCTTATGCGCATGATGGCACTTGAACTCTCATTCTCCAATGAAAGAACGGTATCCCTGACCCAGAAGCATATCAGGGGCAGGCTTGCCGAATCACTGCTGGTACTGCGCGACACCTACGGCGTGGAGAATGATGGCAAGACCATCAGGGCATATGTCTCCAGGGAGGACCTGGCATGCCTCTCCAACATGACCACCTCCAATGCCATCAGAACCCTCTCGATGTTTGCCACCGAGTCGGTAATTGCACTGGAAGGAAAACGAATCAGCATTGTAGACCCCGCGAGGCTCGAGAAGATCAGCCACATGGGCTGATGATCAGCGCCTGACAGCCTCCAGGTAACAAGTACGGCACAGGGGCTCGTAAATATCCTTCTCACCCAGTACCACCACCTTGTCATCCTCAATCTTGCGGTGCGAATAATGAGCAAGGTTACCGCACCTGACACATATTGCATGCACCTTGGTCACATACTCGGCTATGGACATCAGCGCAGGCATAGGCCCGAAAGGCTTACCGGCAAAATCCATGTCGAGACCTGCCACGATCACCCTTGTTCCCGAATCGGCGAGACCCGAACATACTTCCGGAAGGGTGTGGTCAAAAAACTGGGCCTCGTCTATTCCCACCACCTCAACCCCAGCAGCCAGAAGCAGTATCGAGGAGGCATTCTCCACGGGGGTGGAGACAATTGACTTCTCATCATGTGACACTACCCTGGTCTCCGAATACCTGGTATCAAGCGACGGCTTGAAGATCTCAACCCTGAGACCGGCGTACATGGCCCTGCGCACTCTCCTGATAAGCTCCTCGGTCTTGCCTGAGAACATCGACCCCGCTATGACCTCAACAGATCCGCGCTTGCCGGCATTGAAGACTGAATTTTCGAGAAACTCCATACTTTAGCTCAGGGTTAGGCCGTTCAGTATTGTGACACTTTTGTTAAGGCTGATAAGTTCAGAAATAATTACTTTTGCAAAATAAGGAAAACGATCATTATAAAAAACAAAGAGAGATGGATTTCACAAAAGCAGTAGGCATTATAGGAAGGGATCTGGAGGAGGCGATGACAATGCTTGACCAGCTCTCGGAAGTTCCCGGTTCGCACATCGCTGAGACGGAGCTGGCAAAGTCGAGGATCCGCAGTGCATCTGACATGCTGAAGCTCCTCCCCGGGCTTTACGGTGCCGGCGAAGCCATAACGGAAAGCCGCTCCGTTGTTGCCGGTGGGACGGGTAGCGCAACAGCCGGGACCGGTGCAGAGGCGGTGACAGCTGAAAAGAGTGTGACAGCCACAACAGAAGAAAAGAGGGTGACAGTTGAAAAGATAGTCAAAGCCCCGGCACCAGAAGTGGCGATGACAGAGGAAAAAGACGTAGCAGCAGCGACCAATGAGAAGGAGGTGACGGCTGAGAAGAAAGTCGCGATTGAGAATAGTGAAGAGTATAGACATAGCGGGGGGGGTGAGAATGCAGCGCCGGTTCCGGCCAGTGAGCCGGAGAAGGTTGTACCTGAAGTGGCAGTCGACCCTGCCGGGGGTAAAGCCAGAGCACAGGAGAGTGTCAAGGCCATCCTGGCCGACAGGTTCGGTGTGACGGGTACCCTTGGCGAAAAGATGTCTTCATCAAGAAAGGATGAGGTTGTGACCTCCGTGATGCATAGCAAGCCTATAGCTGACATAGCTGCCGCTATTGGCATAAATGACAAGTTCTACTATATACGTGAGCTCTTCAGCGGTGATGCAGCCGCCTACAGCGATGCCGTCAGCAGGCTCAACGGGGCCGCCTCACTTGGTGAAGCCATGAAGATACTCGACGAGAGCACCGTCATGGGATCTGACCCTGCAGCACAGTCGTCATTTGTTGATGTGGTACGAAGAAAATTCAGCCTGAATGTCTAAGCTGATCCTGGTACCTACCCCCATAGGCAACCTGGGTGATATTACCATCCGTGCCCTCGAGGTACTGAAATCGGCTGACCTGATACTTGCCGAAGACACCAGGAAGAGCCGCATACTACTTGACCACTACGGTATCCGGGCACCTCTCCGTTCACACCACAAGTTCAATGAACACAAGACCATCGAGTCGCTCTGTGACCTGATGGAAGGAGGCAGTGTCACGGCGCTGATATCCGATGCCGGCACTCCGGGCATCTCAGATCCGGGTTTCATGCTGGTACGCATGTGCATCGAGCGGGAGATACCCGTTGAGACGCTCCCCGGCCCCACGGCATTCGTCCCGGCGCTGGTTAACTCCGGGCTGCCGTCAGATCGCTTCTGCTTCGAGGGATTTCTGCCGCAGAAGAAGGGCAGGCAGAAGAGGATCTCAACCCTCGTCGTCGAGGAGAGAACAATGATATTTTATGAATCACCCTTCAGGGTGGTGAAAACCCTGGAGGAGCTGGCAGCAGCGCTCGGGGGTGAACGCCGTGCCTCAGTATCACGTGAACTGTCAAAGAAGTTCGAGGAGACGGTGCGGGGCACCCTCGCTTCACTGGCAGCGCATTTTCGCGAGACAGCACCCCGGGGTGAGATAGTGATAACCGTTGCAGGCTCCCGCGATAAACACGGAGGCCAGACCACAGAATCAGAATAGCGGCTTACGACCGTTGTCGTCAGGAGAGAAGTCGCTGAAGTCTGATGAGAGATCATCATTCATCTTGGATCCACGGGTATATACCCCTCCCTGTGATACATCGGGGAAGCTGACCTCACTGCCAAAGTCATCAGGCTCAACGAAGGTGGCACGGTCCTCCTTGAAGTAAAGAAGTATCTCATCTGTTGGACCGTTACGGTTCTTGGCAAGGATAATATCAGCATGACCCTTGGTCGACTGTCCGTCTTCGAACTGTGACACCCCCATCTTCTCCGGCCTGTGGATGAAGACTACCATGTCGGCGTCCTGTTCTATGGCCCCCGACTCCCGAAGGTCGGAGAGCATGGGCTTCTTATTGCCCCCGCGTGTCTCCACTGACCTGTTGAGCTGTGAGAGTGCCAGCACCGGTACTGCCAGCTCCTTGGCGATGCTCTTCAGCGACCGGGATATGGAGCTGACCTCCTGCTCGCGGCTGCCCGCATCGGGCGGACCGGTCATCAGCTGAAGATAGTCGACAATGACCACATCAAGCTTGCCCTGGGCCTTGAGCCTGCGGCACTTGGCCCTGAGCTCAAAGACAGAGATGGCCGGTGTGTCATCGATATATATTGCGGCCTCAGTGAGCGACTTGATGCGCGACTCGAGCAGCGACCACTCTTCGGATGAAAGTTTGCCGTTGCGGATCTTCTCGCCGGGGATCTCAGTCTCGGAGACAATAAGCCTGTTAACCAGCTGTATGGATGCCATCTCCAGCGAGAAGATCGCCACCTTCCTGCCGTGATCAATGGCCATGTTTCGGGCCATGGTGAGGGCGAAGGCCGTCTTCCCCATCGAGGGCCTGGCAGCGATGATCACCAGCTCTGACTTCTGCCACCCTGAGGTGAGCCTGTCAAGCTTCGTAAAGCCCGAAGGAACACCAACAAGGGCATCCTCCTTCTTGCCCAGCTCCTCTATCTCCGACAGAGCCTGCTTGATGACCTCATGGATGGGCGCAACCTCGTGCTTTATATTTCCCTCGGCTATCCTGAACAGCTCATCCTCACTCTTGTCAAGCAACTCGGTGACATCAAGAGTGTCTTCATATACCATATTCTGAATCAGAGTGGCGGCCCGTATCAGCTCACGCTGAATGTACTTCTGCATGACAATGCGGGCATGATACTCTATGTTGGCTGCAGAGACGATCCTGGAAGTAAGCTCGGTAAGATAGACCGCACCGCCCGCCTCTTCAAGATCATTGACCCTCTTCAGCTCCTGGGTGACGGTCAGTAAGTCGATCGGCTGATCCCGCTTGTTGAGCTCCAAAATGGCTGCAAAAATCTTCTGATGTGCTGCAGAATAAAACACCTCGGGCCTGAGCATGTCAACCACCATCCTGGCAGCCTCTATCTCAAGCATGGCAGCACCGAGAACAGCCTCTTCCATCTCGGGCGACTGAGGAGGCACCCTGCCACCCTCAGGTATGACAACCACTGAAGACTTTTTATCCTGCCTTCCTCTTGAAGTTACCTGTGACATTAAATATTAAATTGTTAA
>CAZFIF010000049.1:0-14861 GCA_964519065.1 uncultured Rikenella sp.
TTGAGATGGGTCATGAGCACTATTATTATGACGATTTCATGAATGAATCGATCCTGCGCAGGATCGCCTCCAACTGTTACCTGCCAGCCAATAATCTGCTCCTGGAGCAGATCAGGAAGCACAAGGGCAAGTTCAAGGTGACCTTCTCACTCACAGGCATCGTTATAGACCAGTTCAGGCTCTATGCTCCGGAGGTGCTCGCCTCTTTCAGGGAGCTTGCAGAGACCGGGTGTGTTGAGTTCCTTGCCGAGACCAACTCGCACTCCCTGGCCTCACTGATGAACAGGGAGAGGTTCGAACTGCAGGTCAGGGTCCACCGTGAGAAGATGGCAGAGCATATAGGATACCAGCCAACATCAATCAGAAACACCGAGCTGATATATTCCGATGAGATCGGAAACTGGATGGCCGATATGGGCTATAAGGCTGTTGTCACAGAAGGGGCAAAGCACATCCTCGGATGGAAGTCGCCCAACTTTGTCTACTGCAACGCCATCAACCCGAGACTGAAGGTACTACTTCGCAATTACACCCTCAGCGATGATATCGCATTCCGCTTTTCCAACACTGCATGGTCAAGCTACCCGCTCACCGCAGATAAGTATGCTTCCTGGATCAAGGGACTGGCTCCTGCATCTGAGGTCGTTAATATCTTCATGGACTATGAGACCTTCGGAGAGCACCAGAAGAAGGAGACCGGCATATTTGACTTCCTGAAGCATCTTCCGGATGCCGTCATCAAAAAGACACCGTTCAAATTCATGACCGTTTCGGAGGTGGCCGACAATTATCAGCCGGTCTCACTGTTGCATGTCCCGTCACCCATATCCTGGGCCGATGAGGAGCGTGACCTGACGGCATGGATGGGTAACGAGCTGCAGACAGCAGCCGTAACCAAGTTATACAGCATGGCTGAGAGGGTGGCAGGCTGCAGCTCTGAGCAGATGCAGCGCGACTGGGTATATCTGCAGTCGAGCGACCATTTCTATTATATGTCAACGAAATTCTTCTCCGACGGTGCGGTACATGCATATTTCAACCCCTATGAAAACCCGTACCAGGCATTCATGAACTACATGAATATCCTCAGTGATTTTGAGATCAGGCTCAAGACCCTGTGTCCCGTTGATTACCATGACGAAGAGGTAAACCGCCTCTCGGAAGCCATCCAATCAAAGGATCATATCATCACCGAGCTACAGGAGAAACTGACGAAGCTGGAGAAGAGGTCAGGGACAGCCAAAAGGCGGACTTCTGCCAAATCAAAGGGGAAAACTGCCGCGGCGCCGGCAGCCGGTAAGGCTGTAACAGCAACAACTGTCACACCGACAGCAAGGAAGAAAGCCGTGACGGCCAAAACTGCTGTTGCCCCGGCAGGCAGGAAAGCAGTAACCGTTAAAACCGTCACCTCACCTGCAGGAAAGAGAGCCGTAACGGCCAAAACCGTTGCTGCGCCGGCAGTGAAGAAAAGTGCCGTGGCACCACCGGTTAAGAAAGCTGCTGCAAAGAGATCCACCGGGAAGGCGTCGGTCAAAAAGAGTGCTGCAAGGAAGAGTGTGGCGAAAAAAGGAGCGGGCAGCAAATAATCGTTGCATCTTTTAGCAATGAATACCTGTCATACGCTTTTGCGTATTAACTGTTTTATAATCATATGGAAATGAAAGCTGATTTTTTGTTCGAAACGAGTTGGGAAGTGTGCAACAAGGTTGGAGGTATCTATACGGTCATCTCCACCAAGGCACTGAATGTGGCCAATGAGTTCGGCGACAATTATATTCTTATAGGACCTGATGTATGGCGTGATGACAGTTCCAACCCGGAGTTCACTCCCGATGAGAGCATGTATCTTCCGTGGAAGGCCGTGGCATCACAGGAGGGACTGAACGTGAAGACGGGACGCTGGAACATAAAAGGCAATCCCCGGGTGATGCTGATTGATTTTACTCCCTATTTCGGACAGCAGAATGAGGTATTTGCACGCTTCTGGGAGACATACAAGCTTGACAGCATATCCGGACAATGGGATTATATTGAACCTGCGCTCTTTGGATATGCCGCCGGCAAGGTCATAGAGAGCTTCACCACATATTACCGTGAATATCCGAAGGTTGTTGCACAGTTCCATGAGTGGATGACGGGGATGGGGGTTCTCTACCTCGAAAAGAATGCACCGTGGATCACCACCTCATTCACAACTCATGCTACAGTACTGGGGCGCAGCATAGCGGGCAACAACAGGAAACTCTACAGCAGGCTCCGGGAGTTCAGTCCCGAACAGACGGCCCATGAGTTCAATGTCATCTCCAAGCAGTCGCTCGAGAGGATCAGTGCCCAGACGGCTGATGTGTTCACCACCGTCAGTGAGATCACCGGGCGCGAATGTGAGGCTTTCCTCGGCAAGAAGCCGGACATAATCACCCCCAATGGGTTTGAGGATTCATTTGTGCCGGCCGCGGAGGAGTTCGATGAGGCACGCAAGACAGCCAGGGACAAACTGTTGTCAGTAGCCGGTGCTCTCCTCGGGCAGCAGTTACCTGATGACACCCTGCTCATTTCCACCAGCGGCAGGTATGAGTACAGGAACAAGGGTATCGACCTCTTCCTCTCATCGCTCGGGGAGATAAACCGCAAGGCTGACACCGAAAGACTATGCGTGGCCTTCATCCTGGTCCCTGCATATCACAAGGGACCGCGGCAGGATCTTCTCGCCGCAATGAACGACGGCACAAAGATCACTGACAGCGACAGGTACCTGACACACGGACTGCATTATGTGCATGATGACCCGGTGATAAAACAGCTTGGGAGTGAGAACATTCATAACAGCCCCGGGGAAAAGGTGAAGGTCATCTTCGTGCCCTCCTACCTCAACGGTAATGACGGCATCTTTAACATGCCCTACTATGACCTTCTCATCGGGTTTGACCTGACACTCTATCCTTCATACTATGAGCCCTGGGGTTACACTCCCCTTGAGAGTCTCATGTTCCGGATACCTACGGTGACAACTAACCTGTCGGGGTTCGGCATGTGGATTAACACCTATTTCGAGAAGCCCGGTGACGGCTGCCTGGTACTGAACCGTACGGACGATAATGAGTCTGAGGTTATCAAAGGCATGGAGAAATTCATCCGCCGGTTCCTGCTTCTGAGTCCTGCAGAGACCCTGGCGGCCCGGGATAAAGCATGGGAGATATCCAGGATAGCCAACTGGAACACCCTCTTCCGATATTACACCGATGCTTACCGGATGGCAATGGAGGAGAGCAGCGAGCGTCGTGAACAGCCGAGGGAGTATGCACGTATCCTTGAGTCCACGGAGCTGCAGGTGAGCAAACCGAGGCAGGCGCCGGTATGGAAGGACATCTATGTCCAGTCAGAGTTGCCGGAGCGCATAAGCTATCTCAAGGAGCTTTCAGGCAACCTGTGGTGGTCATGGAACTGCGACGCCGAGTATCTCTTCCGACGCATGGACCCGACGCTGTGGGAGGAGGTGGGGCATAACCCCAAGAGGCTGCTTGAGTCAATTGATTACAAGCGCCTTGTTGTGCTTGCCGATGATGAGGTCTTCCTTGCAGATTCTGACAGGCTTTACAGGGAGTTTACCGATTACATGGCCAGACCCGATAACCCTGACCAGCCTTCGGTAGCTTACTTCAGCATGGAGTACGGCATCCATCCTAGCCTGAAAATATATTCGGGAGGACTGGGGGTGCTTGCCGGCGACTATCTGAAGGAGGCCAGCGATTCGAATGTGAGAATCACAGGCTTCGGGCTGCTGTACCGTTACGGTTACTTCAGGCAGAAGCTCGGCCCAAGGGGTGAGCAGCAGGCTACCTATGAGGCTGAGGATTTTTCACAGCTGCCAGTGACACTGGTCAAGAATGAAGAAGGCAATCCGCTGACCATACAGCTTACATGGCCGGGGCGCATTGTCAAGGCACACATATGGCTGGCCTCTGTCGGTAAGGTGAAGCTCTACCTCCTGGATACCGATTTTGAAGAGAACACCCATGAAGACAGGGCCATAACACACTACCTCTACGGCGGTGACTCGGAAAACAGGCTCAAGCAGGAGCTTATCCTGGGTATCGGGGGCATGCGCGCCCTAATAGCACTGGGCATAAAGCCTGATGTTTACCACAGCAATGAGGGCCACTCGGCATTCATCGGCTTTGAAAGGATGCGTCATCTTATTGAGGATGAACACCTCACCTTCGATGAATCGATGGAGATCATAAGAGCCTCAACCCTCTTCACAACTCATACGCCGGTGCCGGCAGGGCACGACGCTTTTGAGGAGGACCTGCTGAGAAAATACATCTCTCACTATCATGCAAGGCTCAATATCAGCTGGGAGCAGCTGATGGCACTCGGACGCTCAAACGACGACTATGACCGCAAGTTCAACATGAGTTACCTGGCAACACGGCTCTCGCAGGAGATGAACGGTGTCAGCCAGCTGCACGGTCATGTATCACGCGGACTCTTTGCGAAGCTGTGGCCGGGCTATCTTCGTGATGAGCTCTACATCGGCCATGTCACCAACGGCGTCCATCACCCGACATGGGTAGCCCCGGAGTGGGAACAGGTCTATGAAAAGATCACAGGCCAGAAGCACTTTGATCAGGGCGACCGTGAGCAGTGGGCGAAGATTTACAAGGTGGAGGACGAAAAGGTATTTGACATCAAGATGAAGCTCAAAAAGCGCCTCTTCGACCATATCCGCAAGCGGCTGCAGTCTGACATGCTCGAGAGGCACGTGAGTCCGCGTACGCTGATGAATATCAGCTCCCACCTGAACGAAAAGGCACTGACAATCGGTTTTGCACGGAGGTTCGCCACCTATAAGAGAGCCACGCTTCTGTTCCGTGACCTTGACAGGCTGGAGAAGCTGGTAAATAATCCCGAAAGGCCGGTACAGTTCATCTTTGCCGGGAAAGCCCACCCTAATGACGGGGGAGGACAGGAGTTGATAAGGCGCATCAATGAGGTGTCACAGATGCCTCGTTTTGCCGGCAAGGTGCTGTTCCTTGAGAATTATGACATGGAGCTGGCAAGATACCTTGTGCGCGGTGTCGACATATGGATGAATACACCCACCCGTCCGCTGGAGGCCTCAGGCACCAGCGGCGAGAAAGCCGTAATGAACGGAACACTTCATTTCAGCGTACTCGACGGCTGGTGGGTGGAGGGATATCATGCCTTCGCCGGATGGGCACTGCCCAAGAAACGCGTCTATACCAACCAGGACCTGCAGGATGACGTGGATGCAGAGACCATCTACAACATGCTGGAGTATGAGATCATACCTGCATACTACTCGCGTGATAACGACGGCGTGCCGCGTGAATGGACCAGCTACATCAAGAACACCATGGTGAAGGTGGCTCCTGAGTTCACCTCCCGCCGGATGCTCAACGACTACCTCGAGAAGTACTACAGAAAGCTTCATGAGAGGAGTAAACTCATGCTGGCCGATAACTATGCCCTGGCACGGGAGCTGGCCGACTGGAAGAGCTACATTACAAAAGCATGGGACGATATTGAGATCGTGAAATATGACCTTAGCGATGCGTCAAAGAACGTCTACCGCTCGGGCCATCCATACACAACGGAGATAGTTCTTGATATCAAAGATATCCCACCGGAATATGTGGGTGTGGAGATGGTGGTCACCCGACTGCTGAAGAATGGCGAACATGCTTTCTTCACCAGCATGGAGTTCAAATATGTCAGCAGCAAGAAGGGGAGGGTTATTTACAGTGTCGAGTTCCAGCCTGAGATGGCCGGGACCTTCTTCTATGGCATACGCATATATGCCAAACATGAGGCCCTTCCGCACCGTCAGGACTTCTGTCTGCTGAGATGGGTTGACTGATTTACAGTTCGCTGATGCTCTTAACCTTCTCCTGACGCAGCACGATAGCCGTGCGGGCAGGAAGGTAGAGCCTGAGGTGATGGGGTGTTGTAACCCCCTGTTTTCCACTGTCAGGCAAAGAGAAGTAGGTCTGGGTTGAGTCTATTCGCCCCTGACCTCCGAACAGCGGGTCGTCAGTATCAAGTATGATCCTGAATTTACCTTTCACTGCTATCCCATAGTCGGTGAAAGAAACGGTCGGGTTGAAGTTTATCACCGTAATAAGCTCTCCGCGTCTGAAGGCTATGATTTTGTCGGCATTGTTCAGTGTCAGGGTCTCGGTAAGCTGTGTCTGCGGCAGTCCGTGTCTGATGCCTGTCTCTATCATTGCCCTGTCAAACTCATCGAGGTGCCGGTAGCGGAGAAGCTGATTCTCAGCCAGGCTCCATTGCCGGCGAGCATACTTGTAGCTCCATCCGTTGCCCTCCCTGGGGAAATCGATCCACTCCGGATGCCCGAACTCGTTGCCCATGAAGGTGAGATATCCCCCGCCGGCAGCAATAAAGGTAAAGAGCCTTATCATCTTGTGCAGTGCCACGGCGCGATCTATCACCAGGCTTGGGGTGTGGATACTCATCGAAGTATACATCTCCTTGTCTGCCAGCCTGAATATCAGTGTTTTATCCCCTACCAGTGCCTGGTCGTGCGACTCGCAGTATGAGACCACACGCTCTTCGGGCCGGTGCTGGGTGAGTTCATGGAGAAGGTAACCCAGATCCCAGTTCTCATCAGGGATCTCCTTGACCATTTTTATCCATATATCGGGGACCCCCATGGCAAGGCGATAGTCGAACCCCATGCCTCCTGCGGACAGGGGTGCTGCCAGACCGGGCATACCGCTCATCTCCTCGGCTACGGTGGTGGCATGAGGGTCAAACTCATGGATCAGCTTGTTGGCGAGGGTGAGGTAGACGATAGCATCACCGTCCTGGTTGCCGTTGAAATACTGGTTGTAGGAAACGAAGTCGGACCCCAGGCCGTGGTCATAATAAAGCATGCTGGTGATGCCATCGAAGCGGAAACCGTCAAACCGGTACTCTTCGAGCCAGTACTTGCAGTTTGACAGCAGCAGGTGTGTCACCTTCGGTTTGCCGTAGTCATAGCAGAGAGAGTCCCACGCCACATGCCTTCGGCGATCTCCGGCATGAAAGTAGAGCCCGGGGTCACCGTCAAGCAGGCCAATCCCTTCCAGAGTGTTGGCAACGGCATGGGAATGGACAAGGTCCATTATTACCCTTAGTCCCATACCGTGAGCCGTGTCTATAAGCTCCTTCAGCTCTTCGGGGGTGCCGAAACGTGATGAGGCGGCAAAGAGACTCGAAACGTGGTACCCGAACGACCCGTAATAGGGATGCTCCTGTACCGCCATGAGCTGCACGGTGTTGTATCCCAGACGTTTTATCCGCGGAAGCACAGTACGGGTGAACTCGCGGTAGCTGCCGGTCCTCTCCTCCTCGGTGGCCATGCCTACATGTGTTTCATAGACAAGTAGTGAAGGGGGTGGCGGGGGCGAGGGGTGTTTCATGCGGTAGCTCTCCGCCGGCTGCCAAACCTGTGCCGAGAATATCTTGGTGTTCTCATCCTGAACGGTGCGGGTGGCATAGACGGGTATACGCTCACCGCTGCCGCCCCTCCACTTAACCATCATCTTGTAGAGGTCGCCGTGTTTGAACATCGACTCTTCAAACACTCCTTCCCAGTCACCGTTACCTGTACTGGTGAGACGGTAACGATCATCTTCCTTCCAGTCGCTGAAAGTACCGATAATCGTGATGCCTGTGGCGTTGGGAGCATGCTCCCTGAAGAGCCAGCCGTCGGCCGTGCGGTGAAGCCCGTACCAGTGATGCCCGTTGGCAAAGCCTGTGAGAGTATTACCTCCTGTAAGGAGCTTCTCACGGTCGTGCAGGTAGGTCAGCCGGGCTTCTATGATACCCCTGAAGGGATCAAGCCAGGGATCAATATCGTAAAATGGTTTCATGTTAGATTATATCTTTACTAAATTACAAAAATTGAGTTATGCTGTGCACTCTTTATTAATTTTGCCTCTGCCGTAAAGTTATGCAGGTACATCACGATTATAAGCAGATCAGATTCAGGAATCCTGTTGTCACCATGGGCGTCTTTGACGGCGTCCACCTGGGCCACCGCATGCTCCTGCAACGGGTGGCGGAGGAGGCAGCCAGGCGCGCCACTGATGCCGTGGCCGTCACCTTTGATCCCCATCCTCGCATTGTCCTTACCGGCGACCCTTCTCACCTTCGCTTCCTGACAGACATTGAGGAGAGGGTTGACCTGATGCGCGAGACAGGCATAGACCACCTGGTGATAATCCCTTTTACACCCGAGCTGAGCCGAATGACCGCCTGCGAGTTTGTGGAGGCAGTACTCTTCAGGCACCTGGGTGTCAGTCATCTGGTTACAGGTTTTGATCATCATTTCGGAAACAGGCACCAGGGTAACAGCACCACTGTCACCGAGTGTTCTGCCAGGCTTGGGTTCAGTGTCTCAAGAGAAGAGGCCTTCATGATAGGAGGAGAGGCGGTCAGCTCTACAGGCATAAGAAGAGTGCTGGAGAGGGGAGAGGTGAAGAAGGCGTCGGTCATGCTCGGATACGAATATTCCGTCAGGGGCAGGGTGGTCTCAGGCAAACGGATAGGCCGGCACATTGGTTTTCCGACGGCAAATATCTCCCCGCACTTCTGCCACAAGCTGATACCCGCTTCCGGCGTTTACGCCGTGGAGGTGATGGTTGACGATGACCCTCAGTGGCACATTGCCATGCTTAATATAGGGCTGCGGCCTACAATAAGTGACAGCGACAGCCAGAGCACCATTGAGGCCCATCTCATTGACTTCGGCTCAGACCTTTACGGTAAGAATGTGACCGTCAGGTTCCGTGAGAGGCTGCGCGACGAGATGAAGTTCGGGAATATCGATGCTCTTGTAGCCCAGCTCCAGAGGGACAGGGAGATGACACTCAGGCTGCTGCGATCCTGAATATGGACAGTGAGATGACACTCAGGCTGCTGCGTCCGGAACAGGGACAGGGAGATGACACCTGCGCTGCCCCGCTCCTGAACAAATGTCACACTTTTTAGTTATCTTTGCAGACCTAAAAAAAATAGATATATGTCATTCATAAACCATGACCTTCCATATAAGGTAAAGGATATCGGGCAGGCAAGCTTCGGCCGAAAAGAGATTGAAATTGCAGAGAAGGAGATGCCAGGGCTGCTCTCTCTCAGGAAGAAGCATTCGGCGGCAAAGCCTCTTAAGGGAGCCAGGATCACCGGCTCATTGCATATGACAATACAGACTGCCGTCCTGATAGAGACACTGAAGGAGCTTGGTGCCGATGTACGCTGGGCGAGCTGCAACATTTTTTCTACCCAGGACCATGCCGCGGCAGCTATTGCTGCTGAGGGCATCCCGGTCTTTGCATGGAAGGGTGAGACGCTGGAGGAGTACTGGTGGTGTACCGCCCAGGCGCTCTCCTTTCCCGACGGGAAAGGACCGCACCTTATCGTGGACGACGGAGGTGATGCATCACTGCTGGTGCATATGGGGTACAAGGCTGAGAATGACCCTTCGATACTGGATGCCACTCCCTCAAACAGGGAAGAGAGCATCATTTTTGACACGCTGAAGCGCATACTGGCAGAAGATCAGACCAAATGGCAAAGGACAGTCAGGGAGATGAAGGGTATCTCAGAGGAGACCACCACGGGTGTGCACAGGCTCTACCAGATGCTTGAGGCCGGGGAGCTTCTCGTACCTGCCATCAATGTGAACGACTCTGTCAC
Organism: uncultured Rikenella sp.; assembly: GCA_964519065.1. Lineage (GTDB taxonomy): Bacteria > Bacteroidota > Bacteroidia > Bacteroidales > VadinHA17 > SR-FBR-E99. The sequence continues at coordinate 9,724 of CAZFIF010000049.1, forward strand.
TAAAAGTAAGTTTGACAACCTGTATGGCTGTAGAGAGTCGCTCGCCGACGGCATCAAGAGAGCTACGGATGTGATGATTGCCGGTAAGGTGGTGGTTGTATGCGGATACGGTGACGTGGGTAAAGGTTCGGCACGCTCAATGCGCTCATACGGTGCGAGGGTGATAGTCACCGAGATTGACCCCATATGCGCACTTCAGGCTGCCATGGAGGGATTTGAGGTGAAGACGGTGGAGGAGGCTCTTCCTGAAGGAAACATCTTTGTCACCGCAACCGGGAACCGCGACGTCATCACCATTGAACACATGGAGAAGATGAAGGATCAGGCCATCGTCTGTAACATCGGGCACTTCGACAACGAAATACAGGTTGATGCCCTAAATGAACATAAGGGTATCACCAAAATCAACATCAAACCCCAGGTAGACAAGTATCTCTTTCCTGACGGACATGCCATCTTCATGCTGGCAGAGGGAAGGCTGGTGAACCTCGGATGTGCCACGGGACATCCGTCGTTTGTGATGAGCAACTCATTCAGCAACCAGACTCTTGCACAGATAGATCTCTGGACCAACAGCTACGAGATAGCCGTTTACAGGTTGCCCAAACATCTTGATGAGGAGGTTGCCCGTCTCCACCTGGCGCAGCTTGGAGTGCACCTTACTCAGATGACCGCAAAGCAGGCCGATTATATAGGTGTTCCCCCTGAGGGTCCCTACAAGCCTGATCATTACAGGTATTAGAGAAGACTGTTCCACTGAGAGACCCTACAAGCCTGATCATTACAGGTATTAGAGAAGACTGTTCCACTGAGAGACCCTGCAGGCATGACCTTTACAGGTGCCTGTCAACACTATGTAAGTGAGTGCCCCAGCAGTTCCGGTCATTACAGGTGCCGGGGAAGACTATTTCCTGTTCCACACCCTGATGGAGCTGCCGTTGAAGGCTGTCCGGTAGTTCTTAAGGTAGTACTGTCCGGGACCGGACAGAGGCATCCCTGACGCCCCGAAGGCATAAACCGTTGAGCATCTTGGACAGACAGCACTGACACCGTCGATGTTAACGGCAACGCTTATGCTTTCGGTGGCATAGCAGTGCGGACAGGTACGGTCAAAGGCCGAAAACTCAAAATCACGTATACCGGTGTTGTAGACAATGACACCGTTACCGTCAAAGCCTCCCGTACCCAGTCCCAGGTGTCTATGCGACGGTGACAGTATGGCGCTGGTGCCCGGAGCAAAAAAAAGATCAAAGAACTCCGGGTCAGAGGAGAGAATCGTGAAATCGACGGTTATGTCAGGAATAACCTCATTTTTATCACCTTCGCATGCCGTTAAGAAGAGCATGGTGGCGGTGAAGAGGAAAAAAAGCCTTATTTTTATACCTGACATATCAGTATCAACGTTTGTAAAAGTAGTTAATTCTCTGTTGTGAGCTGCAATTGCGTAACGAAATGGAATTTAAATTAGTATTTTTAAGGTTTATTGTTGTGGTGGGGGTGCTACTGTTTGCAGTACCGCCTGACGATTGCCATGCACAGCGCAGCGCTACCCGCAAGTTTGAGAAGGAGACCTTCGGGAAAACGCGGAAGGGGCCGGTGTCAGCTGACAGGACCAAAGCCCGGGGCGCGGCCGCAAAGGCAATGAAGGAGCAGGAGAAGAAGGAGGCCAGGCGTGCCAGGGAGGATGAAAAGGCTCTCAGGGAGCTCAGGAGGCAGCATTATGAAAGCCAGAGTCCGGGTACCAGGGAGAGGATGGATAACAACAGCCGTCTGACCGAAGAGAGGTACAAGGCCAAAAAGCTGAAGGCTAAAAAAGAGCAGAAGAGACCTGACCTGCAGAAACCGACTCAGCCAAAGCCAACAAAGGAAAAGAAGAGGGTGAAGACAAAAGACCCGAAGAAACAGCCTAAGCTGAAACAGTATAAGGTTAAAAAATATTGAGGATATGGAAGATATAGGCAGTCTCATTTTTTATGTCATACTGGCGATAATTGCCATTGCCGGGTCTGTGCAGAGCAGCAATAAGAAGAAGAAGGCCCAGGCAGGGAAGGCAGTTCCGCGCAAGCCTGCCACCACGGTCATGAGCGAATCCCGGCCGCCGGTGCAGGCGCAGCCGCGGCCGCAATACCAGCCGATCGAGCCTGTTGATGAAGGTCGCTATGAGGACCCCGTGGCCTCACAGTTCGCCGGTGAGGGTTCAATAGCCGACACCATGGCAGAGGCCTTTGCCTCCGAGGGGTCAGTTTCCCGAAACAAGGCGGCAGCTTTTGCCTCCGAGGGGTCTGTATCACGAAGCAAGGCAGAATCATTTGCCGGCGAGGGAGTGTCAGCACTGACCGACTTTTCCAGGCAGCAGTTCGTTCATACCGAGATCTCTGACAGCGAGATAGGTGATGCCCCGGCATATGATTACAACGCCAGCATACTGGATGATCTAGCTTATGGGTTTGACCTGAGAAAGGCGGTGATATATTCGGCTTTGCTCGACAGAAAAGAGTACAAGTTCTGATAATTAGATAATTACAAAAGTCATTCTTTTTGGCTTTGATTTAAAAATTTATTATATTTGTTCTTTGAAGAGTTCCGGTAGTGCCGGGATTCTTCTTATTTTTTAACCTATTACCAGTAAATTATGTCGGAATTTATCTATGTAACAGAGGAGGGTCTTCAGAAGATGAAGGAGGAACTTGATCTGCTCCGTAATGAAAGACCGGCTATTGCGAGACTGATCTCAGAGGCACGTGACAAGGGCGATCTTACAGAGAATGCCGAATACTCTGCTGCCAAGGAGGCTCAGGGTATGCTTGAGATGAAGATAGCCCGCCTTGAAGACCAGGTGGCGAGATCACGTATCATTGACAGCTCAAGGATCAACACCAAGACGGTGCAGATCCTGAACAGGGTCAGAATCCGCAACAAAGCCAACGGAACAGTGATGGAGTACCAGCTTGTGCCCGAGACGGAGGCAAACCTCAAGGAGGGCAAGATAGCAGCCACCTCACCCATTGCACAGGGCATCATGGGGAAAAAGGTGGGTGATATCGTGCAGGTAATAGTGCCTGCCGGTGTCATACCTTTTGAGATAGAAGAAATATCAATCTGAAAAACTGAACAGGAAGATGGCATCAATATTTACACGGATCATCAACGGCGAGATACCATGCTACAGGGTCGCCGAGGATGAACGCTTCATCGCCTTTCTTGATGTCAGGCCGCTGAAGCCCGGCCATACCCTTGTGGTACCCAAGAAGGAGGTAGACTATATTTTCGATCTGGACCCGGAGACTCTTGCCGGCCTGACGCTCTTCGCACAGAAGGTAGCCGTGGCAATGAAGGAGGTGATAGAGTGCAACCGGATAGGAGTGGCTGTGCTCGGTCTGGAGGTTCCTCATGCCCATGTTCACCTGGTACCTATCAAAGAGGAGGGCGACCTTCGCTTCAGCAACCCGCGTGTCTCTCCCTCACCGGAGGAGAATGAGCGGCTTGCCAGGGCTATAGGAGAGAGAGTGAGACTCTAGAGAGACCATTTCAAGTATAAAAAAAGCCCCTGTCACACCGACGGGGGCTTTTTTACATCTATCAGCAGAAATCACTTCTTGCCAGGACAGCAGGGAGCAGCAGTACCTGTACCCTTGCCTGCAGGAACCACTTCAGCCTCGGTCCCGGCGCATCCTGCTGCCGAGGGGCATTTCGAGCAATCCTTGCCTGCAGCAGTGGTGGCACAGTCGGTCTTTGTGGCATTTGCCTTGCTCTCTTTCTTGCAGGCATCTGCTGTTGAACCGCATATGTCGCACTTGCCGTCCGTGTTCTTGTCAACAAAAGTACACTCCTTCTGGGTGTGTTTCTTCACCTTATCTGAAGTCTGGGCGTAAACGCCCGCAGCCACAACCATCAGTGCGATGAGTATCAGGCTGCCGATCATCCATTTCTTCATAACTGTTGTTAATTGGTTTGAAAAGTAACGGACGCAAAATAGTAAAGTTTCCGCCAGTAGCAAGTATTTATTGCATTTATCATATCTTTGATATGCTTCTCGCTGTGAAGTGTTTCATTTAAAAGATATTGGCGACGACTTTCTGAGTCTGTTTCTTCCGAGGCTGTGCCTCGGCTGCAGGGCTCATCTGGTCAGGGGTGAGCAGGTGCTCTGCACCGGTTGCCTATTTTCTATGGCCATGACCGGATTTCATCTCCAGCGGGGCAACATGCTCGAGCAGGCATTCTGGGGCAGATGTCTCGTGGAGCGGGCGGCAGCCTTCTCGGTCTATAACCGGGGAAGCCGCATCAGGAAGATGATCCATGCACTGAAATATGAGGGCAGGACGGATATAGGGAGGTGCCTGGGAGAACTCTACGGGTCGATCCTTGCGGAGAGCGGTTTCATGGCGGGCATCGACATGATCATCCCTGTCCCGTTGCACAGGAGCAGGCAAAGGAGCAGAGGCTACAACCAGAGCGAATATATCGCCACCGGCCTGTCTGAGGCAACAGGGGTGCCGGTAAGAAAGGGGCTGCTCCTCCGCATATCGCAGTCAGGATCGCAGACGAAGCACGGAAGATATGGGAGGTGGGAGAATGTGCAGGGGCTTTTCCGGGCGGTAAAACCCCATGAGACAGAAGGCAGACACCTTCTGCTGGTTGATGATGTCATCACCACGGGGTCTACCGTTGAGGCATGCGTCAATGCACTGCATATGGCATGCGATGTGAAAGTCAGTGTTGTGGCGCTGGCCGTGGCACAGAAGCTCACCCTTTGAGCCTGTCGCTGTTCTTCTTGATGTAATCGCCCCAGTTCCTGTACTCCTTTGCTGCTGCCGGTTTGCTGCTCTGGTAGAAGTGGCAGAGAGCGGCACCCAGGGCGTCGGTGGCGTCAAGGACCATCTTCTCGCTGCGGAATGAGAGCAGGGTGCTGAGCATGGTTGCCACCTGCTCCTTGCTCGCCTGCCCCCGGCCCGTAATTGACATCTTGATCATCCTGGGGGCATACTCAAAGACAGGAAGATCACGGTAAAGTGCCGCAGAAATAGCCGCACCCTGTGCCCTGCCGAGCTTAAGCATGCTCTGCACGTTTTTACCGTAGAAGGGCGCTTCAATGGCAAACTCGTCAGGATGATACTGGTCGATGAGCTTCAACGTCTCCT
>CAZFIF010000050.1:0-14389 GCA_964519065.1 uncultured Rikenella sp.
TTACCCCCCGCCAGGGAGAGTACCGTCTTGACAGGGGAGAGACGGACGGACTGACGGTAGGACCGGGAGAGACGGTGGCGGTGACCCTCTGTGACGATAAGGTACTATTCAGAACCCTGTCCGGAAGATCAGGGATGGCTGATACACTCAGATTTACTCCCCTGGGTGCCGATGCTCTCTTCACCATGCGTGCCCCTGCCCGCGCTGAGATGGTGAAGACTCTCAACGGCAGCCTCATGATAAGCTCATACCCCGGCTCGCTGCTGGTGCTCAATGTTACTGAACTGGAGGATTACCTGCCGGGGGTGGTACGTTCTGAGGCAGGCAGAGCCGGGCCTTCGGAATATTTCAAGGCCCAGGCCGTGGTGGCACGTACCTATGCCTACAGAACTATCGACAGGCATGAGCTTGACGGCTTTGACCTGTGTGACGACACCCACTGCCAGGTTTACCCGGGGATCATCGGTGAGAGCGTCATAATAGATGCCTGCCGCTCCACCGCCGGAAAGGTGATCACTGACAGCCAGGGAGTACTTATTGAAGCAGCCTTCCACGGTAACTGCGGCGGAGTTACCGCCTCATCAGAGGATGTGTGGGTAGCAAAACACCCTTACCTTGTAAGCATCAACGACCCCTGGTGCGGCTATTCCGCGTCAGCAGCCTGGGTGAAAAGAGTATCCCTCGCCGACTGGAATGACTTCCTGGTATCCAGGGGAGTGATGCCGGGTGAGGAGACAGCTCTCTATTCACCTGCCGGCAGCAGACCTGTGAGGGTCATGAACCGAACCGTTGCAGGCAGAAACATCAACAGTGAGGAGATCAGGTTGCGGTTCGGCCTCCGCTCGGCCTTCTTCACCATGAGACCGGAGGGAGACAGCCTGACGGTCAGCGGCAGGGGCTACGGCCATGGCGTGGGGCTCTGCCAGGACGGCGCGAGGGCGATGGCTGAAAAAAATATGAGCTACGAGAAGATAACCGGTTTCTATTACCCCGGCACTTTCGTCAATGACGTCAAAAATGCGCGCAGACCGCTGAGGCCTTGAAAGATTTGAATATTTTTACAGCAAACTTTTAGTTATGTTCACTCTCTTCAGAAAAGAGATCGCAGGTTTTTTTAGTTCCCTGACAGGGTACATAGTCATGATTGTGTTTCTCCTGGCAAACAGCCTGATAATGTGGGTTATGCCAGGTCAGTGGAACCTGCTTGACAGCGGCTATGCGGGCCTTGACACTCTCTTCGTGCTCTCCCCATGGCTCTTTCTGTTCCTGGTGCCAGCCGTTACCATGCGGCTCTGGGCAGAAGAGCGGAGGTCGGGAACTATCGAGCTGCTCTGGTCTCGGCCGGTAGGAGACGGCAGGATCATTTACAGTAAGTTCCTGGCATCAGTGGCACTGGTGCTTATCTCGCTTCTGCCGGCAACCCTGTTTGTCATCTCAGTGTGGGTCCTGGGAGAGACGCCCGGCAACCTTGACAGGGGAGGTACAGCCGGTTCATTCATAGGACTTCTGCTGCTTGCCGCCGTTTACTCTGCCATAGGTCTCTTTGCCTCATCACTGACGGAGAACCAGGTTGTGGCCTTCATCCTGGCTGCTGTCCTCTCCTTCATAATGTTTACGGGCTTTGACTCCCTCTCCCTTCTTCCCGGCCTCTCTTCTGCTGGTGAACAGGTAGCCCGGCTAGGCATCAACGAACATTATAAGTCAATCAGCAGGGGCGTGCTTGACATACGTGACATAGCCTATTTCATCTTCATGACGGTGCTGTTCAATGAGGCCTCCAGGTTATCCCTGCGCCGCAGTAAAGTGATGAGGCCTTTGCTGATTATCACTCTCACGGCCGCTGCAGGACTTCTGATGTCACTGCTGAACCTCAGGCTTGACCTGACGGAAGACCGCCGCTTCACTCTGGCTGAGCCTACAAGGAAGATACTGAAAGAGCTCGACAGAGATGTTAAGATAGATATTTACCTCGACGGTGAGATGCCTGTCGGGTTCAGGAAGCTGAGACGCAGTGCCGCACAGTATCTCGACGAGTTCCGTGTCGCCTCCGGGAGAAGGATATCTTACGACTTTACAAATCCCTCAGCATCACCCGATGCCGCGACAAGGGAAAAGTTCCACGGTGACCTGATCAGCCGTGGACTGGTGCCTGTCAACGTCATGGCCTCTGACGGAGAGGGTGGCAGGACACAGAAACGAATCTTCCCCTCTCTCACCGTCACCTCGGGGGAGACAGTCATCCCTGTCAATTTCCTGAGAAACAATCCGTCGTTACCTGCTGAGGTAAACCTGCTTCATTCCACTGAAGGACTTGAATATGAGATCATCAGGGCAGTGGCCACCGCCACTGCAGATACCGTTCACCGGATCGCCTTCATCGAGGGTCACGGTGAGCTTGATGAGATAAGTGTGGCTGACCTTACGCTGGAGCTGGCAAAGTTCTATAACATAGACAGGGGAGTGATAGGTGGTAAGCCCGGTATCATTGATGATTACGCTGCGATTGTCATTGCCGCTCCCCGGGAACGATTTGATGAGAAAGACAAGTATATAATTGATCAGTACATTATGAACGGAGGCCGTGTCATGTGGCTGGCCGAAGAGGTGGCAGTCAATGCCGACAGCCTGACAGCCGGTGCAACGGTGGCTCTCTATCAGCCGCTGTCGTTCAGTGACATGCTCTTCAGGTACGGGGCGAGGATCAACCCGGTCATCATTCAGGATGCCGACTGCATGCTGATACCTCTCAGGGTCACCAACCCCGGGGGTGAGGCGCAGTATGTCCCGGCACCGTGGGTTTACTATCCGCTGCTGCGCCCCTCACAGAGCCACCCGATAACGCGCAACCTGAACAGGGTTAAAGCTGAGTTTGCAGGTACTATCGATACCGTAGGTCGGAATCCGGCAATAAAAAAGAGTATCCTCCTGACCACCTCCGGCGAAACCCGTACTGTCACACCCCCGGCACTGATATCTCTTGAGGAGGCTGAGGAGAGGATGCCGCCGGAGATGTTCACTGCAGGAGAGAAGAGCGTTGCACTGCTGCTGGAAGGTACCTTCAGTTCCGTCTTTGAAAACAGGATGACTGAAAGCATCATCGGAGAGGAGGGCAGGGAGCCGGTAATACGCAGCAAGCCGACAAAGATGATCGTCATTGCCGACGGTGACATCATCCGTAATGATGTCAGCTGGTCAGGAGGAGTGCCGGAACCGCTGACTCTCGGGCTCGACAGGTATACGAAGCAGATCTTCGGGAACAAGGATTTTCTTGTAAATTGTATCAATTACCTGGTTGAGGAGAACGGCCTGACGGAGATGCGGTCGAGGGAGATAAAGCCGCGGCTTCTCGACCAGTCGAGGATCCGGAGCCAACGGCTGCTCTGGCAGCTGCTCAACACAATAGTGCCGGTGCTGCTGATTATCACCGCCGGAGTGGCTTATAACAGGCTCAAGCGGAGACATTACATGAGAGTGAAATAAATTTGTTTGAGGGAAAGATATTTTTTTGTAATATTGGTAAGCCGGTTCTCAAAGCGGACTGATCACTTAATCAGTGAATTGCAGATATGAACGGGCACAAAGTGATGTAACTTTAAAAACTGACAGTATGAAATTTGTTGTATCAAGCACGGAACTTCTGGGTCATCTGCAGGCAATAAGCAGGGTGATCAGCACTAAGAATACACTGCCGATCCTCGATAACTTTCTGTTCAATATCAGTGGCAATGACCTGGAGATAACAGCCTCTGACCTTGAATCTACCCTTATTACCAGGATGAGGCTTGACAATATCACCGGCAGCGGCACCATAGCACTGCAGGCCAGGATATTGCTTGATACCCTCAAGGAGTTTCCGGAGCAGCCGCTCACCTTTGATATCAACACTGATACCATGGCCGTGGTGATTAACTCCGAGAACGGCCGGTTCAGCATCGTGGGCCAGAACGGGATTGACTTCCCCGTGCTGCCTGTTATCAAGGCTGAGAAGCGGTTCAGCTTCAACCTTCCTGCCGATGTTTTGCTGTCAGGAATCTCCAAAACCCTGTTTGCCACCGCCGATGACGAGCTGCGTCCGGTGATGGGGGGTATTCTTGTTGAGGCATCAACCGAGAAGCTGACCTTCGTGGCATCTGATGCACATAAGCTGGTGAGATACCAGAGGAGTGACGCCAGGGCTGAGGACAATGCCTCATTCATCCTTCCCAAGAAACCTGCTTCGCTTCTCAAGAATATACTGCCACGCGAGAGCGGCACAGTCTCCGTGGAGTTCGATGACAGAAACGCCTTCTTCACCCTTTCTGACTACAAGGTTGTCTGCCGTCTTGTGGAGGGCAACTACCCGAATTACAACTCTGTCATCCCAAAGAGCAATCCACGCAAGGTGCGCGTTGACAGGCTGGAGCTCTACAACATATTGCGCAGGGTCTCCGTCTTCTCCAACCAGGCCAGCAACCTCGTGAAGCTTCAGCTAACACCTAACCAGATAACCGTCTCTGCACAGGATGTTGACTTCTCGATCTCGGCATATGAACGTCACAAGTGCCTTTATGAGGGCGACGACATGGAGATCGGTTTCAAGTCTCTGTTTCTGATTGAAATTCTTTCGAACATAGCATCACAGGATGTCATCATTGAGCTCGCTGATCCGACGAGAGCAGGACTCTTCCTGCCGTCAGAGGCCAGCAATGAGGATGAAGATCTCCTCATGCTTCTGATGCCAATGATGATCAACGCCTGAGAAGAATCACGATATGGAGCTTAACCTCAGGAAACCCCTGGTCGTCTTTGATCTCGAGACCACGGGAGTAAACATCGCTACTGACCGCATCGTGGAGTTTGCCGCTCTAAAGGTGTCACCGGGAGGCGCGCAAGAATGGATGACTATGAGACTCAATCCGGGCATACCGATATCCCCGGAAGCGACACGCGTACACGGTATCACCGATGCAGATGTGGCTGATGCCCCTCATTTCCGTGATGTGGCGCGTAAGATAGCCGCATTCCTTGAAGGATGCGACCTTGCCGGCTTCAACTCCATGAAGTTTGACATACCCATTCTCTGCGAGGAGTTTCTGAGGGTAAATGTCGATTTTGACCCTGCCCGTCACAGGTATGTCGACGTGCAGGTGATCTTCCACAAGAAGGAGCAGCGTACCCTCAGCGCTGCCTATAAGTTCTACTGCGATATGGAGCTGGAAAATGCCCACAGCTCTAAGGCCGATACGGCAGCAACGTATGAGATACTGAAAGCACAGCTCGACAGATATCCTGACCTGGAGAATGATATAGAGAAGCTCTCGGCCTTCAGCGCCTTCAACAACAATGCAGATCTTGCAGGCAGGATCATCTTCAATGAAGGAGGCACAGAGGTGTTCAACTTCGGCAAGCACAAGGGCAAACCGGTGGAGCAGGTCTTCAGGGAGGAGCCGTCGTACTACTCGTGGATGATGAACGGCGATTTTCCTCTTAACACAAAGCAGGTTATCACCGCAATCAAACTGCGCTCGTTCGGTAAAGCCTGACAGCATCATGAAGATTATCTGCGTGGGACTGAACTACCGGAAGCATGCTGCCGAGATGAACCGTCCGCTGCCGGCAGAGCCGATGGTCTTTCTTAAGCCCGACTCGGCGATTCTGAAAAATAACAAACCTTTCTTTATCCCAGACTTCTCGTCGGATGTGCAGTATGAGGCAGAGATAGTACTCCGCATCTCGAAGCTGGGCAAAGGCATCGCAGTGAAGTACGCCGGACGTTATTACGACGCCCTGACTGTGGGGATAGACTTTACTGCCCGTGATCTCCAGAGCAGGTTCTCCCGCGATGGACACCCGTGGGAGCTGTCGAAGACCTTTGACGGTGCGGCACCGCTGGGGACTTTCGTTCCGAAAGAGAAGTTTGCCGATATGAGGGATATAAGCTTCACCCTGGAGATAAACGGAACAACGAGGCAGAGTGGCAATACTTCTGACCTGATATTCTCTTTTGACGAGATAATATCTTACTTATCAAGATATTACACACTAAAAACCGGTGATCTGATCTTCACCGGCACACCCTCCGGCGTCGGACCGGTATGCAGCGGTGACAACCTCGTTGCCAGGCTGGAGGGGGAGACGGTGCTCGACTTCTTTGCCAGGTAATGGCAACCGTGGTTGCGGCCAGGTTGCCATGCCCGCAGTGGAGAGGGTGCCCTATTTCACTGACGTGTAGTGTCAGTTGATATTGCCCATGATCCTACCCACGGGATATAACCTGGTTCTTTTCTCCAGCTCTGAAGCCGGGGTGTGCTGATAGAGCCATTGCAGCTGTTTGACAGGGTCTGCCGCCATTATAGCATCTTCACTGCGTGCTTTGTCATAGGCAGCTCTCAGCACCGGGTCACTGTCGAGAAGCTCCTTGAGGTGACTCTCAAAGCCCCATACCGAATACCAATCCTGACCCTCGAGAAAGGAGTCAAAGAAGTTCCATGCAAAGAAGCCGGATTCGCTCATCGGCTCCAGCATGGTCACGATGTACCTGTTTGCCCTCTGGTTGAGGGGAATGATATAGTCTCCCTTCAGGTACTGTACCTCCTGGGTCACGGCATGCAGCTTCACTTTGCTGTTTAAGTAGTGTCCCTGTGTGGCTCTCCTGGATGGTTCATAGCTGTCGATGTAGTAAGTCTCGATCGTGAGTGCAGTGTCATTCTGCAGCTGGCGCATTTCAACACCGTTGGCGAGGAGACGTTCAATGACCTCCTCCCAGGCAAAGGGCACAATGTATGCTTCGGGAGCCGTGACGGTCACGGCCGGCTTGAAATAGTTATAGTACCTGATGGTGTCGGTATAGGGTCTGTCATGGTTGTATATGCCTGTCTTCCGGCCCGTGATGGGTGAGGTGGCCTCCTCATACCTGTAGCCGTGAAAGAGTACCCTGTCCCACCGCGTGGAGTCCTGCTCCCAGTCGATCACATACTCCTTTGCCGACAGTGTACGCCGGTGGGCCTCCTGCCTCAGCCGGAGTATCTGACTGCTGTTCTCTGCCGTGTACCTTACCAGCTCGGTGATAAACTGCAGTGTACCCTCAACCCTTTGAGGGTAGGGTTTATATACCAGCGTTTCGGTCATGAAGCCGAAGGAGTTGAAGAGCGCGGAATAGCCCGTTGAGTAGTAGGGGTGCTCATCAAAACCGATGATTGCCTTTATCTCACCTCTCTCCGTGTACTGGACATAGGGGACGATCTCATTGTTGTGCCTGGTGATCATGCTGCCGTAGAGACCGGGCAGCATATCGTTGCGGAAGAACTGCTCCATTTCTGGATACATCTTCTCGGGCTGTGTGGCAATGAGCGTCACCGTAAACTGGTGGTCAGACCCGTTGGTGGTGTGTGTGTCAAGGAAGACATCGGGGTCGAGGTAACGGTAAATCTCCGCAAAAGCCCTTGCATTGCGGGAGTCCTGCTTGACAAAGTCACGGTTCAGATCCAGGAACCGGCTGTTGCGCCTGGCACCCTTCTCTTCGGGGCCGTTCTGGTTGATACGCCAGTAGGGACTGCGGGCAAGAGTGCCTCCTATATTGTATACCGGTATTATGGCAACCACACAGTTGCGGAGGTATCTCTTCATGCCGTTGCTGTCGGAGAGGATGTCGGCAGCAAACTGTGCGCTGGCATCAATGCCTTCGGGCTCCCCGGGATGAATGCCGTTGTTGATGAGCACAATGCTCTTTCCCTTTCTGTGTATCTCCTGCGGATCAAAGACCCTGTCGCCCGATATGATGAACAGGTGAAGGGGTCTGCCTGCATCTGTCATGCCCATCTCCAGCAGGGTCGCCTCAGGCCAGAGGCTGTCAAGCCCGGCATAGAAGCTGATGGCCTCTTCATATGTCAGGCTCTGGTTTTCAGTATACCTCAGCAGGGGAGGTGCTGTCTGATCCTGCGCCACCAGCGGGGCAGCAACCATGATAAGAAGAAGGGAGAGGGTGGTTTTCATCATTAATAATGTCGTTTTCAATTTCAGGATACAAAAAAAGCAAAAGTAAGTACTTTTGCTTTCTGTGGTTTCTCATGCAAGGTGAATCAGCGTGACAGCATGCTCTCTGCAAGGTCAAGCACTGTTGTGTCTTCTATGGTGACAATACCCCCCTCGGGCCCTTTCTCAATGTGGATCCCGGCACTCTGCCCACGGTCAAAGTTCCAGCCTCCGAAGTAGTTCCTGACGGTCTCCTCCGACATCTCAAGCTTGTCGGCTATCTTTCTGATGCTACCGTCAGGCAGCTGATCCTTGATCTTCCTCAATTGCGAAAAAGTAATAGTTCGTGCCATGTTTATCTCTTGGATAGGTTTCTTCAAAGATACTAAAAAATTCCGGAAAAGAATATTTTAAAATCTCTTTAAGCTTATTTTAACATTTTATGTTTCAATAGATTGAACATCCCTGATGATATATACGTCATAATCACCCAGGTATTCAAATCCCCCCTGCATATAGAGTTTTATGGCTTTCTCGTTGCTCCTGTGAACCTCCAGTTTAACCTGGCACCTCTTCCTTTTTACCTCCTTCAGTGTCTCATCCAGCAACAGGTGGGAGAGGCCTCTGCCCTGGCGGCGGGGGGTGATGCCAAAGTGATGCAGGTGCAGCCGTCTGCCGTCATACGTCATCCATGATGTGCCTATTATCTCTTCTTCCGGGCCTTCGCACATCACCAGCATGACTCCGCCGATCGCGATGCTGCGCTCCACCGCAGCCTCGTCGTCGCCCCGCTCAGGCCTGCTCAGTTCCGTGGCTGTCCATATCTTCATGATAGCGGGGAAGTCACCTCTCTGATAGTGCCTTACGGTTATTGGGTCCATCGCTTCAGGCTTTGCCTGCTTCCACAACATAGAGCTGTCCCTGTTCCTCTCTCCTGACGGTGACAGCTGTCCCCCTGGTAATAAAGCCTGTCTCTGCAACAGCCGCATAGACATCACCGTCAATCATCACCTTGCCTGACGGGCGGAGGACAGTGTGGGCTGTGCCGTTGCTGCCCACCAGTGAATGAAGCTTCACTTTATCAAAGCTGACGAAACCGTCGGCCTGGTTCACCGAGGTCTCCAGGGCCAGGCTGCCGAAGAGCCTGTTGGGTGAGAAGAGCTTCCTGGAGAGCCACAGCGACAGGAAGAATGAGAGAAACGCAGCCAGCACCACGATTGCGAAGGCTGCCAGCACCTCCCTGATGCCGTCAGTCGTGGGACCGAACCTGAACACTATCTTGTCAATCATGACAAACGCCAGCCCCGTGACTATACCTATCACTCCCAGCACGCCGGTGACCCCGAAGCCCGGGAAGGCAAATATCTCAAGCAGCACCAGTATGATGCCCAGGACAAAGATGATGAGATGCCAGTTCTCAGCGGCGCCCTCGAGATACATAGGGGCGAAATAGAGCAGTGCAGCCACCGCTGCCGCAGCCAGCGGAAAGCCCACCCCGGGCGACTGCAGCTCGAAATAAATGCCTCCTATGATCAGCATGATGAGAAGTCCTGATACAACCGGGTTTACAAGAAACATTATCATCCTGTCCACAGCCGAGAGTTCAAGCTCTTTGATGTTGTAGCGCTTGATGCCGGCCATCTCCATCACCTCTTCAATACTTTCAGCCTCTCCTTCGCAGAAGCCGTACCGGATGGCTTCCAGCGCGGTGAAGGTCAGTACCTGTCCGGTATCAACGATGCCCTTCAGCACTATCGAGGGGTCAACCATCGCCTGGGCTATCTCCGGATCGCGGTGCCATACCCAGGTAGTATCGCCCTCCTTCACCACTGGCTTTTTGCCGTGTGCCTCTGCCGTGGCCCTCATCATGCCACGCATGAACGACTGGTACTTGTCGGGCATCTTCTGCCCTGTCTGGTCTACCACGGTGGCGGCGCCGATGCTGGCGCCGGGCCTCATGTAGATGCTGTCAGCAGCGATGGCTATCAGGGCGCCGGCAGAGATGGCCTGGTTGTCAATGAAGACCAGCACCGGAATACGGTGGTTGAGAATCAGTGTGCGCATCGAATCGGCAATATCGACCTGACCACCGTATGTGTTCATGTGCAGCAGCATGAAGTCGGCATTGAGCGAATCAGCCTCCACGAAACTCTTCTTGACACTGCGCCACAGCGGCGCCGCTATCATCTTGTCTATCTTAACCTTGTACACAAGGGTGGTGGTGTCGGGTCCCGACTGAGCCTTCATGCCTGTTGAAGCAGCAAAGGCGATTAACAGCAGAAGGGTGACTGTGACGGTAATTCTCTTCATGTATTTAGCTTTAGTTCTTTAATGAGAGCGACAAAGGCTGACAGCGACTCGCGCTTCCGGTCGTCGAGCCTGAAGTCGATATTGTGGTTGAGATAGTAAATGACCTCCTCCGGTGATGCAGCCGAGTCTTTTTCAAGCAGTGACACAGCTTCATTTCTGCGCTCCAGACCCTCGCCGAGGGCCTTGTTGAAAAGCGCGGTAAACTCTTCCGGCAGCTTTCTGGCAGAGACCCAGCAGGCAAAGACAAAGGGCAGTCCTGTGAACCTCTTCCATTCAAGGCCAAGGTCAAGCCTCAGGGAGAAGAAACGCGCATACTCAAAGCAGCGGTCGCCGATCATGACGGCACCTTCGCCCTCTGTCATGGCCTTGATATCAAACGATTCATCCGTGGGCCTCCACTCAAACTCGCGGTGCCAGAACCTGGCTGCGAGGATACGGCAGAGCGCGACAGAACTCCGCGACCGGAAATCGAGGTATATTGTAATTATATTCTCAAACAGGGTGTTGCTTACAAGCAGCACGGTACGCACCTCGCCATTTGTGCTCAGGCAGTAGTCGCCGACAAGGTGATACTCCTCCATGGAAGCCAGCATCGCAACCGGTATCAGTCCGAGATCGCTCTCACCGGCAATGAGCCTGTCAGCACATTCGGAGGGATGGCATACACCCAGGTCAATCATGGATGACACCTCCCCATCGCGAAGGCCAATCATGAAAGGATAACTGTTGATATACCTTACTGCCGAAACCCTTACTTTTTCCATCCTGTTTTATCCCTCTGCAGAGAAATACAAAGGTTCAATTTTTTTACACCAGTACAAAATAGTATTTTTGTTTTTTGATTCTTACATTTATTCACGGTGAGGAAACAGTAATATGGACCGTTTGAAGGCTATTTCACCGGTTGATGGCCGCTACGGTGAGCGGGTTACGGAGCTGATCCCATTCTTCTCTGAATTCGGGCTCATACGCTATCGCGTTACGGTCGAGGCGGAGTATTTTGTTGCCCTGTCACAGGCCTCCCTTCCCCAGTTCGAGGGCTTTCCCGAAGATAAGGGAGAGCTGCTGAGGTCCCTCTGCCGTGATTTCACCGTTGCCGATGCCGTATCCGTCAAGGAGAAGGAAAAGGTCACCAATCATGACGTCAAGGCTGTCGAGTACTTCGTGAAGGAGAAGGCTGTCTCAATGGGGTTGGAACGGTGGGCTGAGTTTGTGCATTTCGGCCTTACCTCACAGGATATCAATAACACCGCCATCCCGATGGCCTTGAGGGACGCAATGAAGGAGGTGATGATTCCTATGCTGGTCTCTGTGCGCGATGCCCTTGCATCCCTGTCCGCCGACTGGGATCAGATTCCCATGCTGGCACGCACGCACGGACAGCCCGCAACACCAACCAGGCTGGGCAAGGAGATAGCGGTGTTCAGGGAGAGACTCGATGATGAGATGGTCACCCTGATGAGTGCCAGGTACAGCGGCAAATTCGGCGGCGCAACAGGAAACCTCAATGCCCATAGGGTCGCCTATCCTTACGTAGACTGGATTGGCTTCGCAGAGAGCTTCCTCACCGGGAGGCTGGGACTGGAGCGACAGAAGACAACGACGCAGATAGAGCATTATGACGGGATGGCAGCACTGTTCGACAGCCTCAGGCGAATAAACACCATCCTTACCGATCTCTGCAGGGATATGTGGAGCTATATCTCCCTCGACTATTTCAAGCAGACCATCGTCAGCGGAGAGGTGGGCTCCTCGGCCATGCCGCATAAGATCAATCCCATCGACTTTGAAAATGGCGAGGGTAACCTGGGAGTGGCATCTGCACTGCTCAGCCACCTGTCGGCTAAGCTGCCGGTCTCACGGCTGCAGCGCGACCTGACTGACTCAACGGTGATACGCAATGTGGGCGTCGCCATGGCACACTCACTGATAGCATGGAAATCGATCAGGAAGGGACTTTCAAAGCTGATTGTCAACCGTGACAGGATCAGCAGTGACCTGGAGGAGCACTGGGTGGTGGTGGCCGAAGCCCTGCAGACCATTCTGCGGAGAGAGGGATATCCGGAACCCTATGAGGCCCTGAAGGCACTCACCAGGACCAACGAAAAGATCACCGGGGAGGATATCCGAGCCTTCATCGACAGTCTGGATGTGAGCATGGCCCTGAAGGAGGAGATGAAGGCAGTCACTCCATTTAATTATACCGGTTTCTGAGTCAAGGGCATGAAGAGCGTACGGATCCTTCTGCAGTACCTCAGGCCATACAAATGGCTTGCGGTTCAGAATATGGCCTACAATATTCTGAGCGCCTTCTTCGCACTGTTCACCTTTACCCTGATAGTACCGTTTCTTCAGATACTTTTCAAAAGGGTGACTGATGCCGCTCATCCCGGTGCTTTCTCTTTCTCGGTGCGCTACATAAACGACTGGGCCAACTGGTTTTTCTCATCATCGATAGAAAAACACGGGGAGATGAGGACCCTGCTTGTGGTGGTCATTATCTTCGCCCTCGCCAGCTTCACCAAGAACCTGCTGGTCTTCCTGGCCAACCACTGCATGGCCAGCCTCAGGGCATTTACTGTCAGGGATGTACGCAAGAAAATATACGACAAGATACTGAGACTCCCGCTCTCATATTTCTCCGAGGCGCGCAAGGGAGACATTATGACCAGGGTTTCCAATGATGTGCAGGAGATAGAGATCTCCGTGATGTCATCCCTCTCGATGCTGTTCCGCGACCCGTTCACGGTGATCATCTTCGTGATCTACCTGGTGGTCACCAGCCCGCAGCTCACCCTCTTCGCCCTGCTGTTGCTGCCTCTCAGCGGGTGGGCTATAGCCCGTATCAGCCGTACTCTCAAGAGCGCCTCGTTCAGGGGACAGCAGGCCCTGGGCAGGTTGCTGTCGGTGGTGGAGGAGACACTGACAGGGCTTCGCATCATAAAGGGATTCAACGCTGAGGAGAAGATGACAGGGCAGTTCCGGGCTGCCAATGAGAAATATGCCCGTATCTTTCGCAGGGTGATAAGAAAGGCTTACCTGGCTCACCCGGTGAGCGAGTTCCTGGCAACAGTGGTACTGCTGATAGTGATTTATTATGGAGGTATACTGGCGCTGAAGGGAGCTGATAACCTCTCGCCCGACAGGCTCATAGCCTTTGTGGTGGTCTTCTCACAGATCATCCAGCCGGCCAAGGCCATCTCCACCGCCTGGTTCAACATACAGAGGGGCATGGCCTCCATCGACAGGGTCAACCAGGTCATTGACGCGGGCGAGACGATAACCCAGAAACCGGACGCGAAGAGGATCATTGAGTTCAGTGACAGCATCGAGTTCAGGAATGTCTGGTTTGCCTATGACCATGAGCCGGTGCTGAAGGATATCTCCCTCACTATTAAAAAGGGTCAGACGGTGGCGGTCGTTGGCCGTTCGGGAGGAGGCAAGTCCACGCTGGTAGACCTGATACCGCGATTCATCGATCCCGACAGGGGAGCGGTGCTGATTGACGGCATCGACGTGAGGGATCTGAATATAAAGGATATGAGAAGCCTTATGGGTATCGTCAGCCAGCAGGCAATACTCTTCAATGACACCTTTCACAATAACATCTCCTTTGCCATCAATGGGGAGGCTGACGGGCCCAGCGTGGTCAGGGCAGCCACCATAGCCAATGCTCACGATTTTATCAGTGAATCGCCGGAGGGGTACCAGTACACCGTTGGCGAGGGAGGCAACAGACTCAGCGGCGGGCAGCGGCAGAGGATAAGCATCGCCAGGGCCATCATGGCCAACCCGCCGATACTCATACTTGACGAAGCTACCTCGGCCCTCGACACCGAGTCGGAGCGCCTGGTACAGGATGCCATGCTTAAGCTGATGCAGAACCGCACATCGGTGGTGATAGCTCACCGCCTCTCCACCGTTCAGTATGCCGATGTGATTGTGGTGGTGGAGGAGGGGCGGATAGCCGAGTGCGGTACCCATGAGGAGCTGATGCGAAACCCGGGCAGCATCTACAGGAAGCTGTATGAGATGCAATCGTTCTAGGCAATGGGAAGTAGTCAGTAGAGGGGTGAGCGTCAATAAATGACCCGGTGGGTCATTTTAGTGAGCAGCCAGCCTGCAGGGG
>CAZFIF010000051.1:0-14357 GCA_964519065.1 uncultured Rikenella sp.
CCTCCACTATGGTGTTTGATTCCGCAACAAAAGCCTGGGCTTTTTTCGAATACCGTCGAATGGCCCTGCCGGAGAAAAAAGCCAGGAGTGATATGGCCGGCACGATGGCCAGCGTGAATAGCGTCAGCTGAAAAGAGCTGATGGCCATCAGTGTTATGCCACCGATGATGACAATTACCTGCGAAATAAGATCCGCAAGGGTATATGTTAGCGTATCCTGCAGCAACGCTATGTCAGATGAGATCCGGCTGTTAAGCTCCCCCACCCTTCTTGCGGAGAAGAATGACATTGGCAGTTTGATGAGGTGATCGTAAATATGCTGCCTGATGGAAGCCAGGGTTTTCTCTGTCACAACTACAAACAGCCTGGTCCTGGTATATCCAAACAGAGCCTGGGCGACAAGAATAGCCATCAGGATAAGCCCCGTCCTGGTTATCTCCTCCATCATCCTGCCTTTGGTACCCAGATCAACCATATCGCCCAGGAGCTTGGGAAACATCAGGCTCGCACCGGTGGACATAAGCAGGCAAAACATCCCGAGGATGAATAACCAGACATAGGGCTTGAGGAACCTGTATAACTTGCCAAGATCCTTCAGACCGCTACCGGTATCTTTCAATTTCCCTTCAGACATTTAAAATTGTACCTTTGAATTAGGATGCAAAGATAGACCAAACACTCACGGTTAGACTCACCGTAATGTTAAACAATTCTCTGCTCCGTTTTGTTGATTATTGATATAGCGGACAAATGGAGGAACACACAGTTAAAATTATCAGCACAGGAAACCTGACTCATGATGTAAGAATTTTACAGGTTGAGAAGCCGGCAGGTTATTCATTTGTACCAGGTCAGGCTACAGATGTATCAGTTAATACCCCGGAGCAGAAGAACAAAAAGAGACCCTTCACTTTTACGGGGTTAAATCATGATCCTTATCTTGAGTTTATCATTAAAATATATCCC
This sequence comes from uncultured Rikenella sp., assembly GCA_964519065.1. Classification (GTDB taxonomy): domain Bacteria; phylum Bacteroidota; class Bacteroidia; order Bacteroidales; family VadinHA17; genus SR-FBR-E99. The sequence continues at coordinate 967 of CAZFIF010000051.1, forward strand.
TCGCACAAAGGGGTAACGAACGAAATTGATAAGCTCGCACCAGGCGATGGACTTATCATAAGAAATGCGTGGGGTGCCATTTCATATAAAGGGCCCGGAACCTTTATAGCGGGCGGGGCGGGCATTACTCCTTTTGTGTCAATCTTCAGGGACCTGAAAACCAAAAACCAGCTCAGCGGCAACAGGCTGATCTTCGCCAACAAGACAAAAGCCGATATAATCATGGAAAAAGAGCTGGGGGAACTCCTGGGATCGGATTTTATAAATATTCTCTCAGATGAGGAACATCCGGATTACTACCACGGAATGATCAGCGAGGAATTTTTACGGGCCAATACTGGTGACTTCAACTCAAGGTTTTACCTATGCGGACCCCCGCCCATGATGAATGCCGTTAAAAAACAGCTGGCAGCTCTTGGAGTGGAGAAAAATTCATTGACAGTTGAATTCTGACATCCCCCCCTGTAAGGCGTACTGTTGATATTGTGGAAACAGTGTTTATAAGTAGCAGGTTGCCGGAGACCGCCTGATAATGATGATTCCATACTTTTAAAGTGTTAATCTGACACCTATGACGTCACTTGAAAGTCTGAAGAATCTTGTGCTGGCACCGTATATACTCAAAGCAACAGCTCTGATAAGCGTTCAGAGAGCTGTAGGCGGCAACCAGTTCCGGCATTGCTTTTCTACCCTGGGGATCCTGCTGGACTATAAGTTCTACTCCAACAGCGTGCTCCTCAAGGCCTCTCTGCTTCATGACCTGCTTGAAGACATGCCCGAGACCCAGATTGATGAGATCAGATGGATAGACGGTGAAGGCCCGGCGGTGGTTGACCTTGTTCTGGAAGTGACCAGGAGGAAGGATGAGACCAAGGAGCAGTATCTTCAGCGTGTGCTGGAAAAGGGATCAGGAAATGCCCACCTGCTCAAATGTGCCGACAGGATAAGCAATCTCACCGATCTGCACCGTGATATCCAGTCGGAACAGAAGATCTCAGACTATCTTGATCAGACCGAAAAGTATGTTTTCCCCATGGCCCGGCTGGTCAATGCCGACATGCTGATTGAGCTGACCGATCTTGTTGACAGGCGCAGGAAGATATTGAGTATACTTGAAAATGACAGGAACTACCCCGAGGCTGGTAACAGCTGATCTCTTGCTCTCCGGGTCAGCCCAGCAGCTGCTTTACCTTTGCCGATATTTCCCGTCCGTCTGCCTTGCCCGCCAGTTCTTTCGCAGCGACGCCCATGACCTTACCCATGTCTGACGCCGTTTGGGCTCCCACGCGGGCAATGATCGCCTTCAGGGCATTTTCAAGCTCTTCATCGCTGATCTTTGCAGGCAGGTATTTTTCCAGTACTGCTGCCTCGTTCTCCTCCTTTTCATAAAGATCAGGCCTCTTCTGTTCCCTGTAGATGGCAGCAGATTCCTTTCTCTGCTTCACAAGTTTATGAATTATCTTAATCTCCTCCTCGGCACTCAGAACAGCTCCGGATCCTCTCTCTGTCCTTGCAATGATAAAGGCTGTTTTGGCAGCACGCAATGCATCAAGGGCCAGTGTATCCTTTGCCTTCATGGCTGCCATCAGGTCAGCAGCGATTTTTTCCGTAAGTGACATGACAGTTGGTTTTTTAATGATTTATTATGCCTGAATAACTATTATCCGGTGACATATCCGCACTCTTTAAGTGCCCGCTCAACAGAGGAGGCCGTTGCTAGTATGTCCCCGGCAGTCACCGCGCCCATGTGGCCGACGCGGAAATATTTATCTTTCAGTTCCGGCAACAATCCGCCGGCAAGTATCACATCAGAGGTGCTTATCGATCTCATAAAGTCAGCTGCCGTTACACCCCCGGGGTACAATATGGCAGACAGTGTGTTTGCGCTTACATCATCACTGACGGGTATCATTTTCAGCTCCAGACTCTTCATAGCCTCCCGGAACATCTTCCCGATACGTTTATGTCTTCTGAATCTCTCCTCCATTCCCTCTTTCAGTATCAGCCCGAGGCTTACTTCAAGCCCCCATACCAGGTTTACTGCCGGAGTGCCAAAATAAGCAGGACGGCGTTCCTCGTATGCTTTCATGACCGGCAGCCAGTTGTTCCAGTCGCAGTAGTAGCTCCCTGCCGGGCTCTTTCTCTCCCTCCAGGCCTGCATCGCTCTCTCCGAGACAACCATCAATGCCAGTCCCGGTGGCACGCCCACAGCCTTCTGTGATGCCGTCAGCACCAGATCGATCTTCCACTCCTCCTGCCGTATCTCCTCGCCGGCAACGGAACAGACACCGTCAAGGATGGTCAGAACACCATATTTCTCTCCCAGTCTGCCCATAGGTTCCGGCTCTACCCTGACGGCCGTGGATGTGTCTACATGGGTAAAGGTCATTACCTTATACTGCCTCTTCTTCAGCTCTGCCTCTATCTCCTGCGGCTTCACCACATCTCCGGCAGGAGCCTTGAGCAGTGTGACGTCGGCACCATATCTCTTCAGCAATTCGGCATATCTCACCCCGAAATATCCTGTGGAGACCACCAGTGCCCTGTCGCCGGGTTCCACCAGGTTGGACCCTGCCATATCCATGGCCAGTGTTCCTGTGCCAGCCATAATAAAAGGCTGTCCTGACGGTGCCAGCCACACCTCCCTCATCATCTCAAGGGAGTGGCCGAATGATTCAATAAAATCGGGAGCCACATGGCTTGTGGTAGCCATCCCCACTGCCTGCATCACTGCCGGTTCAAATTCTATCGGCCCGGGTATCATTAATAGTTTTCTTCCCTTCATATCATTATCTGTTAAATGTTCTTGAATGCCATTACTCTGTTATCGTTCACCATGTCAATAATCTCCTGCCTGACCTCCCCGCTGACGGGCAGCAGGGGTCTGCGCACCGGCCCGCCATACAACCCGAGATGATCCATCGCTGCCTTCAGGGCAGGGACGCCCCACCGGGAGGTGACGGCAGCATTGAGAGCGATGGCGGCATGCTGCAGACTCCTGGCATGCTCCATATCGCCTGCATAAAATGACTTATAGATTTCAAGGCAGTGTGCCGGTGCGATGTTTGCCAGGGCAAGGATTCCCCCTGCCGCACCTGTGGCAAGCGCCGGAAGCAGGAACCCTGCCCCGCCTGCCAATACCTGAAAATCGCCCGCTGTGGCGTTGAGGACCTCCCCCATCTTGACAACATTGCCTCCCGATTCCTTCATCCCGATGATGTTGGGATGGCTCGCCATCTGTATGATGGCCTGAGCGGTCATATCGATGCCGGTGTTGGCCGGCATATTGTAGACCACAACCGGCACGGGTGAGGCATCAGCTACAGCATGATAGTGCTTCACCAGTGCCTGTTCCGTCATCTGTCCCCTGTAGTATGAGGGGCAGATCACCAGCACAGCGTCAGCACCTGCCGAGGCTGCATCCCTGGTGAGCCTGATAGTTTCGCGTGTCGACTGCCCTCCGGTGCCGGCGAGAAGCAACCTGCCCGGCGGCATTGCCTCCCTGGCAGCAGCCACCGCCTCATGCTTTTCAGACTCGGAGAGCATGACCTGCTCACCGTTGGAACCAAGCACCAGTATACCTCTCAGGTCATATCGGGAAAGGCCTTGAATATTTGATCTTATCTTTTCGGGATAGAGGTTCTCCTCTTCATCAAACGATGCGGGCAGAGGAGGGAAAATACCTGACAGGTTTATTTTTGACATGATTAAAAGTTTGTTTATCGTGATTGTCTGTTTGAACTGAAGGAGTAGGGATAGGAGCCTGGGGAAGCGCCCCTCTCCATGTCAGGGACGGAGCTCATCCGGAACTTAAGAGTCCCTCCTGATTTGAGCTGTGAGTGGGTGACATAGTTGACATCTACCCTCTTCCTGTTCAGGGTAACCATATCTACAAAAACATTTTCACTGCTGTTTTCCGGTGCCCGGATCACCAGCTTGCTCCCGTCCTCCAGGGTGACCGTAGCCTTCCTGAAGAGTGGTGAGCCCAGGACATACTCCCCGGTACCCGGGGCCACAGGGTAGAAGCCCAGTGCGCTGAAGACATACCACGCCGAAGTCTGGCCGTTGTCCTCGTCGCCGCAGTAACCGTCAGGGGTATAGTTGTAGAGCTTGTCCATCACCTCCCTGACCCTCATCTGTGCCTTCCAGGGTTCGGGAGTGTAGTTATAGAGGTATATCATATGCTGAACCGGCTGGTTGCCGTGGGCATAGTTGCCCATGTTCATCACCTGCATCTCCCTTATCTCATGTATGGGAAAGCCATAGTAGGAGTCGTCGAACAGGGGCGGTACGATGAAGACAGAGTCGAGCATCCGGGCCATCATCTGGGTCCCTCCCATCAGCTCTGCCAGTCCTGCCACATCATGGAACACACTCCATGTATAGTGCCAGCTGTTGCCCTCAGTAAAGGCATCACCCCATTTGTAGGGGCTGAAGGGCGACTGGAAGGTGCCGTCGAGGTTTCTGCCTCTCATCAGCTTTCTTTCGGTGTCAAACACATTCCGGTAGTTCTGTGAGCGTTGCAGGAAGAGGTCAGCCTCCTCCTGCGGCCTGCCGAGCTCTGTCGCCAGCCGCCACAGGCACCAGTCGGCATAGGCATACTCGAGGGTGCGTGCCACATTCTCATTGATGCCTGCATCATACGGCACATATCCCAGGCTGTTGTAGTATTCCGCCCCGTATCTGCCAACGGAATGCACAGGACCATGTCCCCTGGTGTTCTTCACCAGCGCCTGCCACAGGGTATCGATCTCAAAACCCCTTATGCCTTTCAGGTAGGCGTCAGCGATAATGGAAGCGGAGTTGCTCCCTATCATGCAGTCGCGGTGGCCCGGGCTGGCCCATTCAGGCAGCCAACCGCTCTCAAGGTATGTATTCACCAGCCCCTCCATGATGTGCGAGCTCACCTCCGGATAGAGAAGCGTCAGCAGGGGCATGGCCGCCCTGAAGGTATCCCAGAAGCCGTTGTCGGTGAAGAGCCTGCCCGGCAAAACCATGCCGTTGTAGGGACTGTAATGCACAATGGTGCTGTCGCGGTCATATTCAAAAAACATCCTGGGGAAGAGAAGCGTGCGGTACAGTGCAGAATAGAAGGTACGTATCATATCGTCATCACCCCCCTCCACCTTTATCCTTCCCAGTTCCCTGTTCCATCTCTCCCTGGCTGCATTGCACACCGCATCGAAGGTGCGTCCGCCGGTCTCACGTTCAAGGTTGAGGAGTGCCTGTTCCGGGGATATGAATGAGGATGCCACCCTTGCAGTCACTGTATCTCCCCTTTGCGTGCGGAAGCCTGCCACAGCGATGGCATGACCGCCCTCGCCGCTGGCCCTGCCGGCCGTAAGTGTGCCGTCAACCCACGAGGAGTAGAAATCAAACTCCCTGTCAAAGTCGATTACAAACCAGTTGTGGAAGTTATCAGGCACGCCTCCGTGATTATTGCGGCAGTAACCTATGACCCGGTTCTTTTCAGGGATGAATCTGACCATCGATCCTCCCGGATAGGCATCAATAACCACCGCGGAGGAGTCGCTCTCAGGGAAGGTGAACCGGAAGAGTGCAGATCTCTCGGTAGGTGTCACCCCGGCAGTAATATCCCAGTCGGCGAGGTAGACGCTGTACAGGTAGGGGTGCGACTCCTCCGATTTGTGGGAGAACCAGGAGGCACGCTCATCTTCTGTGATCCGGCTGCCCCCGTTGACAGGCATCAGTGAGAAGGCTGCGTAGTCATTGATCCAGGGGCTGGGCTGATGTGTCTGCTTGATGCCCACGATCTTGTGATCATCATAAGTATATGCCCAGCCATCTCCGTTCTTACGTGTCTGCGGAGTCCAGAAGTTCATGCCCCATGGCAGTGCCACCGCAGGGTAGGTGTTACCGTGCGACAGAAGGTATTCTGAGTCTGTGCCCATCAGTGGCGATGCCAGGTCGGCAGGGCCTGGCATAGCGTCCTCCACGGGTGCGGGACCACAGGCGGCAACGGCAGCAAGTAAGGCAGCAGTGATCAATATCAGGATTTGAATTTTCATACGGTACAGGTTTTTTATCTCCTATATTGCCGCCACGTTCTGTAAGGCGGGACGTTGAGCCTGTAAATTTAATATTTTAACCGGATGTGCTGCTCCCGTCACTGCGGATCCACATCGGCGTGAATACGCAGCAGACCACTCCTCGGCATCCGCAGCTCATCCTCCAACGCTTTGCGGATGACCTCTTTCACCCGCGCAGGAGAGAGAGTGATTCCTATCTTGACCATGATTGTCTTTATGTACCATTTCTGCACCTGTCTTACTGCCGGGAATTCAGGACCCAGCACATGGCCGCCAAGGTGACGGCGCAGCACCCCGGCCAGCCTGGCCGAGGAGGCATCGAGCTCTTCGGGATCACGGTGCCTGATAAATATCCTGATGATCTTTGTGAACGGAGGGTAACCGAAGAGCGAACGCTCTTCAAGCTGTGTGGCACACATCGTCTTGTAATCATGTTTCAGCACCTGACGCAGAATGATATGGTTAGGGTCTGCCGTCTGTATGATAACCCTGCCCTGGCGCGTCCGTCGTCCTGCCCTGCCGCTCACCTGCTCCATCAGCTGAAAGCTGCGTTCAAAGGCCCTGAAGTCGGGAAAGTGCATCATGTTATCGGCGTCGAGGATACCCACCACGGTAAGTCTCTCGAAGTCGAGCCCCTTGGAGATCATCTGGGTACCAATGAGTATGTCGGTCTTTCCTGCGGCAAAGTCTGAGAGTATCGAGGCGGAGGCGGTACGCCTCCTCGTGGTATCCTGATCCATCCTCGAGACCGTGGCTGACGGGAAGAGGAGCCTGATCTCCTCCTCTATCCTCTCGGTGCCGAATCCCCTGGTGGATAGTGTTTCCGAACCGCATTCAGGGCAGAGAGAGGGCAGCCTGACGCTTTTTCCGCAATAATGGCACACAAGGCGTCCGAGGCTCTTATGGTAGGTATAACTGACGGAACAGTTGGTACACCCGGGCACCCATCCGCAGTCGGGGCACATCAGGTATGGAGAGAACCCCCTGCGGTTCTGAAACAGTATCACCTGTTCACCGTTGCCGAGGGCCTCTGCAATGGCATCCAGAAGGCGCGGCGAGAAATGAGAGGGGGGCTTCCCTTTTCTTGCGGGGTAGCGGGTATCAGCGATGATCATCTCCGGCATCAGCACCTCACCGTGGCGGGTCATCAGCTCTGCCAGCCCGTACCTGCCGGCCGTGGCATTATGATAGCTCTCCAGCGACGGCGTGGCCGATCCCAGCAGGGTCTTGCCACCATGTATCCTTGAGAGCATCATGGCAGCGTCGCGGGCATGATAGCGGGGTGCCGGATCATACTGCTTGTATGAAGAGTCATGCTCCTCGTCAACGATGATCAGCCCCAGGTCGGTGAACGGCAGGAAGAGCGATGAGCGCACGCCCAGCACCGCCCTGAGGGTACCCGACTGCACGCTGCTCCACACATCGCGACGTGCTGCAGGTGTGAGTCGCGAATGAAACACCCCTATATCGTCACCAAAATGCCTCTTCAACCTTTCAATTATCTGTGTGGTCAGGGCTATCTCGGGAAGCATATAGAGAACCTGCCTGCCCTGGGCGAGCTGCTCCTGCATCATGTGGATGTAGATCTCCGTCTTGCCGCTGGAGGTGACCCCGTGGAGGAGTACAACGTCATGTTCATGATAGAGCTCCTTTATTATGCCGTATACCTTCTCCTGTACGGGGCTCAACGGTGCCGGCATGATCACCTCACCGGCATACGCCTTCTTCCTGCTGCCTCTCCTTTTTGCCGAGCCACGGCCCGGAAGGTCATCGGCAGAGGGGATGGCTGCCTTCATCACCTCTCCCGGGTATGCCATGTAGTAATCCGCTATCCAAAGGATAAAATCTGCAAGTCGTTCGTGAATGCAGGCCTCATCAGCAAAGAGCTCAGCTATCTCCCTGGGGGTGAACCCCTCCGGCGGAGTGTCATGCAGCCTGACCACCAGTCCCGTGGTATTCCTGCTCTGTCCGAAAGGTGCGGTCACCAGGCTTCCGCGGCGTACCTCTCCCCTCATCGCCGGCGGTATCAGGTAGGTATAGGTGCCGGCAAGGGCAACAGGTATGATCAGGTCTGCGTATTGGTGTGTCATCTTGTAAACTGTGGCAACTGCCAGCTCCCGCTGGCGCGCTGGCAGAGCAGGTTCATGAAAACCGGCAGGATTGCGGTTCCTTTCAACTCAGCGCACTCCGAACCTTTTCGGCTGCATCGGTGAATGTGGAGGCAGCTATGACCTTCAGTCCGGAACCGTCAATCAACTCCCTGGCTTCGGTGGCGTTGGTGCCCTGCAGCCTTACGATGACAGGCACGGTTATGTTACCGATGGTTTTATATGCCTCTATAATTCCTGCTGCCACCCGGTCGCACCTCACGATGCCGCCGAAGATGTTCACCAGTATGGCTTTGACGTTGGGGTCTTTAAGTATGATCCTGAACCCGGCCTCCACGGTCGTGGCATTGGCACCGCCACCCACATCGAGGAAATTGGCCGGTCTTCCGCCTGAGAGCTGTATCAGGTCCATCGTTGCCATTGCCAGCCCTGCGCCGTTGACCATACATCCGACATCACCGTCGAGCTTGACATAGTTGAGACTGCTCGCTGAAGCCTCCACCTCGGTGGGATCTTCCTCATGGAGGTCGCGCATGGCAGCGAGATCAGGATGGCGGAAGAGGGCATTATCATCAAGTGTCACCTTGCAGTCTACTGCCACTATCCTGTCGTCACTGGTCTTGAGGAGAGGGTTGATCTCGATGAGCGATGCGTCTGAGCTGATGAAAGCCTCCCACAGTCCCCCGAGGAAACGGGTCATCTCCTTGAATGCTTTGCCCTGCAGCCCCAGGTTAAAGGCTATGGTTCGCTTCTGGAAGTCATGCAGGCAGCAGGTGGCATCCACGGGCTCCGTGAAGATAGCCTCCGGCTTCTTCTCTGCCACCTCTTCAATATCCATTCCTCCTTCAGTTGAATACATGAACACATATGATCCCCTCTTGCGGTCGAGCAGGACAGACATATAGAACTCCCTGGTATCTGATTCTCCTTCATAATAGACATCCTGTGCTATCAGCACCTTCCTCACCGGTTTCCCTGCCGGGCCGGTCTGGGGTGTCACCAGCGTCATGCCGAGCATCCGTGATGCCACCTCTGCGGCTTCAGCGGGTGACCGTGCAATCTTGACGCCCCCGCCCTTGCCCCGGCCTCCGGCATGAATCTGTGCTTTGATGACGAAGATCTCCGTTCCGAATTTCTTCCTGAGCTCTTCTGCCACAAGCACAGCCTGCTCGGCAGTTTCGGCTACAAACCCTTCCTGCACCGGTACACCGTGAGACTGAAGAATTGATTTACCCTGGTATTCGTGAATGTTCATGACAAGTTATCTGATAAATGCGGTTCTTTGAGATGCCACATGATTGAGGAATGTAATTTACTCATTTTTATAATTATTTTCGTCAAAATTTTCTTTCATGAGGAAGCTGACAAATGATGAGCTGAACCGCAAGAGTGTGAATGAATTCCGCTCTTCATCGAAGTCGCCCTTCATCGTGGTTCTCGACAATGTGAGGAGTCTCAACAATGTAGGTTCGATATTCCGGACAGCAGATGCCTTTATTGTTGAGGCTGTATGGCTGTGCGGCATCACCGCCACGCCGCCGCACCGTGAGATCCACAAGACTGCCCTGGGAGCCACCGAGTCAGTGGAGTGGAAGTATTGGGATAGTGCTGCCGCCGCAGCCGGGGAGTTGAAGAAGAGAGGCTACAGAATCATCTCTGTAGAACAGGCCGACGAGGCTGTGCCACTTGACGCCTTTGAGGTCAGGGAGGGGGAGAAGTATGCCCTGGTTTTCGGGCATGAGATAAGGGGTGTCAGCGAGGAGGTGGTTGAGATGTCGGACAGCTGTATAGAGATCCCCCAGTTCGGTACGAAGCATTCATTCAACGTGGCTGTCAGTGCCGGGATTGTCCTCTGGGAGCTTTCTGGCAGGGTCAACCGCAACAGGTAGTCAACCTGTCTGCATCCTTCCCTGCTGACCCTGTCGTCACCAAAAAAACAACCCCGCCTGCATCTCTGCAGGCGGGGTCTTATGTTCAAGCTGATGCTTTATTACTTTGTCACTGCGATGAATGCATCATCGAGGAAGTATTTTGCAAATTCGAGGTCGGTCATTGCATAGTTCTTCCAGTCGCTGTTGTATCCGATAGCTTCACGGAGTCCGTTTATCACACCGTCCTTGTTGTCATTGCGTGCTGCAATGACAGCCTTGAGGTATGAAGGAGCACCGCACTTGCAAGGAGGAACAGATGCCATGGTCGTTTGTGCCTTGTTGACATCTCCCTTGAGGAGCTGTGCAAGAGCCAGGTTCATTGAGGGCTCGTCTCCGAGGAAGTTGACTGCCTGGTCATACCTGCCTTCATGGATGGCGATGGTGCCAAGTCCGAACTTCGACTCCGGGGTGGCGGCTGTCATCGAATTGAAATACTCTGCAGCGGCCTTGTAGTCGCCCTTCAGCAGTTCTGCGAAGCCCATGTTGTTCTTAACATTGTCGTCATTCTTGATAGCCTTGGCCTTCTCAAGGGCTTCCATAGCCTCATCGGCCTTGCCCATATTCAGGTAAGCCCATCCAATGTTGTTCCATGCCCTCAGGCACTTGGGTTCCTTCTCAGCAGCCATCTTGTAATACTTCAGCATCTCGTTCACATCTTCGGTAAGAGTTGCGGCATAGAGAAGCTGCTCGAGGCTGAGAACGGAGGCATCACCATTTATTGCAGCGAGTATTTCTTCGTCGCTGAGACCTATCAGGTCAACGTCAACGGTGAACTTCGATCTCCTGAGCTGGGGAAGGATCTCATCAGCCAGAGCCTCATAGGCAGCTGACATATTCTTGATCTCCTGTTCGCGGACCACGGGATCCTGGTACATGGAGAGCACTCTCAGGATAAGCTCCTTGTCGGCTATTGAAGACTCCTGAACGAGTGTCTTGAAGCCGTCCCAGTCTTCCGGGGTTGTCTTTGTTGAAAAGAACTGTGCAAGCTCGGGAACCTTTCCGTACTCTTTCTTAAGATACTTCTCGGCAGCCTTGCCCCTCTGCTCTGCCAGTCTCTCATTGAGTGTGAGAGGACCGTCGGGAGATGCATATGAACTGGCTGTAACGCCCTTCACTGCCATTCTCTCATTCTGCATCACAAGAGCAATATAATCTTTCAGTGCCTGGATATCCTCTGATTTCAACTCGCTCGACCTGATGTCAGATCTGTTGATGATATAGAGAATGTCAGCCATCTTCTGCTCGGGAACTATACGCTGATATTTGTCTTTAAGCACGATAGGCTTGGCATGGTCTTCAGCCAGTGTGGAGGTGGCGATCACGCCGTCAGCCAGTTTTATGGGATCAAAGGCCAGTGTTTTGTCTTTTTTGGAAGCCTCTACGCGAAGCATGAATTCTGACACCTTCATCTCAGGTATGTAGTCGACGTCACCTGACCAGCTGATGTTACCGCCAGTCCAGCTGACCGTCTTGTTATTTGCCTGAACAAGCTCACCCTGAGCATAGAGCAGCTCATCAAAGACTGTCTCACCACCTTCATAAGTAAGAACAGGGGTGATCTTCAGTGTGGTTTTCTTGTCAAAGTACTTCTCAGGATAGGTGGCTTTTACCTGAGCGGCAACAATACCTCCGTGAGTCTCAAGGACCTGGGGAGTAATCTCGTAATTGACAAGATTGGCGTTCTTCTTCATCTTCTCAAGACTGCTGCAGCCTGACATTAGAACAGCAGCAAGCAGAATGACAAAAAGTCTGGTGAAATTTTTCATAATTTGCTTTTTATTAGTTGCGATCAGTTTCTGTGATGTAATAACAATTATACGATTATTTCTGATTTGGTTGCAAATTTAAGATAATTTTTAGTCATTAACTGCAATTCTGAGATTAAAAAATCAGAAATTGCGCAGATTGATGCCCTGTTTCAGAGGCTCATGGAAGATCATTTCGGTTATTCTGGCATAATCTTCACTGTTAGCGACAAAATCGATGTTTGCGATATCGAGTACAAGATATTTGTTGTCGGGATTCTGCCTGAAGAAATTAAAATAGCTCTCCTGGATTCCCGTGAGATATTCGGCGGTGATGTTTTTCTCATATTCTCTTCCTCTCATTGCAATGTTTTTCAGGAGTCTTTCCGTCGGCACGTGCAGGTAGACATAGAGATCAGGCTTTGGCAGCGAGCTGTATATTATATAAAATATCTGCCTGTAGAGGTTGAACTCATCCTTCTCGAGGGTTTTTGACGAGAAGACGAGTGACTTCATGAAGTAGTAATCGGAGAGTGTGAAGTTCACAAAGAGGTCCTGTTCAACAAGCTCCTCCTTAAGCTGCCGGTATCTGTCAGCCAGGAATGACAGTTCCAGGGGGAAGGAGTATCGTGATGGGTCTTTGTAGAATTTTGGCAGAAACGGGTTATCGGCAAAACGCTCAAGGATCAGCTTGGCGTTGTGGTCTTTGGCGATCATTGAGGCCAGGGTGGTCTTTCCTGCGCCTATATTACCCTCGATGACGATGTAGTTGTACCTTACGGCCTCCATTGGTTTTCCGTTGCAATCATTATCAAAAATAGCATTTGAAGGCCACATAACAATACAAAAGGAGAGCACAAACCGTGTGTCTCTCCTTTTAATTGCCGGCGATTCCCGGTGAGGGGCATCGACTTGTTTATTTCAGTACAGGCAATTACCTGTTGTCATCCTTCCTGCGGTCGTGCGAGCGACGGTCGCCGCGATCGCGGTCATGACCGCCCCTGCCACCTTCGCGTGAGCCGTGATACTCCCTTCTTTCGGAATGTTCGCGCTTGGGAGGCTCGACGTAACCTTCGGGCTTCGGTATGAGGGGTTTGCGTGATAGTCTCAGCTTACCGGTCTTCTGATCAACCTCTATCAGCTGTACCTCAACCATGTCACCCTCCTTGAAGAGCTCCTCAACGGTGCCCACCTTCTTCCAGTCCATCTCCGAAATATGGAGAAGGCCATCCTTATTTGGAAGTATCTCCACAAAAGCTCCGAACTGGGTGATGGTCTTCACCTTGCCTGTATAGACCTTGCCAACCTCAGGAACTGCACATATCGCATTGATCCTGTCAAGGGCTGCCCTTATCACTTCATAATTCTCACCGAAGACATCTACCATCCCCTGACCGTTGGTCTCCTCTATGACGATGGTGGCTCCCGTTGTTGCCTGTATATCCTGGATGATCTTTCCTCCGGGACCGATAACAGCACCAATCATCTCCTTGGGAATATAAATCTTCTCAATCCTCGGGGCGTGAGGCTTCAGTTCCGGTCTCGGCTCAGCTATTG
>CAZFIF010000052.1:0-10650 GCA_964519065.1 uncultured Rikenella sp.
CTATTGCCTATTGCCTGATTGCATTTCTATACTAACTTTAACCTTCTAACCTCATCTGCCAACCTTGTACCTGAGCATAATCATCCCTATGTACAACGAAGCCGGTGTCATCACCCCGACTCTGGAGAGGGTCATCGATACCGTGATGCCTGGCTTCGTCAGTCAGTATGAGGTGATAGTCGTTGACGACTGCTCAACGGATGATTCGGCCCGTTTAGCAGAGAGATTCAGCAGTGAATCCTCGGATATAAGGGTGATCAGACTCACCCTCAACGCCGGTAAGGGAGCTGCGGTAGCTGCAGGGGTGGATGAAGCAAAAGGTGATACCATACTTGTGCAGGATGCCGACCTGGAGCTTGACCCCGCGTATATACCGGCGCTGCTGAAGGAGTATTATGAGGCGAAGAAAGATATCGTGAGTGGCACGAGGTTCAGGACCGGCAGACGTTACCAGGGTCATGCCACCCCCGCCGTCATCGTCAACAGGCTGATCTCGTTCACAGCCTCCCGGATGACCGGAAGGAAGATAACAGATCTCACCTGCGGCTACAAGCTTTTCAGCAAGGTTCTCTACCGGAAGCTGAACCTGAAGGAGAAAGGCTTCGGCTTTGAGACTGAACTGATGCTCAAGGCATTGAGGGGAAGAGATACCACCTACGGCGAAACCGATGTAACCTACCTGCCACGAAAAAGAGAGGAGGGAAAGAAGTTCAGGCTTATCGACGGTATTGCCATCACCGGGAATCTTTTCAGGCATGGCCTGCAGGGAAGAGACTGGCAGTCGGTTCTGACCATTGCGTTCATCATCATATTCATGACGGTCAATATGCTCAGCGTCAAGCACTGGAGAGATGAGCGACGGGTCATCGAGTGGGATGCCATAAGTTATTATGCCTATCTGCCTGCAGCTTTCATATACCATGATCTCTCCCTGGGTTTCGCTGACGGATATGAGGGGCCCCATAAACTGGTTGTATGGCCGGAAAAGGGCCCCATGGACACTTATGTCATCAAGACAACCATGGGCCTCTCCATCCTCTGGCTGCCCTTCTTTCTTGCCGGCCATGTCGCCGCCATCGTGTCGGGAGCCGATGCAGGCGGATACAGTGAACCATACAAATTCTTCCTGCTTGTCTCCGCATTGGTGTTCCTGCTGACAGGAGTGATATATCTTCGAAAGATACTTCTGGCACATGCCACCGACATAATAACTGCATTGGTCCTGGCTGCCTTCGCCTTTGGTACCAATCTCTACTGGTATACACTCTTCCAGGGCACGATGGCACATGTTTACAACTTTGCACTGATAAGTGCATTTATTTGGTATTCAATGAAATGGCATGGCATTCAGGCGGAAGGATCCACTGCCGCCTGCCTGAAACCCGGCCCGGGCGACATATACGGGAGGCATGAATCCCGGAGAGGGTGGAACGGGGAACAGATTCCGGGAAAAAACAAAAACACGCAAAAGGGATTATGGCCGGCTGCCAGGCTCGGACTGCTGCTGGGCATGATTTCACTCATCAGACCGACGAACATCATCATCATCCTCTTCTTCCTCCTGTATGGAGCAGCCTCATGGAAGGAACTGGCAGCCAGGGCTTCCGGCCTTTTCAAAGATTACAGGTTGCTCCTCATTATGGCCGGGACGGCAGCAATCGTATGGCTGCCACAGATGATATACTGGAGGGAGATGACCGGCCACTGGCTATGGTTCTCATACGGAAATGACGAACGGTTCTTCTTCGGCGACCCGGCAATAGTGAAGGGGCTCTTCAGCTGGCGCAAGGGGCTCTTCATCTACACCCCACTTATGATTGTCTCCTTCGCCGGGATTATCGCACTATGGATCAGAAGATCGCCCCACGCACTGGCTGTCACACTCTTTGTTCCGCTGAACATCTATATCATCTTTTCCTGGTGGTGCTGGTGGTACGGCGGTGGATTCGGCCAGCGGGCCTTTATCGACAGCTATGCGCTGATGGCGGTATCTGCAGCCGCACTGCTCTCGATGGCCATGAAAGCAGGCCGCAGTTTCTTCAGGGTTGCAGTCCTGACTGCCTTCCTGCTTCTTGCCACCCTTGGCATCTTCAACAACATACAGTACTATCACGGGGCCATACACTGGGACTCCATGACGAGGGAGGCATGGGTTGATTCCTTCGGCCGCATAAGACCCTCGGCACGGTTCCATGAACTTCTCGAGGCTCCCGACTATGAGATGGCAAAAAAGGGCGCCGACAGATAATATTCTGTCGGCAGCCCTGCAAACCAATTAACACAAGATCTTTTGAATCGTCTCCGGCGAAAAGCCTTTAACAGTATGATTTATACCGTTCTTATGCCATAGGCGGGAGCTCTTCCGGATGACTTACAGTGCCCTCCGAATGCCGCCGTCACTGCCGGGCTTTATCTATGCTCGAGATGATATAATCCTTCTGCTTCACGCCAATGATCCTCTCCACCTCCTTGCCGTCACGGAAGAGTATCATGGTGGGTATGTTGCGGATACCATATTTTGCAGCTACCTGCTGATGCTCGTCAACATTCAGCTTATAAACGGTAGCCCTCTCTTCCGTGGCTGCTGCCACATCATTCAGTATAGGCGCCATCATCTTGCACGGCATGCACCAGTCGGCCCAGAAGTCCACAAGCACCACGCCACTCTTTGTCTTGTGGGTAAAATTCTGGGCTGTAAGGTGTTCAATCAGGTCGCTGTCGGCAACCGCCGGCGTGTTTTTCATCTTATTGTATGAACGCATCACCAGGATCGCCAGTATGGCTATCACAACTACTGCTATTATCAGTCCTTTCATTTTCATTCGATTATTTTATTTATTTTATTGGTTGCATGGCACTTGCATGAAATACCATATTCATATCCTTACTGTGAGCACTTTCTCCCGGAGGTTTTATAATTATCAATCAACTCTTGCACTCCATGACTTAATGCCCGTGTTTAAGAAACTGATGTTGAGGGTATCCATGTTTTCAGAGCATGTTCTTTCCCTTGCCCTTCAGTTGCGTTTTAGTGAATGGAGGTAATCAGCAGCTGCCAGTGCCGCCACCGTACCATCGGCCACGGCTGTGGTCACCTGTCGGTACCGCTTGACTGCAGCATCACCGGCAGCATAAACACCCTCAATGTTTGTTGACATGTCAGGGCCGGTGATGATCTCCCCCCTCTCATTGAGGTCGACGATACCCTTCAGAGATTCTGTATTGGGCACGTATCCAATAAAGATAAATACCCCGTCAGTCCTGAAGTCGCTCACATCACCATTGACCAGGTTCCTGATCTTCACCCCCTCAAGCTTCTCATTGCCATAGAATGAGTCGATGGTTGACGACATGATGAAGCTGATTTTCGGATTGGCCCTGGCCTCTTCCACCGCATATTCGAAAGCCTGGAAGTGATCAAACTGATGGACCACTGTGACCCTGGTGGCATAGTTTGTCAGTGATACAGCCTCCTCCAGGGCCGAGTTACCTCCTCCGACGACCACTATCTCCTTCCCAGTAAAAAAGTCGCCGTCACAGGTGGCACAGTATGAGATGCCCCTGCCCCGGAATGTATCCTCCCCGGGGACACCCAGAGCGCGGGACCGCCCTCCCGTTGCCAGTATCACTGCATCAGCCGTATAAATCTGTCCGTCACCGGTGGCAACACTTTTAAGTGCACCTGCAAGATTCAAAGAGCTTATTGAAATGTTACCCTTAATCACAGACCCGAATGAGGCAGCCTGTTTTTTCATCACGGCCCCCAGCATATACCCGTTGATCTTTTCTATACCGGGGTAGTTGGCAATCTCATGTGTCAATGTCATCTGTCCGCCGGGCGTTCCCTCCGTGAGCACAAGCGTTCTGAGCCTGGCACGCGAGAGATATATCGCAGCAGTCAGTCCTGCCGGACCACCCCCGAGAACGATGACATCAAAATGCGTCTCCCCTGTCATATCAGCCCTGGTGATTGCCGAAGTGGTTATCGAGGACCTTCCTGACCTGCGACATATCCTGGATGCTCGAGGTGGCATGGACCATCTCCCCGTTCTTGTAATATACCGTATAGGGCAGTCCCATGAAACCCCTGGTCAGCGGAGCCGAGCGGATCACCTGTGCCTCGGGATTGTCAAATTCCATGTCAAAAAACTTTACATGGGTATATTCCGGCTCAAGCTCTTCCATGATACCGTATACGGGGATGCACATAGGACCCATCCTGCCGCAGCATACCATTACATTTTCATTCTCATTGATGATCTTTTCGAGCTGCGCAGCAGTCTCGACATGATTTAAGTTTGTGTATAACATATTGATGTTTGTTTGATTACTAATTAATTCTCTCTAAAAGGCAGCAGGCAACAGGCCACCTTCGCCACATCCTACGTTAAAACTACGGATGTCGAAGAAGGCTTCGGCGGCTGGAAGCAGGAGGCAGTAGTGAAAGGAATTAAGAATTAACAAATTGACTGTATGGCTCTTAGCTAATAGATTTAAAACCTCACGGACTTTCAGACTATTCTTATTTCGTGTGTCAGATCTATCCCTGCCTTACGATATACCGCCGAGACGCCGCAGTAACGCTCTTCCGAGAGACTTACCGCTTTCTCCAGCTTATCCATGTCAAGGTTATTTCCACGGAACTCGTAGATAACCTTAATCTTATAGTAGGTCTTAGGGTGTTCGTCAGTCGTGTCTCCCTCAACAACAACATTGAAAAAGTCAATATCCTGGCGCATCTTTTTAAGAAGTGATACCACATCCATACCGGTGCATCCTGCCAGGGCTGCAAGCATCAGGGGCTTGGGTCGTGGACCCGAATTGCCGCCTCCGGCACTCTCGTCGGCGTCAATCATGAAGTGGTGCCCGTTTACTTCTGCTTCAAATTGCATGTTGCCTTTCCAGGTTGTTTCTACTCTGCTTCTCATTGATTGTCTGTTAAAATTTTTCGCAAAGGTAACCCGCATCAGGCTGACATCTGATGAGATAGGAGACTCATGCATCATTGCCGGAACTGAAACAGGACAATAAAAAAAATGACACAGATCAACTCTCCCTGGTCTGTACCACATTAAAACCCGTCTCTGAAACAGGGTTTATTTGTACATTTGTCATTCATACTCAGAGATGAAAACCATTAGCAATACAGATAAAGATTTTGTCTGTGACATCACGCTCCCATGCTTTTCTGAGCTGACGGCGGAGGAGACGGAGCTGGTGCGTGAGAGCCGTGTACAGATACTCTTCCGCAGGGGTGAAAACATCACCAAGCAGGGTGTGTTTGCATCCTATGTCATATTTATAGTCAGCGGGTACTCACGGCAGTATATTGAGTGCACCGGCGGCCGCGACTATAACCTGCGCATCATCACTCCCGGTGAGATGGTGGGATTGTCTGCCGTCTTTAACAGAAACACCTTCAATTACTCCGTGGTTGCCGTCACCGAGACGACAGGTTTCCTCATCGAAAAAGAGGCCATTGCATCCCTGGTAAAACAAAACGGCACCTTTGGCTTCAGAATTATCAGTCGTTACTGTCAACACAATGCAGGGCTATACACCGCTATCGACCACCTCCTTCATCAGCAGACCAACGGTCGCATGGCTACTGTCCTTCTCAGGCTTGCTTCGGAGAATTTCGGAGGGGAGGATATCATCAGGCATCTGTCAAGGCGCGAGCTGGCAGACTTTGCGGGCATATCCACCGAAGGGGCGGTTAAGGTGCTGAAAAGCTTTGAGAAGGAAGGGATTATCAGGCTGGCTGAGAAAAGTATAATCCTGCTTGACAATACAAGGCTGCAAGAGATCAGCAGGACAGGCTGACACGATGATCTGACGAGCCATCAAAACCCGGCTCAGCAACCGGGTCCTGTAATGAATCCTGCAGGCAGTCCACCCGCACCTTCGGCTTCAGGAGCTCCGGGCACTGCATACTTGTGACCTTCAGACTGAGGCTTTCCGGAGGTAGCCTAAACCCATTACACGAAGTGTCGGGATTTTCAGACTTTCGACCCTCCTCCACCGCCAATCGGCGGTTGATTAGGGCCACTTCCCGGATTCTATAACCTTATCGTCTGTTCCGGAAGGTTGACCCCTTCGATGTGCAGCATGAGCGGAGTGTTGCGGTCTTCAGACTCAAGCAGGTTAACGTCAACCGTAATGCTCTTTTTCTCGCCCGGGAGCAGAACAATATAATTGTCGTCGAAAAAGACAGGTGTCACCATCTTTCCGTCAATGGCTTTGACAACCTTCATTCTCACGAAGAAAGCTGTCACATCTCCACTGTTGGCTATGTCAACGGTAAATTTACCCTGGTTGCTCTTCATCATCTGTCCCACAATCTTTGCCTTGTCCAGGGCCATCAGCGCCTTCCTGTCACCGCCGCCGGGAAACCAGTATGTGTTCTCATCCACCGTCAGGCCTGTGGAGACATAGGTTATTCGCAGCCGAAGAAAATATACCCTGGCCGTCTTGCCTCTGAAATTCACATCCCACACCTTAATGTGGCTGTTGGCAGGCAGTGTTGTCTCCTGTGATGATTTCCATATCTCACCTCCGTTCTCATCGGTCAGCAGGACATCGAGTCTCATACCCTTGCGCTCCCTGGGGGTGGCATTGACGACATATACCGCCGAGTCTGTCGGGTTGAACTGAAGATGCACCGGCGCTGCCCCGTGCCTGAACCCATAGAAGCCTGCATTCTGGTCAAGGTACCAGTCGTACAACTGGCCCTTGAGTGCCGGCCAGGGATTCTGGCTCTTCCAGAGCAGAAAACCGGTGTACCAGTCCCACATGTGCGAGGTATGTCCCTCAACCATGGATTGGTATTGCTCATAGTTTACAAGCTGTGCCTTCGTCACGAAGTCCTTCAGGCCTTTCACCTCCCCCATTCTTTCTATCATGTCACCGTAGCCCATATATTTGTGGTAACGCCATACCTCATTCACCTCCCTGCCGGAGGGCGGAGTAAGGTCGCTTTCGTTCATCATCTTCTCCAGCGACTCCATGTTTGGCAGACCCACTGAACCTATCTCAGGATTGAACGGATACCACTTTTCCGTAAAGAACCAGAGGGGTTCCCTGACATTATAGGGGCCATCACCTGTGCCTCCGAGGGTATTCCTCAGGATCTCTGAAGAGGTCGACTCATCGAAATAAAGCCTTGTGCCGTCGAGGGCTTCAAGTGTCGCTCTTATCCTTGCATCGAGTTCCGGTGGTGGTGGAAACTCGTTGCCACCGCAATACATGTAGAGCGAGGGATGATTGCGCAGCATCTTAACCTGATCAGCCAGCGAATTGATAAACAGAGAATGGTTGTCAGGATATTCACGGCGGCGTGCCTGTGTCTCAGCCTTCCGGAGGGTGTCAGGCCATCTGCCGTTGCAGTCGCCGGTGATCCAGAGATCCTGCCATACCAGTATACCGTATTTGTCGCATGCCTCATAAAACTCCGGCCTCTCCATTATGGATCCTCCCCACACCCTGATCATGTTCATGTTCATCTCTGCATGCATCTTAACCTCGGCATCGTATCTTGAGCGGCTCAGGCGAAGCATGCCGTCGGAGGCTATCCAGTTGGCACCGCGGATGAACACCTTCTGACCGTTGATGGTAAAGACACGTGAACCTGTCTTCTCATCGAACCAGCTTCCCGTCTCCCTGAAACCGAACATCATATCCTCCCTGTCAAGGGTCATGCCATCCTTGTCGTGAAATGTTATTACCGCCGGATAGAGTGAGGGCTGACCCATTCCGTTGGGCCACCATATCCTTGGGTCAGTCTGCTTTATCTCCGAAAAGGCAATTGTGACCGTTCTTCCCGGCTCTATCTTTATCTTTTTCTTTTCAATAGACCCCATGTAGGCTATCGCTGCCTCACCCTCAACCAGTTTGCTGGTAACGTTTTCAAAATCAGCAGAGAATGTCACATAGGCCGGGTCCTGCAGCTCACCGGGAAGACGGGCGCCGGGCACTCTTGTCCTTGCAAATCCGTTCCGTATATCCACATCACCGGTCACTTCAATGGAAACCTCGTCCCAGATACCGGTATTGCGGTCCCTGACAGGTTGTATCCAG
The DNA here is from genome assembly GCA_964519065.1 of uncultured Rikenella sp. GTDB lineage: Bacteria > Bacteroidota > Bacteroidia > Bacteroidales > VadinHA17 > SR-FBR-E99. The sequence continues at coordinate 8,077 of CAZFIF010000052.1, forward strand.
TCCCATCCTGCCGTGAACTGCATGGTCACATCACGTCCTATCATGCCATCGCCGCCCTGGCCACCGTTCGGGTTGCCCGGATGGAGCGGCGGTTCAACCTTCACCGCAAGACGGTTGTAATCTTTTCTCTTCAACAGTGATGTGACATTGTACTTCTGGCGCAGGAACATACCCTCGTGGGTGTCATCGCTTATCCTTTTCCCGTTGAAATAGATCTCGGCCCTGTAGTTTATGCCCCTGAAATTGATCCAGACCTGCTTCGTGGAGTCGAGCGTCTCGGCAGAGAATCGTGTAAAGAACCAATAAGTATAATAATCACGGCCTTCGTTGTATACATCAGGTATCTCCTCGTTGTTCATGCCGAACCAGGGCTCAGGCGCACGACCGTTGTTCACCAGGGTTGTCAGAACCGTGCCGGGGACAGTGGCGCTGATCCATCCGGAAAGGTCGGGATCAGTCATTGTCAGATGACATCCGTCAACATTTACCTCTGAGGCCTTCTTCGCCCTCCAGCCTGTCGTGAGGGGCGTTACCTGGGCTGAAACAGCCATGGCGACAATCAATAATAAGCTTGCAGTAAGTATCCTTTTCATCCGTAAAATATTTATTATTAAAGTCGGGGTGGAGCATCCATGAAATATTTATCAGCCTGTGCGCTAACCGGAATTATCATGGATATCTCATTCCCGTCTCCTGTTGTGAACAAGAGTGGCAAGATATTAAAATAATCAGTACCTGAGGCCCCACGCACGATTGAAAAGAATCATGGCTGCCTCCCGTGCCAGGGTGGGAAAAAAAATTAACAGCAGACCCTTTGATTTTAGCTGAAGAATTTAAACATTGCAGATTCTATTTTTCTGTCCATGCACCAACCCGGCAACCGGGAGCGAGAGAGGCTCTTTGCACTGATACTTGCCCAGCACCGACGCTGGGGAACGGTGCTCGCGCCGTATATGCTTGAGAAACAGCATGGTCGCGATTACTACCTGCTTGCCGAAGCCCTCGCTCCATTTCCTGACGGAACAACTCTCTCAGAACTTGACAATGAGGAGAGGGAGATTGTCAGGCTTCTGAACGAATACTCTGACAGGCATCTCTACAGGCTGTTTTCAAAGCATAAAAACGTAAAGGAGTTTCTCGCTCAGGTAACCGACAGGGATTTTGACAGGCTTATAAAGCCATACATTGAGACACGTATCCATCACTGCCTTCATATAGCCCTCAATGAAGAGATACCGGTCTACATCCAGAAGCTGAGGATTACCACCCTTCATCCCGAAGACAGGCTTACCATTGCCCCTGAGGAAGCGATTCCGGTATTCAGGTTCGACCGCAGCGGCGATGGCAGCAGTTACTCCCTGACGGTTGAGTACAACGGGAAGCCTATTGACCTGCGTAAATCATCCACCGAGATACTCTCAGGCAATCCCTGCGTGATAAGATCAGACCAAACCCTATATTTTGTCTCTGAGATTGAGGGCACTAAACTAAAGCCTTTTCTTGAGAGGGAGAGGATAAGCATACCCGGAGCCGCTGAGGAGAAATATTTCAGCACCTTTGTACTTTCGGTCATCAACAGCCACAAGGTCACAGGCAGCGGATTCGCTCTTGAAGAGAAAACCCCAGCAAGGCAGGCACTTATAACCCTCGAGGTAAACGTCGGCGGCTATCCTGCCATCATCCTCTCATTCCGTTATGATGACCGGACCATCTTCTCTTCCGATGGTATGACACACTTCACCACCTTCAGCAATGAGCAGGGGAAGTTTCTCTTCCGGAGAAAGAACCGCGACCTTGCCTGGGAGAAGAATTGCATTGGCGCATTGCAGGATGCAGGGCTTTTCACTGTAGACGGTATTAACTTCATGACCCCGGGTGCCACGCGAGGGGAGAACAACTCACTCTACGACCTGATTGAAGCAATAGCCTACAACCGGCAGCGACTGGAAGAGGCAGGACTGACGGTCCGCACCGGGAGCCTCGACAAGAGTTATTCCCTGGAACCTGTCGCACTGACTCTTAGTCATGAGCTTATTAACGACTGGTTTGACCTGAAGGCTGTGGTACAAATCGGCTCCTTCAACATACCCTTTACAAGGCTGCGGCGAAACATTCTTGACGGGGTGCGTGAGTACACATTGCCTGACGGCACCATAGCCATCCTTCCGGAGGAGTGGTTCACCCGCTACAGGGGCCTTTTTGAGATGGGTCGCGACCGCGAGGAGAGCATCATGCTCCATAAGCAGCACTTTGCCTTGGTAAGCGAAGTTGTTTCCGGCGACGACTGTGACAGCTGTAACCGGCTGGGCAAACTCTCCTTTCCCGAACAGCTCCCGCTGCTGACTGCACCGTCAGGCATCACCACCAGGCTGCGGCCCTACCAGGCCGAGGGGCTTAGCTGGCTCCATTACCTGCAGACCCAAAACCTCGGGGGATGCCTGGCCGACGACATGGGGCTGGGCAAGACACTGCAGGCACTGGCACTGCTGGCCTGGAACAAGGAGAACCGTCATCATCCTTCCCCGGAAGAGGCCCCTGCACAGATAAACCCGGATCCCGGGGACAGCGGCAGGA
>CAZFIF010000052.1:10750-13996 GCA_964519065.1 uncultured Rikenella sp.
ACCTCGCTGGTCATCGTTCCGGCATCGCTCTGCCATAACTGGTACAACGAGATAAAAAAGTTCTTCCCGTCGCTGACCGCAGTGATACATCACGGCACCGGAAGACAGAAATCCGCGTCGCACTTCTACGGTTATGATATAATTATCTCAAGCTATCATACGGTACGCCAGGATATAGAGATCCTCTCCGCGATAAACTTCTTCTACGTAATCCTTGATGAGAGCCAGCATATTAAAAACCCCACCTCCAACATATACAGGTCCGTCATGCGTCTCCGTTCAAGCTACAGGCTGGTTCTCAGCGGTACGCCCGTTGAAAACTCCCTGACAGACCTGTGGACACAGCTCAGTTTCGTCAATCCCGGACTGCTCGGCTCCCTCACCTTCTTCAGGAGAGAGTTTGCCAGGCCCATCGAAAAAAGTTTTGAAGAGGAGAAGGAGAACAGGCTCAGGAAGATCATACAGCCCTTCATCATGCGACGCACCAAGGAGATGGTCGTTACTGAACTGCCACCAGTGACCGAGCAGGTTATCCTCTGTGATATGTCCGATGAGCAGGCTGCCATCTATGAGAGAGAGAAATCTGCCGTCCGCAACAGCATACTTGAAAACATAGAGTCCGTGGGCATGGAAAAGTCTGCCATCATGGTGCTTCAGGGACTGATGCGGCTCAGACAGATAGCCAACCACCCGATCCTGACAGACGTCTCATACAACGGGGGATCAGGAAAGTATGACACCATAACACAAAATATAGATAGTGTAATTGCAGAGGGTCATAAGATACTTGTCTTTTCCTCCTTCGTCAAGCATCTCGAACTGTTTCCTGAGTGGCTCACGGCCAGCAACATTGGGTATGCAATGCTGACAGGATCCACACGCAACCGGGAGGGAATCATTGAAGGCTTCAGGAAAGATGATAACATCAGGGTCTTTCTGATTTCCCTCAAAGCCGGTGGCGTGGGGCTCAACCTGACGGAGGCCGACTATGTCTTCATCCTGGACCCCTGGTGGAACCCGGCGTCGGAGATACAGGCCCTGAGCAGGGCACACAGGATAGGCCAGGAGAAAAGGGTCTTTGTGTCAAGGTACATCTCACAGGAGACGATAGAGGAAAAAATATTACGGCTGCAGGAGAGGAAATCAAGACTGGCAGGCACCTTTGCCGGTATGCACAGCCCGTTCGAGGAGCTCGACGTGAAGGAGATGCTTGAGATAATGAACTGAATTATTATTAGTTTTACGCCAATCTTTTAAACAATCCGCTACAAGAACCGATACAATGATAAACTACCAGAACCATCCATTGGCCGGGGCCACTGACCTCGATAGTGCATTCAACAAGCTGTGGTCTTTCTACAAGAAATACTTCATAGGCATGTACATCATATCTGTGGCCGGCTCCCTGCTCTCCCTGCTCTTCATGGCAGGGATAGATATGGCCTCTCTTCAGGAGGTATCCGCTGATCCCCAGCTGGTACTGGAGAAGATGAAGTCGATGGCCGGACCGTATGCTCTCACTATGCTTGTCACACTCCTGCTGATGGTTTTCCTGCATACATGGATTCTTGACAGGCCTGCTGATGAGCCGGGATTCGCAACATCGCTGCTGAAGAAGATGCTGATGGCACTTCTGCCCTACCTTATTGCCATGATCATTTTCATGGTTCTGACCGCCATCGTGACCTCACTGGGCATTGTTCTGCTTGTGCTTCCCGGCCTGTTTGCCCTTGCATACATGGCCACGGTAATGATCTTTGCCATGCCGGTCACCCTCATAGAGACCCGCAATCCGATTGAAGTTATCACACGCTCATTCAGGCTGATGCACAGGAACCTCTGGCCCAATATGGGGTGGTTTATTATTCTGGCCCTGATAATGGTTGTTACGGCGATGCTTCTAAGCACTCTGACAATGCTTCCGTTTACCGGCTCCTTCATTCGTTCCATCACCAACCCCGGGGAAGCTTCGGCGATGCTTGAGATGAGCAGCAATCCCATCTATATCGCGTTGAGCGCCCTTACCGGAGCCCTGGTGAGGCCCCTGATGCCCATACTCGCCTTTCTGCTTTACTTCAGAAACAGGGAGGCAGAAGTGGCGGAGACAGAGATAACCACTGACGGCGAAACAGCTGTAAAAGTGGAAGACCTCTATCCGCGAATGCCTGATAATGACTGACCTGAGATTTGTTTAACCTCATTCATAAAAGATGGCGCCACAGATGACGGCAGCCGGTATGGGATTGACCCTACTGCTCTCCTGACTCAGGCTCAGTTCTTATCTCTGAACCTGCGGGACATCTTTTGAGAGATCTTTGCATCAGGATACTGTGCCGAGAATGCCTCCCAGTACTCCCTGACATTCTGCTTTACCTCTCTCCTCAGGATGAATATCCCTATCAGGTTGGGCACCGCCATCAGTACTATGGCAATATATGAAAGCGACCATATGATTGTGGTATCTGTAAAGGAGGCAATGAAGAAGCCCGCAACAAAGACCAGCCTGTAATAGATAACATATTTCTGACCGAAAAGAAATGTCGTCGCCCTGTCACCGTAGTATGACCAGGATATGGCTGTGGAAAAGGCGAAAAGCAGAAGTGAGAAGGTAACGATATATGATCCGAAGCCTTTAAGTATACTCTGACTGAATGCAAATGTTGTCAGCGGGGCGCTGTGGATAAGTGATTCTCCCCTCACCGTCAGGGAGGAGATAGCGGGGAGCTTGCCTGCAATAACTTCCAGCTCCCCGGAATAAGGCTCCTTACCTGACAGAAACTCAATTTTCTCTGCCAGGGATCTGGCATGGATGACAGAGAGGCCTGTTGTCATTAGCTTACCATCCTCTATCACCATAGTGCCGTTATAGAGATCAAGGAACTGATCACCCCTGAGGTGTTTGCTCAGCTTTGCAACGTCTTCACTGTTGCCATCATCATAGATGCCTGAAAGTATCTGCATGTCGGTAGTCTGAAACTGGTTCTCCGTCTTGGTGTTCCAGGCCCCGGATGCCAGCACCACCAGCCCGGTGAGGGTGCATATACAGATAGTGTCAATGAATGGCTCCAGCAGTGCTACCATACCCTCGGAGACAGGCTCCGGAGCACGTGCTGCCGAGTGCGCTATAGGCGCTGACCCCTGTCCGGACTCATTGGAGAAGAGACCCCTGTTCACCCCCCTGTTCATGGCAAAGGCAAAGCTGGCACCCAGGAAGCCCCCTGCCGCTGCCGAGCCTGTGAAGGCGTC
>CAZFIF010000053.1:0-13874 GCA_964519065.1 uncultured Rikenella sp.
TCAGTACCGACTTCAACAGCATCATCGTTGATGATGAGGTGATAGCCGGCGAAGTAAGAAGCTATATCAGGGAGATAGCCCCTGAAAAGGAAAAGATAGTAAGGGTATACAGGGAGAAACTGCCGATATTCGACCATTTTGGGGTCAGCAGGCAGATAAAGGGACTCTTTGGCCGGACCATCTCCTTCAGGGGAGGGTCATACCTTATCATAGAGCACACCGAAGCACTCCACGTCATCGATGTCAACAGCGGCAACAGGTCAAAATCAGGTACCGACCAGGAATCAAATGCCCTCTCGGTAAACCTGGAGGCAGCAAGAGAGATCTCACGCCAGTTGCGACTGAGGGATATGGGGGGAATAATCGTCGTCGATTTTATCGACATGCAGTCGAATGAAAACCGTCAGGCTCTCTTCGAGAGAATGAAGGAGCTGATGAGCGACGACAGGGCGAAACACAATATACTTCCCCTCAGTAAGTTTGGGCTGATGCAGATAACACGGCAGCGTGTCAGACCCGAGATGAGCATCAGCACCGATGAAAAGTGCCCTGTCTGCCGTGGTGAGGGAAGAGTTGCCCCACCGGTACTGCTGACTGATGAGATAGAACGTACTCTCTCCACTATCATTGAGAAGGTCAGGACCCGAAAGTTCCTGTTGCGGACTCACCCGTTCGTTGCCGCCTACCTGAAAGAGGGTTTCTTCTCGGAGATAGGCAAGATAAACAAGAAATACGCCGTAAGTATAAAGGTTCAGCCACTCCCCTCATACCATTTCCTGCAGTATGAGTTTTTCGACAGGGATGGCAATGAGATTGACCTGACCTGACGAACTCACGGTTTAAGACAAAAAGACAAGGGACCCGGATTGCCGGATCCCTTTTTTGTGCCCTTACAGACAGGCTGAGTCTACATATTGATGATCCGCCCCGACCCTGTGCGGGTGAGGCTTACCTGCGGATTTCCACTCAGATATATGTTGCCGCTGCCGCTAATAACTGCATCGAGGGTATCACTGACGGTGGTATATACTGACCCTGACCCTGAGATGGTCACAACTGCCTCTTCGGTAGTAAGCTCCCCGGCAAAGACAGGGCCTGATCCTGATACTACATACCTGGCCGTGGTAACCTCTCCGCTGGCAGTGAGATCACCTGAGCCTGACAGCGTTGCCTTCATAGTCAATGCACTGATCTCTCCTGTCAGAACATTTCCGGAACCTGAGATAACCACGGACACATCCTTTGCAGAGATATCCCCGCAGGATATCTCACCTGAGCCGCTGACAATAATCTTTACATCTTCACCTCCCAGAGGGCCTGCGATTATATCACCCGACCCGGCATTGACAAGCTCACTGATGAGAGGTGCCGTGACGGTGATGACAGGTTGCGTGGTATATCTCAGGCAGTGAGTGCCTCTTACGGTCCTGACCTCCAGCGCTCCTCCGTTGATCTCTGTCTCAATATACGGCAGCAGGTTGCTCTCGGCTTCCACAGTGATACTATGTTGATCCCCCTTGACATAGATAACCTGAAAGGAGGTCTCGTTTGCTATGGCTGTGAAGGAAGTCGCCGACCTCTCTTCACTCTTCAGGTCTCCATTGCCTTCAATACAGTCAAATATTGCCGTACATGAAGTTAATGCAGCTAATATTACTGTACCTGTGATAAGTGCTGTTTTCATTTTCTTCTCTTTTTTGTTTCTTCCTTACTAATGACACGTAACTTCGATCCGGGTTGCACAGATTCTGAAAAAACTATTTCTGAATTACTCTCACTTCACCCCTCGTGGCATCAATCCTGATGGTGGCACGGTAAGCAGCAGCTCCGACAGAGGCTGTGGTCATGAAGATCTTGTCTTCAGCATTGATCTCCGTTCTCTCGGGTGGCGGCTCGAAGCCGGGGAGGGAGACAAATGCGTTTGTATGCCTTATCTCAAGATCATAGGATGATCCAACCCCCAGCGCAATGTCTGTGTCGGCATATGATGTCCTGAGGTCAATGAGTCTGAACTCCGGGGTTATCCTTTCAAAGGAGAGGTTTCCATACTTGACCGACATATTGATCTCACCCGTGACCACTTCGGCTATAATGTCGCTGAAATGGCTGCTGCCGGTCAGCACCTCAACGGCGCCGATATTTATGTCGTCACGCTTCGAGTCAAGGTCGAGATGGCCGCACCGGTCGATCCATGCTTTGGACGAGACTGAGGCCAGCATTATCTTTCCTGTCTCCCTCGACCTCAGTTCACTGAAGGAGAGGGTCAGTTTACCCTCCTCAATGCTCCTCACGTTCGCCTTGCAGAAGGTGAGTTCCACCAGCTTGGCCTTTTCCACCGCTGCCGCATCGAGGTTACCGTTGGAGAGTTTCAGTGTCAGCTCAGGGGTCTCATCACCTATATAAATGTCTCCGTAACTGTTTGTGAGCCGTAACTCGGTGCGGGGAGGACACTCGATGAAGTAATCTATCTTCAGACTGCTGTCAAAGTTGATCAGGTTTTTTGTTAGCCCCTTCAGGCTTTCAAAGAGAGGGGTGATACCCTTTGTAAAGGATGTCACTGCCCTGACCGTCTCACCGGCCATCGAGAGGTTAATCTCCACATCTGACATCATGGCGTCAAGCTTCTCTCCCTTGTTGGATGATGCGGTCACCTCAGCCCTGACGGTTATCGAGTCGTTGAGCGAATGAGTGATGTGAATGTCTCCGTATTTGTTGGTGACCTCCAGCACAGCATCGGCGCCTGCCCTGAACGATTTCATAAGGGTTTTGCTGTCGGAAATCTGCTGCCCTTGAAGGCTCATCGCTGCCGGCAGCAGCAGCAATGCAGTGAGAAGGTTCCTATAACTCATCTGTGGGTCTCTTATCTGGTTCTGTCTGGTTCTCTTTCATCAGCAAAAGCATATCTTCGAGAAGCTCAATCCTGAGCCTGTAGTTTCTTATCAGTGCCTCCACCACCTCGCTGCTGGCGATATTGTCACTGAGGTCACTTATTATCTCTTCGGAGAGGCTGTCAAGCTCTCCCATGCCGGCATTGAGCTCTCTGCCGATGTCGGGGTTGGCTGTCAGGAGAGGCGCAGCCTCCCGGTAGAGCGACTGTATCCGGCTGTCGTAGTATCTCCGTGTCTCCCTCACTTCAACAACCTGTGGGTCATTCAGCCTCCCGGTGGCCCTGATGGCCGTCACTATTGCTGCCGTACAGAGAGCAGCGACAAACAGTGCCGCGGCAGCGCGCCACAGGTAGCTTTGCAGCGATCTGCGCACATGGGGCAGTCTGTCCCCTATCCTGCTCCAGAGGCCGGGGTCAGGGTCATGGATATCCATCCCCTCCCTGTTGTTCAGTATATGTCTCTCAAGCTCATCCATAACTTTTCATTTCAGAAAGTATCTTCTTCAGTTTTTCCTTCGCCCTTGAATATTGCGTTTTGGAGGTCGACTCCGAAATGCCGAGTATCTGGGCTATCTCTGTATGATCATAACCCTCAAGCAGGTACAGGCTGAATACCACCCTGTAACCATCGGGAAGCTTCTCCACCGCCCTGGCTATCACAGAGGGGTCGGGCAGAGTCACCTCCTCCGACATCTCCTCAGGGGTCTCATGCTTGCTGAAGTCGTCAGTGAGGACCAGCTCGGCCTCTTTCCTCCGCAGCCTGCTGATGCAACGATTGATTACTATCGTTTTCAGCCATGCACCGAAGGTCGATTCTGATCTGTAGGAGCCGATCTTTGTAAAACAATCGGTAAATGCCTCCTGTAGCATATCCTCTGCCTCCTCCCTGTTACCCGTTATGCGGTATGCCGTGTTGAACATCGCCTTGGAATAGAGTTCATACAGCCTGAACTGTGCCCTGCGGCTGCCTCTCCGGCACTCCTCTATGAGATCACCATGTATTTGCAAATCCGCTGTTGACAATTTTCAGGTTGTTACTTATAAATGACGGGACAAAGTTACGATGGTTGCATAAACATATCATCAATCAGTTGCTCCCTAAACAAAGTATGGTTGCCGCACAAACATCTCATCAAATGTTTGTGTCGCCAGAAGTTACAATGATTGACAAACATACGTTAAACCTGTGCACCCCCTGATTTTCACAAAAAAAAGTGCCGCGTGGAAACAATTTATTATATTTGTCTCAAGTTTTTGAAATAAGAGGCAGATAAAATACTAAGTCGTGAAACTTTAAAGATGCTTTTTACTGTCCAAAAGCAATTTTTCCATTCTTTTCATGGCTGCCCCGACACTTAGTCGGGGCTTTTTTTTCAGCTGCTCCCTTCCTGCCTCTCCCGTCCCGCGTCGCCATGTGCACGGGTGCCGGTCCTCCTGCCTCTGTATGGGGACTTTTAACCTTTTTTATACTTTACGCCTGCATTAAGCGATGACAAACAGTGTTTGATATTCTTATATTAGCGCAGTCAACCAAACTGATAAGAATGAGAACAGCATATTTGATTTTTACATTGTTGTTCCTCCTTGCCGGGTGCGCCACCGAGGAGGAGAGGATCGACCGCAAAGCGGAAAAGCTGCACGGGGAGATGCTCACCATTGACACCCACTGTGACACGCCCATGAGGCTGGCCAGGGGTGGTTTTGATCCAGGCGTACGCAATGATAACGGGTGTGTCGATTTCCCGCGCATGAAGGAGGGCGGACTCGATGCGATGTTCTTTGCCATCTTTATCGGGCAGGGACCGAGGACAAATGAAGCCTATGAGATTGAGCACCTGAATACACTCCGCGCCTTTGACTCCGTGAAGGTCAGTGTCGAAAGAAACAGCAACCTGGCAGGCATAGCCCTTACCCATGAAGATGCCCTGAGGCTCAAGTCGGAGGGTAAGGTGGCCATCTTCCTGGGAATCGAAAACGGTTATCCGGCAGGAAAGGATATTACCAGGATAAAGCAGTACTATGATCTCGGGGCCCGCTATATTACCCTCTGTCACTCATCAAACAATGATATCTGTGATTCGTCTACTGATAAAGGGGGTCCGGAACACGGAGGCCTCTCACCCTTCGGGGAGGAGGTGGTCAGGGAGATGAACAGAGTAGGTATGCTGGTAGATGTGTCACATATCTCCGATGAGTCGTTCTATGACGTGCTTAGCATCTCAAAAGCCCCGGTCATCGCCTCCCATTCATCATCCCGGGCACTGTGCGAGAGCCCGCGAAACCTTGATGACGATATGCTTCTTGCTCTTAAGAAGAACGGCGGAGTGATACAGATATGCCTGCTGAGCGACTACCTGAAGCAGCCCGAACCCAATCCTGAGTTTGATGAGAAGGTGAAGGAGCTCCGTGATAAGTGGAGCAACATTGACCAGGAGATGACTGACGAGATGAGGGAGCAGCGCTGGAGGGAGTTCTCTGAACTGAAAAACAGGTATGTAAAGCTCGCAACGGTGGCTGATGCCGTCAACCATATACAGCATGTGGTTGATATCATAGGCATCGACTATGTGGGAATAGGATCTGACTTTGACGGCGGGGGTGGCATTGAAGGATGCAGGGATGTCTCAACGATGAGCAATATCACCAGGGAACTTATCAGGCGCGGCTACAGCCGCGAGGATATCGCCAAGATCTGGGGAGGCAACTTCATGCGGGTCCTGGATGAAGCCCGGACGCTGGCGCAGTGATCAGTCCTCAGTCTACAGTCAGCAGTTAACTCGTAAACCTCACTATTGCCTGCTGCCTACTGCCTGCTGCCAGATTTTACCCTTGAAAATCTCAATGACTTGATCATCCACGAGGGGAGAGGTTTGTTGGGGTCGCGCCTGCGCAGGTCAAGATACCATCCCAGCTTTTTTATTATAGGCACCCGGTGCGACTCCACGAACTCTATCAGGGTGCCGTCGGGGTCTTCGATATAGGCAAAATAACCTGCAGCCTCACCCATGTCAAAGCTGTGGCCCTCATGGCTCTCCTGGCTGTCAACGGTGAAGGGAAAGCCCGCCTCACTGCAGTATCTGCGCAGGTTATCCATGCCCCTGATGTCATAGCAGAGATGGATAAAACCGGGGTCACCCCAGTAACGACCTTCAAAAATGCGGGTGGCTGTCCGGTCACGGGCTTCTGTCAGCTCTATCACACTCTGGCCGAAGATGGGATTGAAGCCGCCGTGAAACGGTCTTGACGGTGCCAGCAGCACGCGCCGGAAGAGGCCGTCGCCACCCGGCACAGCAGAGAGATCATCAAAGGTGCCCGTGATGTCAAACACCACCCGGTCATAACCCAGAATGTCTGAATAGAGCTTAACTGACTTCTCTATGTCTGTCACCCCGATTATCGCCCCGTAGGCTCCCCCGGAGATCTTCTTCAGGTTCATGAACCAGTCGGTGGCACCGACGATATGAAATGTATTCCCGAAGGGGTCCCTGACAAAAAAGCTCTTCTTTCCTGACGGGTCTTCCGCCGGGGCTCCCAGCACCTCCACGCCGCTGTCGGTCCAGTATCTCCAGGCAGCCTCCACATCCTTCACCTTCATCTTGCAGGCGAAGATACCCAGGTCGCCGAGCTTCGTCTCGCGGTCGCGGTACTCAGGCTCCCTGCCCTTGTGCTGCCACACCTCGAACCCGCCGCCGCTCTGCAGGTTCATGGCCAGTACGGCATGCCTGCTGCGCGGCTCCCCGCCGGTATAGGGGAGCATAAGCCTTGCTTCAGCCTCATCCTCAAAGATGCGGCAGTCCATCCCGAAGGCCCTGATATACCAGTCCCATGCTTTCTCAAGGTCATAAACCCCTACACCCATCTGCTGTATGCCGCTGATGATATAACCCTTGATCTTCATCTCTTTGTTACGTTGGATTGATCCTGCCTGCTATCCTGAAGAAGAGCCAGGGCAGGTACTTTCTTACCTTCAACATCAGCAGCTCACTGCTGCCGACCAGTATCTCCCTTCTGTTTTTTTTCAGTCCCCTGATTATCTGCTCTGCAGCTCTTTGAGGCGTCACTCCCCCGGCCTGGCCTTCGTCCATCCTGCCGTGGCTGTCACCGGTAGCCGTGAGGGCATTGTATGATATCATCGTCTTCACTCTTCCCGGGATTATCACGGAGACCCTGATATTGTCTGAGGCATGCTCCAGGAGCAGAGTCTCAAAGAAACCGTGGAGGGCCTGTTTTGAGGCTGAGTAGGCAGAGCGCAGCGGGAAACCAAACCGACCGGATATTGAGCTTGTAGCTGCAATATAGCCTCCTCCGGCGGTGATCATATGGGGCAACACGGCCTTTGTGAGGGCTATGGTCCCGAAATAGTTTATCTCCATTATCTTCCGGTCAAGCCATAGCGGCGTTTCGCTGATGCGGGCTCTCTGGCTTATGCCCCCCAGGTTAAGCAGCATGTCAACCCTTCCTTCCTGTTGGATTACCTGTGATACCGTCTCCTCAATGGCGGCGGTGTTGCTCAGGTCGAAAGGCACGGTTGTGATGCTCCCCTTAAGGGTTGTACAGTTGCCGGCAACCTTACGGAGACCCGTACTGTCGTTGGATGAGGCTATGACCCTGCTTCCACCACCGGCAAAGGCATAGACCAGCGCCTCCCCGATGCCTGACGAAGCGCCGGTGATCCATACCACTTTCCCGGTGAAAATATCTTTCATTGTCAGAGAGCAGCTACGCGTTTGATGAGACTGTCGTAGGTGTCACGCAGCTGCGTAAAGACCGGGTTGCCGGCACTTATGAGGCTGCGTATCCGGAAGCCACCAACAGTCCTGAGATAGAGCAGGAACCAGTTCCATGCCATGATACCCAGAACGGGGACCATGATAAAGGCGATAATTGCCAGCCACCATGGCTTGATGAAGATGAGTGCGAGTGCCAGGTAGATCGGGCCGAAGATAAAGCTCAGACCAAGGAAGAATCCGTACCGTGCCGTGCTGATGAAGGCGGGGTCTTTCGATTTGATGGCCTGCAGGTAAGCTACCTGGAACATGAGTATGTTCAGGGTGGCACCAAGGATGAAGACAGGCAGTGTGCCAAGCAGCAGGAGCCCCGAGAGGATGAGCCATACAAGAGGGTGTTTCTTCTTCCTCAGCTGCCGGTAGGTCACCTTGAGAGTGGTGGCCATGTCCCGGACCCCGAGAGAGTCATCGCAAAGCTTCCTGTAAGCGTCGGGGTCTTCAGTCCTCAGCTCGTTGACTTTGCTTACCAGCCTTTTGTCACGGAAGAGCTTGGGGTACCGGATACTGTCACTGTATTTCTCGTTGACGATGCTGCGCAGCTCGTTGATGGCGTCATAATCCTGCTCCTCATCAATGTGTACCATCACCTTCTTCATCTCCGACGAGAGCCTGTCGCGCAGCTCTACAATAGCCCTGTTGGGGTTCTCCTTGTAGGAGTCGTAATATTCAGAGACATGTATAGGACGACCGTAGACTACGGTGAGTACCTGTCTGAAGCGCCAGTAGTGTGAGTAGTCAAGGCCTACTGGAACAATGTTTATCTCCTTGCTGAAGCCGGAGGCCTCCGCAGTCTGGAAAGCAATGCGACAGATGCCCTTCTTGAGCTGCCGCAGCTTCCTGAATGTGGCATGGTTGCCCTCCGGGAGTATGACCACCCCGTTGCGGTGCTCCATGACCCTCAGGGTATCCCTGAAGGTATCGTCATTCTGTTTCAGGTTCTCAAAACCGTCCCGGAACCGGTATACCGGCAACATTTTCAGCTTGTAGAGAATCCGTGCCACAAACTTCTTTCTGAAGATGTCGGCCCTGGCCAGGAAGATCAGCTGCCGCTCAAGGGTACCGATGACGGCCATGGCATCCATAAGGGCATTCTGATGGTTGGGAGCAAAGATTGTAGGCACCGAGAAATCAATATGTTCCCTGCCGTAGGCCAGCACCTTGCGGTAAAAAATGTAATTATGCCACAGATCAACGTATTTCTTCAGCAGCTGATAGAAAATATCATACTTCTCAATGTTATGCTTTGCCATTCCGCAACCTGGTTTAACTGATTGTTCCTGAAAAGGAAAACAGCAGGCTTTCCTGCATACGAAGTTAGAAAAAGTTTTTCCGTGATGGCTCAAAAAAGCTGCTTCCCGGGTACGGTGCCGCCCATTTTAGGTATTTATACCACCCTGTTGTACAGCAGGGTGAACCATGACCTGAGAGAATCCTTCTGGTCTTTCCTGATGGCGAGACCGATTGCTTCACCTGACTCACTGGATTTTCGCCGATGGCATGGCAGCATACTACAGACAAAATGCCGGACCAACAATAACAGGCAGAGTGATTAACTCATAAAATCCTCCAGGTCCCGCCTCTCCCTCTTTGTAGGACGTCCGGTGCCACGAGGCCGGTAGCCGGACACTACCTTGCCCTGCAGCAGCTTCTCCTTCTCATCCTGAGGTGTAAGGTCACTGATGAACTCCGGGACCAGTTTTGCACCCACCCTGGCGGAGGGGAGGGCTAAGATGTGGTAGCTGTATGTTACCGGGGGCTTTCTGACGAGCACTGTTGCTCCTTCGCTGACGGGGTGAGACGGCTTGACGGTCTGACCGTCGATGGTGACCCGGCCTTTGCGGCATGCCTCGGTGGCGGCACTGCGTGATCTGAAGATCCTCACGTGCCAGAGGAACTTATCTATCCGTTCTCCCTTCTGAGTCGTCATCAGTGAGGGTTTTTCCGGCCTTGTTGTAGGCTGTCATGGTAAGTTCGCATCCGGCAGTCACAAATGACCTTATCATTGTGACAGCGAGCGGCAGCCGCCTGTTGATCACTACAAGCTCCTCAGCGCTCCATTCTCCCAGCACGTAATCCACCTGTCCGCCCCTGTGGAAAGTGTCGCCAATGCCAACTCGCAGGCGTGCATAGCCGGTTGTGCCGAGTGCTTCGCTGATGCTTGCCAGACCGTTATGTCCGCCGTCGCCTCCTTTGGCCCTCAACCGTATGCTGCCGGTAGGTATGGCTATGTCATCGGTGATAACGAGAAGATTTTCGGGCGGGATCTTCTCCCTGTTGAGCCAGTAGCGCACTGCGTTGCCGCTGCGATTCATCAGGGTAGTGGGTTTGAGAAGCACCAGCTGCGCATTCTTGTGGCGCATCTCAGCGGTGAAACCATAACGGCTGTCTTTAAAAACAATGCCGGATGCAGTTGCAACTGCATCCAGCACCATGAATCCGACATTATGCCGTGTGTTTTTGTACTCTTCGCCTATGTTGCCAAGACCGGCGACAAGATACTTCATCGCTACTCAGCAGCGGCCTCTCCCTGCTCTTCAGCTGGAGCTTCACCTTCAGCCTCTTCAGCTTCGGAGGCAATCTCCTCTTCCGTAAGCACTACCCTTGAGACAGCCACCGCAACTACCATTGCGCGCTTGTTGTCAATAATCTCAAGATTGTCAAATGAGAGGTCCCCGATCTTGATCGACTGTCCGATCTGAAGTTTGGAGATGTCGATGTTAAGATGATCCGGAAGATCTTCAGCCATACCCTTGATCCTGAGCGACCTGCGCTTGATCCTGAGCTTGCCGCCGGCCTTAATACCGGGAGATACACCGATGATCTTTATCGGGATATTGATTGTAACGGGTTTGTTGTCAATTACCTGTATAAAGTCGATATGCAGCAGCCTGTCGCTGACAGGGTGGAACTGCAGATCTTTCATTACCGCCTTGTAATTCTTTCCGTCGATGCTCAGATTGACAAGATATACTTCCGGGGTGTACACCAGCTTGCGGAAGGCATTCTCGTGAGCATAAAAATGCAGGTTTTCCTCTCCTCCGTACATGACGCACGGCACATTGCTCTCTGCCCTGAGGCTGTTGGAGCTCTTCTTGCCGAAATGATCGCGTGAGACGGCTTTGATCTCGATACTTTTCATTAGTCTTTAATTTGTTGTGCTACTCAAAGTTACATGCCAGGCAACCTCCCATCACACGTTTGACGTTTTTAAATTGGCCTGCAAATATAGCTAAAAAGGTTAAAATACAAAACCGGTGCTTATGGAACTGTTTGTATATACCGCTTTTATTGCCTCGGCGAAGATCTCGCTGACGGATAGCACCTTTATCTTTTCCGATTGCCGGTGCAGGGGTATGCTGTCGGTGACCACCAGCTCCTGCAAGGGTGAAGCCTCAATCCTATCCACGGCATCGCCGGAGAGGACGGGATGGGTTGCCAGGGCCCTGACGCTCAGGGCACCGCGGTCTTTCATTACCGTGGCGGCAAAGGTGAGTGTGCCCGCAGTGTCAACAAGATCGTCAATGATTACCACATGGCGGCCCTCCACCTCGCCTATCACGGATATCTCCTCAACAACATTGGGTTTTTTCCTTAGCTTGTAGCAGAGCACCAGCTCACTCCCCAGGTAGCGGGAGTAGGCGTTGGCTCTCTTCGAGCCCCCCATGTCAGGTGCCGAGACCGTGAGGTTCGGCAGGTTGAGGTTCCGGATGTAGGGAGCAAAGAGGGCAGAGCCGAAGAGATGGTCAACGGGCACATCAAAGAAACCCTGTATCTGATCAGCATGCAGGTCTATGGTAATGATTCGGTCAACACCTGCCTTGGTGAGCAGGTCGGCCGTAAGCTTGGCGCCAAGGGAGACCCTTGGCCTGTCCTTGCGGTCCTGCCTCGCGAAACCGTAATAGGGAATGATGGCATTGACCTTGTATGCTGAAGCTCTCTTGGCAGCATCGATCATCAGCAGCAGCTCGAGGAGATTTTCTGCCGGCGGGTTGGTGGATTGTATGATGAAGACATGACAGCCTCTGACCGATTCGTCAAAGCAAGGCTGAAACTCACCGTCACTGAAGCTTAGCAGTGTGCTCTTGCCAAGCTCGATACCAAGATGACCGGCGATTTTTTTTGCTATCGTAAGTGAAGAGGTGCATGAGAAGATCTTAAAGGGAGGTCTGCCATTCATATCGGGGAAATTTGTCAGTTGGTTTCTTATTGACGTAGTAAAAATAATATTAATGGTTCAAATCATTTTTCTCTTTCGAAAAATATCATATTCCGCGTAATATATTCCAGCAGTTCCTCCTTTCCCATCCCCTTTGTGGCAGAGGTGACAAAGGAGGGGGGCAGGCTCTCCCATCTCTCCAGCATGACCCTGTCATGCACAGCCCTTATCCTTTCAGCCTCGGCCACAGAGAGCTTATCACTCTTGGTGAAGACCCTGGCGAAGGGAACGCCGTTGAGGGCCAGCAGCTCCATAAAGGCCAGGTCGGCTGCCATGGGCTCATGCCGCCCGTCGATCAGCACAAAAAGTGAAATCAGGTTCTCACGGTGGGTGATGTATGAAATGAAGAGTTTATCCCACTCAGCCCTCATCTTTTGCGAGACACGTGCGTAACCGTAACCGGGGAGGTCAACGAGATACCAGCTGTCGTTGATGAGAAAGTGGTTGATCAACTGTGTCTTTCCGGGTTGACGTGATATTTTTGCCAGACCCTTTTTTGAGACGAGCATGTTCAGTAGTGACGACTTGCCTACATTTGACCTTCCGGTGAAGGCAAATTCCGGCAGGTCAGGCGGAGGCAGCTGGCCTATTTTGGCGCTGCTTTTAACGTATACCGCTGACCTGATATCCGGAGTAGACGGCTCTGACATCGGGTTTTCAGTTTAGATCTTTGTAAGGTAAAGGTATCGCCTGCCGGTAGTAGAGCCTGTTTCCAAAGCGGGTGAGATAAGCAGCGATGACAACCACTGAGTCGGCACTGTGGCCCGGGCTCTTCTTCATGTCAAGATAGCCTGTGGTGGCTGTCTGCAGCAGCAGCGTCAGGGAGTCAAGGTCAACAAGGCCGTTGACGTAGTCACCCCTGTAATACTTAACGTTCTCAGCCATGTCTGACATCTCAATGAATATCTTGTAAACCCCCCGCTCATCATAGAGATCGTTGACCCTGTATGTCACCTCCGGGTAGTCGGTGACCCTGGTTCCGTTGATCATATTCTCCTCCAGGCCCGGAAGCCGCTTGCCGTCTATATAGTCAATCTTCGCCTTTACGCGGCCGCTTTTATAGTACTGTATCTGCGAGCCGCTGATGGTATCATTTACATAGGGGGTGACCCTGAAAAGCTTGCTGTCAGGATAGTACCATCTGGCCTCGCCGTTCTTCTTGTCGCCCGAATAGGGTATCTCCTGTTCGATGACACCTCCCTTGTAGAAGGTGCGGGTGATACCCTCCCTGACTCCGTTTTTGTATTCGACCTCCTTGACCTTGACATCATCCCTGATGTAGTTCCTGATGCCGGTGAAGCCGGTATCGGGCTGATGACCTGCCTTTCTGCTTCTTCCGCTCTCTCCGGTGCCGCTGCCGCACGATGCGGCGAGTATCATTATGATAGTGATGGTAATCGATAGGATCTGTTTCATCATGTTATATTTTAGTTTCAATGGTATGACAGCCTGTCCCGGTTTATAGGGAGAACCTCCATGCAGTTAAGTATTATACTACTGTGGTTGCCTGTGTAAACAGATGGAGGGTTCATTTCCGCTCTATTAAATTATGGTATATATACTTCCAGGAGGGTAGCCCTGCCCTGGGGAATAAGTGTCACACTGTCGGCTGAGGCAGGTATCAGTATTGTCTCTCCGGCCTTAACCTCTTCGGTATGGCCAAGAGAGTCAATGATTGCCATGCTTTCAGTGCATATGTAGATGACAAATGAGTCAGTGAGACTCAGCTCTTTTATCAGCGGCCTGTCAAACTGCAGCAGGCTGGTGCGGAAGTAGTTGCACTCAGCCAGCATGACAGCCTGGTTTATCTCCGGAGTGATCCTGATGAGGCCGGTATCGTCTCTGTCGAAGTCAATGGCATCCAGGGCCAGCTCAGTGTGCATCTCCCGGGGTCTGCCGTCAGCGTTAACGCGGTCCCAGTCGTAGATACGGTAGGTGACGTCAGAGGTCTGCTGTATCTCCGCCAGCAGCACGCCGGCACCTA
>CAZFIF010000054.1:0-13621 GCA_964519065.1 uncultured Rikenella sp.
AAAACATGACAGATATGGTTAAAGGGCAAAAAATCCTTATTGGTTTCATAGCGTTGTTTCTTGCCTTGAACAGCCCATTGGCTGTGGCACAGAATAGATGCAGTATGCTTACCTCTGAAGATATTTCTGATATTGAAATTCAGATTGAAAAACTCAGACTAGCATTGGGTATCCCGGGTATAACTGCCGGAATAGCCAGTTCGGATTCAGTATTATGGATGAAAGGATTTGGATACTCAGATATTGAAGCAGGTATCCCAGCTTCACCAGAAACAATTTACCCTCTGGCGTCAATTTCAAAGCCAATATCAGCACTGCTGATATTAATACTTCAGGATAAGGGATTTCTTGACATTGACGAGCCTGTCTACCCCTATATAAGAAATTTCCTTCTTGAGAATTCTATTCCGCTGGACCATTACAAGCTTTCAAATGTAACAATAAGGCACCTTCTTTCCCATACCTCCGATTATCCCCCGGGAAGTGGATTCAGGTACGATGGGGACAGATATTCTGTGCTGTCGCAGGTTGTGACAGCCGTTACCTCTGCTACCTGGGAAGATAATCTTGAAAGCCATGTTTTTAGTCCCGCCGGAATGACCTCAACATTTACTTTCCGTCAGGATCCGTCAGGAAGAAAAACACTGGTTGCAAAACCATACTTTAATGAAGGTGAAAAAGTTAAACCCGGGAGATTTCTTACCCAGGTAAATGCGGCAGTAGGGTTGCAGTCCTCTGCTTCAGATATTATTAAGTTTATGCAAACCTGTCTGAACAGAGATTTGGCCTCCGGGGAAGCATATGAGGCAATGTTTTCCCCAACACTCTTAAGAACAAAAACACCTGTGAATTATGGCCTGGGATGGTTTATTGAGGAGAGCCAGGGGCAGAAAGTAATATGGCATAACGGTTATGGCCTTGCCTCTTCAGGCCTTATTATTATGCTGCCTGAAAAGGATCTGGCCTTTGTCCTTCTGGGCAACAGCAACAGAATAAGCAGTCCTTTTCCAATTGGTATTCCAGGCATTGGAATTGAAGAGTCTCCTTTTGCCAGGATATTTCTCAATAAGGCTTTAAAGCAGACATCCAATGAGATTTGTCCGGAACAGGAGATAAAGGATCAGTGGAGAATCGCTCATATTACCGGAAACAGTGAGGCCGAAGCCAAAGCCATTGAAATGCATATTGCCGCCCAAAATGCAACGGAATCACTCTTCGAAAAATACTGCTTGTTTGCAGAACTGAATGTGAAAAGCAAAAATCATCACACAAAAGATATAATGCTTCCGGCAGGAGAGGTTCTAATGATAGTAGCACAGGCTGATGGAGGGTACTGTGATTACTTTGGCATGTATGATAAAGTCTGGCTTGAGAGCAATGCGGATGGCAGAGAGGTGTGGCGGATGGATGTCAGCAGTACCACACATGCCGGTGGAGATCCCCGTAACAGGAAGTATTGCGGATCCATCTATTTGCCTGAAGGCGGTTACAGGCTTCACTTTGATAACAGCTCATCACCTTACAATCACTTTATGGAACATTGGGAGGCATTCCCTCCTGACCAGTATTTATGGGGTGTGAGATTATTCACCAAGACCGGAGTGGATGAGTAAGATGCGATTATAAAAAACTATCATTTTCGAAGAGGAAAAGTTCTCTTAAGATCTTAAGATCCTGTTCACTGACATCAGCTTTCCTGTAGTCTTCTTCGATCCTGTAGAAAAGCTGCATGTTAATTTCAGGGGTCAGAATTTCTTCCATATTTCCTCCCCTGCTGCAGTCCGCGAGATCTGAGTATTTGTATCGGCAGCAATGACTGATGTCTGGTGACCCTAATGAGAACTGAGCCATCTTACCGGATGCTGCTCCCTTAAAGAAGACTTCTGATCTTTTATTGTCATACACTATGCTCCATTGTGTGTCCTCCTGACTAACCCCGGATAGCAAAAGAAATGCCAGTTCCTTATCTGGAACCTTACCCGAATGCTGTTTAAGCTGATTGGCAATGGTAACGAATCTTGTCTGAGAATCCCTGCTGTCAGCCAGGGGCAAGTCACCTCCAAACCCTGAGAAGTAAGACAGATATTTCAGGGAGTTTTCATAAAGGTTATTACTCAGCACAGGATAATTGAGATCTTCACCGGAGTATGCCTTAAACTCACCGTCTATTATTTCTACAACAGCAACATCTCCATGGACGTCCATAATTATGTAATGGAGATTCATAATCAGAGGTTTTATGCCAATAGTCCGGGTGCTGTTAATGACTTCGGTTACGCACGAATGATTATCAAGCTGATACTGCACCCACTGAAACTCATTGAGATTAGCCGAATGCCTGGGTACTCCACCATGGCCGGGTGCATTCAGCTCCTCAATTATCAGTCCTGCCGAATTCATCCCTCCAAGGGGAAAGCCAGCTCCGAACTGATTAAAAGTGATGCTGCTGTATTGTGAGATCCATGTGAGTTTATTTGCTGTCTGATTGAAAGAGTATTTTACGACTGATGCGGGGTTGTATATGAGATAACCTTCACCGCAGTGCCAGTCCAGGTTTTTTGCAAGGTACTGCCTGTCACCTCCCTTAAGAACAAATGCGGTGCAACCAAACGTATCATATGGCAGGACGGTTAGCAATAAGACCGGAAGTATCAACCGGATAATCCGCTGAGTTTTATCAATCAGTCTCATCTCTGTTTCCTTTCAACTTTATACGCAAATTAACGATGATCGATACCAGCATGCAAATTTTTCGATAAGCGGTTAAAAACGAATATATACAGTAACGGCTTCCCACATATATGCTATTTAAGCCGGTTATCGATTTTTTGACCGCTGGGAAATCATCCAGGCTGTAATTTGCATAAACATCAATATGTACCAGGTTGAAAATTACCATGCTGAATTCAACCAGTTGAGGAGTTGAATCCATAAAAGAGAAAGATATATGGTTACAGGCCTGGTTGCACAAATATCTATTGTTTAAAATTTCAGAGATGAAAAGAGTTATTTCGAGTGTACTGCTTGGCATGATTATTTCGCTTTGTGGGGTTTCAGGCCAGGATACATTATTACTTTCCAGGCTGGAACTTATTGAAGATACCCGGGAACTGATGGGTTATCTTGAGAGCATCCACCCCGATCCATATCTCTACAGCGGAGGGAAGGTTGCTTTTCACCGCCGATTTCAGAATATCCTTCAGGCGATCCCCGCTGAAGGGCTGGAAAGAGATAACTACATCAGATTGATCAGTCCTCTTGTTGCCTCTATTTCAGACGGCCATACCAGGATTGAGACCAACTATCAGTTCAACAGGCAGAAACCCGGAGGAGTACCATTATCATTTGGCATAGTTGAGAAGATAATTTATGTGGATGGTGTGGCCAGAAAGGAAGACCTGTCGTTAATCGGTGCAAAATTACTGGCAGTTGAGGGGGTCTCCCCTGAACAGATGATTGACAGACTGGGGCAAATTGAGGGCATTGAAAATTACTACCATGGGATGATGCGCCTGAGATCATACCTGCGTGTGGAACCATATCTTTCAAATTTACTTCCCGAATGGAAAGATCACTCTGCAATAAGGGCAGAGTTTGAAATCGACGGAAGAAACAGGGAAATCACCTTCCGGTTACCTGTGGAAATAAGTTCCGGGTTTTTACGGAACGAGAGCAGGATAGAAATTCCTTCGATGGAAAACCGTGATTTTGCCTGGCACTTCACCTCAGCTGACAGGGAGACGGCGATGCTCAAAATAGACAATCTGACAGCCTACCGGGAGATGTATGAATCAATTTCCGAATCCCGAAACATAACGGAAGAGCTTAAAGTGCTGTATCAGAGGTTTAACGGGAAGACTGCACCTTCCGGATTTGAAGAGCTGATGGCAGGCATACCTTCGGCTATGGACCTTTTCAGTGAGTTGTTTACAGCCATGAAGTCCGCCGGAACCAGGAACCTGATTATCGACCTGAGCAAAAATGGAGGCGGTAATTCACTTATGGGCGACATTCTAACCTATTTTCTTTACGGAAAACAGGCCCTTGCCAGCATAATATCTGAATCGCCCCCTGTAAAGAAATATTCACCTTATTACTTTGAGATGAAGCAGGGCAAGAGCCTTGAAGGATTGAACCGGGAGTATGCACGCATACAGTCCTATTCCCTTGAAGAGAATGATTATGATTTCAGTACCGAGCGCTTTGTTAATTTATTCAAAGCCGGGAATTTGGATACTCTTTCCGGATTAAAGCTGAAATACAAATCAGTTCCTTCATTCCTGAAAGAGATCGCTTCAGCCAGGTATGAGAGGTATTACACACCCCGGAATGTTATTGTTACAAGCAGCAACGGCACCTACAGCTCTGCCTTTACTGTTATGAGATATCTTAATCGCTCGGGAGCAGCAATTGCTGGGAGTATATCTGCGCAATCAGGTAACGGGTTTGGAAACATCATTGACGTTACCCTGAAGAACAGCGGCGTGGCCGTATCGGTCTCACATGATTCATACATTGCCTTTCCTGACAGACCGCGGGAGAGGGTAACCATTAAGCCGGATTACCTTTTGACTTATGATGATCTGGCAAGGTTCAGATTTGATTCCAATGCGGAGATTCTTCTTGCGCTTGAGGTTCTAAACGGAAAAAGAGAATGAGGACGGAGTCTGGATATGAATTGCAGAATATTACAATATGGGTTGACCATGACAAATAACGTGCGGATAATTACATGCCTTTTAATACTGTTTCTTGTCGCAGCCGGTTGCAGCAAGGACAGAGAAAACCCCATGCATCATGATGCCAGGTCGGTTTACGGGGATCTGCTTATGCAACTGCCGGGTGGAGAGCAATCTTTTGCTTTCGGACCGGCTGACAGGCCTGATTTCGACAATGGGCTGGTTGAACGTCTTCAAAACAGACCATTTCGGGTGTCGGATTTTTCAGTTGCAATAGCAGGGGAGCTGTCGGGCAGTCGTAGCACAGCGGAGGTTTTGCATTTACTGCACAGGTTCAACTCAATTTCAGCAGGAGGGTACGGTCCACCGGTCGCAGGAGCCGGCAGATGGAAGAAGGGCCGCGATCTGTCAGGAAACATCAGGGATGACTTTCTCAGGTTTACTGTCGGCCCTGCGGATGGAGGAGCAGGACTGATTATGAACCGGGAGTCAGAACTGGAGCTTGAGAATCTGGATGAGGAAGCAGTTCAAATGCTGGCGGATCTGCTTGAGCTCATTTCAGTTTTACTGAGGGTTTCCGACTGCGTTGCTGACATTGGCTCATTAACCGAACTGAAGCAGTCCGATCTGTCGTACGCTGCTCTTGAAACTACAGACCTGCTTACGATTCCGTTCAGGGAGCGGGAACTCTACTCCAACCATCACAGGAAGTTTTTCAATACTGTTGATGCAGAAATGATTGCTTTCGGATCAAGAATTATGACTGAGGAGGTAAATGCAATTGCGGGGCGGTACAGGACATTGGTCGCAAACGGGAAGATGACCCTTGACAGGCCTCTGATTCTCAGGACCCGCTATGGCCGGATACAACTCCTGACCGGGGGGCAGGATACAATACATCTGTCATCTCTGATCTCGCTTGATCCCGGAGGTGATGATCATTATTGGTGCAATACTGCCGCGTCAGACGGGAATAAGATTCCCGTCAGTATAAGTATCGATCTGGAGGGTGATGATGTTTATGGTGACGGGGATGCCGCCACCGTTGTCTGCAGTTCGGCATGCGGACTGAGTTACCTGCTTGATATGGATGGTAATGATGAATACGTGTCAGGAGCGGCAGGACTGGCCTTTGCAGTTGCCGGATGCGCAGTCCTGGATGACAGGTCAGGGGATGACTCCTATTCATGCACTGGAAGATACGGAGCAGGCTCTGCATTTTTTGGCCAGGCACTTCTTGTTGACCGCAGAGGCAATGATATTTACTCTGCCGGTTCCTATTCCCTTGGCTACGGGGGGACTGGGGGAGCAGCTCTCCTGCTGGATTATGACGGGGATGACAAATATCTCTCTTCTGCATCCTCCTTTACCCTGGGAGCATCAGCAGGAAGGTGGGGTGATGCAACCGACGGATTAAGTATGGGAGGCGGTGTGGGCATGCTCCTTGACTGTAAAGGCGATGATGAGTATTCTTCGGGGTGGTTCTCCCAGGGAGCATCATATTATTTTGGGCTGGGAATACTCGTTGATATGACAGGCGATGATTGCTTCAATTCAATCACTCATAGTCAGGGCGCGGCCGTACATAGCTCTCTGGCTCTCTTTGCCGACCTCTCCGGGAATGATGAGTACAACCATGTTGCAGACAGTGCACGCCTGACCCAGTCTATAGGGTATGGCCGCGACAGATCCGCCGCCTTTTTTATTGACCAGTCAGGCAATGACAGATTCCTGTTCGGTAATAAATCATTTGGAGTGGGCGATATCCATTCGTTAGGATTTGCTGTAGATTGCAGCGGTGACGATTCGTATACCTGGTATAAAAACTCTGTATATAAAGAGTCTGGCTCTTTTGGTTCAGCACAGGTGCTTGATGAGAGGATGGCTATTCAGGCTGACTTAGCGGGGACAACGGATAAATGGTGTGCCGGTGTAGCCTGTGACCTGAAAGGCAAAGACAGCTACCTTTCTCTCTCTGATGAGAGGGAACCTGTAAGGTTTTTCAGGAACAGAAAGAGTATCAAAAAGATTATTGAATCAATCATCACGGTCAGACAGGACAGATGACCGCGACGAAACGGATCCGGGATGAAAAGCAAAAACAGATCCTTCCCCTTGGTGCCGGCAGCAGTTTTCTGCGTTACGGTTCTCTGCCTATCCGCAGACTGCATGGGCACGCATGGAAAGGTTGACAGAAGGATGGAGAGAGAGCTGCTCCGGGTTTCAACAGTACTACCGGACAGAGACCCTGCAGATTGGGACAGGTCTCTCTTCCGGGAGTGCGGCATACCCGGTGATGCAACAGTGGTGGCTGTAGGCGAGGCAGCACATGGCTCCTCGACTCTCTTCAGTTTTAAAGATGCCATGGTTCGGTACCTTGTGGAAGATGAGGGATTCCGGCTTCTCTGCTATGAATTCAGTTTTGAGCAATCGCTTGAGATTGACAGTTATATTAACGGTGCCAGCATCGATATAGACTCCCTGCTGGGCAGGCAATCATGGATTCAGGCCAACACCAATGTTCTGAGTCTCCTTCACTGGCTTCGCAATTTCAATGACACTCTTCCGCGAAGTGAAAGGGTGCATTTTATAGGCGTTGATTGTCAGACTGATATGTTCTACCCGGACAGGCTTGGATATCATATATCGCGCCTTTGTCCTGAGCTTGAAAATGAACTGAAGGGTCTGCTGAATACACTGGAGTCTTGCGGTAAGCCTCTTTATAAGGGAATGGCTGATGATGATTACGATTTTGTAGCATCATTAATTGAGAGTCTCAAATCAAAGACAGATGCTTACTTCGACCGGATGCCCGAAGGTGCCGGAGAGCCCCGGACGGAAGACCTGATAATGCAGTTACTGAATTGCATGGAGATCTCACACCGTTTCCTTTTTTCAGCCTATAATGGAGGTAAGAACATGAGAGACAGCTTTATGAGAGACAATCTTTTATGGGCAAGAAATACTTTTTCAGGGAATGACAAGACAATTTTCTGGTCGCACAATGCCCATGCGAGGGTTGATCCCGATTATTATGGCGAAGGGGGACCCTCGGCAGGGATGTTGTTGAGGCAGAGTTTAGGAGATGATTACCTGGTCATAGGGACGGCTTTCGGCGGCGGTGCCGTAACTGCGGTAGAGGAGGATCCTGCCACAGGGGCAGACACCCCTCCACATACGGTTACAATAGATACCCTGCCTGTTCCCGGGTCATTGAATAAGCTCCTGGGAAAATCGGAAGAGAAAGCCTTTGTGGCCGACCTGAGGAGGGTCAGGCCGCGATCATCACTGTCTGATTATCTTGAAAACGGGATGCTCTTTTTTGGAGTTGGAGACTTCTTCACAGGACGGTATATTGATCACTTCAGGTTTTACGAAGGACCTATTGCCGGTGAATTTGACCTGATTTTCTGGTTCGATACAGTTTTTCCGCTCAAACTCCTTCAAAGTCATTCATCAGTTGATTGAGGCCTGCGGCGGAGATAATCACACAGAGCTGCTTTTGTCATCCGGATGCAATGAGCCTATTTACTCTCTGAGGCCTTGATTTCAATAATGCTTTTCTCAATCTGCTCAATGGAGAATGGATTGGCAGAGCGCCAATGAAATTCTGAATCAATCAGCACCAGGGTTGGCCATGCCTTCATCCTTTTTCCGTTATCATACAGGCCCGCTGGCATGGCAGCGAACAGGGCGTTATCCATATCAAACAGGAGCCTGAAGGGATAACCGGAATACTCATCCGCGGCTCTCTGCCTCCCTGCACCTTCCTCTTTAGAGATGACCAATATCTCAAGTCCATGTCTCTTCTTAAGCATTTCATGGTTGGGATAAAGCGTCTCCTTCATCGATATTTTACATCCCGTACAACCGTTGAAACAAAAAAAGAGTGCGACCAATTGTCTGTCTGATGTTATGTCCAGGTATGTCAGTGTATCGCCTTCCACATTCACGAGCTTCGCCTCAGACAAAACAAATCTCATATTGATATCTTTATCTTCGGCAGTTTGACCAGATACTGCAACTGTTAATATTAATGCTGTGAGGAGGCCGGGAATTCTGGGTGCCGGTTTCATTCGTGATTTTTTTTCTGGGTTGGTTTTTTGTTTCAGATACATCCGGAAACAGTGCCTGAGAATTCAGGCTGTAAGAATTACCAGGGAGACAACTGATATTATCAGTCCTGCAATCATTGGCATCGCATAGTTGCGCCGTTCTTTCTTCGCAAATGCCCATCCGAGGCTGTTAAGTGACGCATAGAACAGAGCGCCGAGAGCAAAATGGACGACGGGATATGAATTTATGTCCCTGATTAACAGTATGACACCTGCGGCAATCAACAAAACGCCCGTTGCCAGCTCTGCCACAATATGAAACCAGAACAGGTTCTGGCTCTCTTTTTCCCTGACCCTGAAGAAACCTCCTGAAAGATCAATATCCGGATTCTTGCCCAGATCCATAATCCAGATGATTATCATGGATGTTCCGGTCATAAGCAGGAAGAATGATACAATCATTATTGCAACCATAATACCCCGTATGTTTGTTAGACATGCCAATTTAGCACTGAGGTGTGCATCTCCGTGTTCTTTTTCGACAACCGGAGGGTTTAGAGGGTGAAATGCCGGGCTTTTATGGCTTGAAGGCCTGATTTAGCCTGCTGCCAAATCTTCGGCTAACAGGTATTTCCTTTTCCGGATAAGCCAGTTTCGCTGACCTGTTTTCACCTGTTTCAGCCATAGAAACAAGATGGGCAATATTGATTATATATGACTTATGAATTTGTACAAAGCCCGAGGAGGGAAGCCTTTCGAGCCATCTCTTCATGGTATGGTGCACCAGCCCCGAGAATTTTCGTGCTGAATATATTTTTGTGTAATCGCTGCATGCCTCGATGCAGGTAATCTCACTGACCTTAACAAACCTCGACCCAGATCTTATTTTAACGAGTATCTGGTCATGTAAATCCAGCTGCTCCGGCAGCTTACCGGAATAGGGATTGCCAAGCCTTCTGATGCAATTTCCAAGGCGGTCGGGCCAGACTGGTTTGAGAAGGTAATCAAGGGCATTAACCTCAAAGGCCCTTATGGCGAATTCATTATGCGCTGTGACGAAGACCACCTTGAAGCCACTGTCAATTCTTTCAAGAAGGTCAAAGCCACTCTTGACACCGAGGTCAATGTCAAGAAAGACCAGGTCAGGACTGAGAGCGGTGATCAGGTCATATGCCGCTTCTGCATCAGCAGCTTCGCCAATTACTTCAACCTGCGGGAAATCATTCAGCTGGCTGAGCAATTCCGTCCTCGCTAGAGATTCATCGTCAACAATTATTGCTCTCCATATTTTCATTCCGCACCTTTTTTAAAACAGGATCAATTCTCCGGCCGGTTTGATTTATCATTGCTGACCCTCAAGCCGGCGTTTGATGATCGGGAGGCCGATACTGCGGGGATCTTAATTTCGGCAGTAACATTGTCGTTTTCTTCCCTGATGGTGAAACCAGCCTTGCCGGAGTACATAAGGTCAAGCCTTGCCTGCAGGTTTGACAGACCTGTTCCTGTCCCGGCCTTTTTATCTTCACTGTCATCGTCATGGTCATGCCACAGTCTGCCGGTATTTGTTACTGAGATATAACAGAACTCCTCCTCCATCCTTGCTGCGATACTGATATGCACAACCCCGCTGTGGGTCTTCCGTCCATATTTAACGGCGTTTTCCACAAGTGTCTGCAGTCCGAATATTGGTATCTCAATTTCTGTGACAGATTCGTCCGCCTCAACTGAATAGCTCAGTCTGTCCTCAAAGCGGATCTTTTGAATCTCAAGAAAATGAGTGACTGCTCCAATCTCCTCTTTCAGGGATATAACTGACAGATCATTCCATGAAAGAGTATACCTGAAGTAGCTGGCAAGCTCATTAACCACCGACCTGGCCAGCTCCCTGTCGCGATTTATCAGGGTCATGATGGAGGAGAGGGAATTAAACAGGAAATGGGGGTTCACCTGGTAACGGAGCATCTGCCACCTTGCATCGTTAAGCAGGGCTTCTGCCTTAAGGGCATTTTCATGCTCTCTCCTGGCAACAACCATGTAAACGGTTATTCCATAGGCGAGCATTGCACTGAGCAGAGAGGGGTAGTTTGCCAGCCCCGACATGAATGAGAAGTCAACAAACTCGCCTCCTCTGAAGCCGGTGCGCATCAGTGTGTATATAATTTTTGATGCAAGTGATCCGGGAAAACAGATAAGTACCAGCAACAGCACATGCCACCATTTGAAAGCCACCTGTTTTCTCGTCAGTTCAATAAGGGAAATGAGGATCATTGCAACAATAAAGTTTGCTGTCATAAAGTAACCCAGACCCTTAATGAGGTTGTCAAATGCATATGTCATATCCGGACTCCCGTCTTTGGGAACCACGGTAATGAATATTATTATTTCGATGGAATAGGTCAGGA
Source organism: uncultured Rikenella sp. (assembly GCA_964519065.1). Lineage (GTDB taxonomy): Bacteria > Bacteroidota > Bacteroidia > Bacteroidales > VadinHA17 > SR-FBR-E99. The sequence goes on from CAZFIF010000054.1 coordinate 11,137, forward strand.
ACAACACCAGCAGTACTGATGCAGCCACTCTGATCATCAGGGGGACCTTACGGTTGTTTTTTATAAACCGACTGGTGAAAGGCACAGGTGTTTCAGAATAGATAGCTATCAAATTTACATAATGTCTGAAATCTGTTACAATATCGACCAGGATTTGAATAGCTGAAAAAATTATCTTTGTTTTGAAGGCGCCCTGCCTGAAAAGATCATGGATCAAAATCCAGTTACTGAAAGAAAGAGAAAAACTCCCATTGGACTTATCCTCCACCTTCATCCCCGTAAGGTGAAGGAGTCAACGCTGCGCTTCAGCCTCACCTTCGGACTTGGCGGCATGGCAGCACTGCTGTTGGTGATACAGGTTGTAACCGGACTGCTGCTGAAATTTCATTATGAACCCTCACCCGGGGAAGCCTATAATTCGATTTTGAACCTCCAGCAGAGCCTGCTCTTCGGAAAAATGCTGCGCAACATCCACCACTGGAGCGCCCTGGCAATGGTGTGGATAGTCTTCCTTCACATGCTGCGCGTCGTCTTCACGGGAGCCTACCGCAAACCCAGGGATGTCTCATGGATAGTGGGACTGGCACTGCTGATACTCGTTGTTCTGTCGAACTTCACCGGCTACCTTCTGCCCTGGGACCAGCTCTCATACTGGGCGGTGACGGTAGCCACCAGCCTGCTGTCGTATGTGCCCCTGGCCGGTGAGTTCATCAGGGAAGCACTGCTGGGAGGAAAGGAGGTGGGACAGCCCACGCTCACCAACTTCTTCAACCTCCATACCGGGATAATACCGTTGCTGATAATAGCATTGATGGCATGGCATTTCTGGCGGATACGCAGGGCCGGCGGTGTCATCGTAGCTGAAAAGGAGAGGGAGAGCCCCATGGTTGATACCAGACCCCACCTTGTCAACCGTGAGTTTGTGGTGGCAGTAGTCCTTCTTGCAGCCATCTTCCTCATTAGCAGCCTGTTTGACGCTCCACTGAGAGAACGTGCCAACCCGTCGTTCAGCCCCAACCCCGCGAAGGCACCATGGTACTTCATGGGGTTGCAGGAGCTGCTGATACACTTCCATCCCTTCTTTGCCGTGGTGGTCTTCCCGCTGACGGTGCTGACTGCCGCCGTGTGGATGCCTTACATTAAGAGTGATAACACTAACCAGGGCATATGGTTTCTCTCTGACCGCGGGGTCAGATCGGCAAAATTCTCTCTCGCGGCAGGAACTCTCTTTACCATGCTATTGATCGGACTGAGCGAGCTGCTGCCTGACCCCAAGATGCTGCTGCCAGGGGTGCCGCCTCTGATAACAACAGGGCTGCTGCCTTTTCTGTTGCTGGCACTGACCCTCTGGTTTTTTCTGACCTATACCCGGAGGCGGTTCTCACTCAACCGCTCTGAGATGATACAATCTGTGATCGTTGTGGTTGTCACTTCTTATACAATTCTCACCCTTACGGGCATCTTCCTGAGGGGAGAGGGGATGAACCTGGTATGGCCATGGCAGGCATGAACCGGGAAAGTTGCACTGAACTATGAAAAAGAGACCCGCAGCAAATAATAAGTCACCGGAGGAGGGAAGAAGGAACTTCCTCCGTAAGGCATGGAAGATACTCGGGCTGGTGGCTGTGGCGGAGCTCTTCTTCTTCCTGGTCAGCCTCCTGAAGCCTTCGAGGGAGGTAAACAGCAGCAAGTCCGGCGCAACGCTCAGGGTGATTGGCAATATTGAAGATTTCCCTCCCGGAACGGTCACGCCCGACAGGATTAACAAGCTCTACATAGTACGGGAGAAGGACGGAGGATTCCTGGCTCTCTCCATAGTATGCCCGCACCTTGGCTGTTCTGTTCTGTGGGATGAGACTAAGAAACAGTTCGACTGCCCCTGTCATTCATCGGCCTTTGACCGGGAGGGTGTGGTTCTCAGCTCGCCGGCACCGAGGCCGCTTGATTATTTCCCGGTGATAATCGAGGAGGGGAAGGTTAAGGTTGATATCGGCAGGCAGACAAAGAGGAAGAGGTTCGAACAGGAGCAGGTGACCTATGCGGTTTAAACAGGCAGGAAACGGGATGAGACCCTGGAAGAGGGCAGGGTTTGCGGCGACGGTCATCTTTGTCGCGGCATTCCCCGTCTACCTGGCAAGGACAGCCCTGGAGAGACAGAGGGCGGAGACAGCATCAGGGCCTTATTTCGTGGGCAGGAACTCCTGCATCGAATGCCATAAGAAAGAGGATGACCTCTGGGTAGGGTCGCACCACGACCTTGCCATGGACAGGGCAACGGACAGCACTGTCCTCGGCGACTTCAACGACTATGTGTTCAGTCACCGCGGAAAGGTACACCGCATGTTCCGCCGCGATAGTCTCTTCATGGTCAATACAGAGGGTCCGACAGGCAGTTTTGAGGATTTTCAGGTCGCCTATACTTTTGGATACACCCCCCTGCAGCAGTACCTGGTGCCGTTTGAAGGGGGGAGGCTGCAGTGTCTCC
>CAZFIF010000055.1:0-13605 GCA_964519065.1 uncultured Rikenella sp.
GCGCGAGACTCCTGAGGAAGATGGTATTGTCGCTGATTTTGCGCGAGACTCCTGATGAAAAAGGAGGCAGGGTCAGCCGGTCACTTGTTCCGGAAGGGAGAGAGGCGGAAACGCCTTACATAGCGTATCAGCTCTTCCAGTGAGTTCCAGTTGTCAAAGAGGTAATGAGGTGCCTCCACGATGATCTGCCTTGTCTCGGGGTGCATCGACCAGTAGCTGATAAGGTTTGACGCCCTGAAGACCCGGTCTTCAGATCCAATAAGTGAATAGTCCCATAGAAATCCTGTCTCCACCGGTTCCATCATCCTGTTGTATAGCCACCTGAGCTCATCATGCAACGACTTTTCCGAGCGTGACGGGATATTTTGCCTGTTCATCTCAAAACGGCTCCTTGTTCCAAAGAGCCTGAGATAAAACTTGCCCATGCTGTAATTCGATATATTCTCCAGCGTTGCTTCAAATATTCTGAGAGGGATGCCGTATTTGTCATCGGCGGCCACCGGGGTGCCGTTGATGGCGATTGTAAGGTCAGGCCTGATTCCCATCTTACGGCTGTAGTACTCAGCTGCCCACACACCGAGCGACCAACCTATGACAGTCACCCTGCGGTAGGTTTTCATCTCGGGAAGAATAAGCGGCTCGTCGGCTGAATAGTTGTAAAAGAGAATGAAATCAAACCTGTCGGTACATAGATTCGAGAAGGCTTTTTCATCTATCCCCCACGTCCCGAAGAGAATGACCAGGTCTCGGTTATTCTCAAATCTTCTCAGGAAAGTTTTCATCGGCAGGTGCAAAAGAAAAAAGAGGAGAGGGTTACCGTGGTACTTTAAGGAACGGGCTTATGAGATAATCCCGGAATCTACTGTCTGATAAAAGGAAGTAACCTATGGTAGTCAGCCTATAGGTCCATGTGAAAGTCAATGTCTGCAATACAATCCTATTGATTCCCACAGGTAACCCTTACTCTCCTCTTTTTATTTTAAAGCATTAGCTTTTGACAAATATAACATATTATTTTCCACAAAGCAAATTTTTAAATTAATTGTGGATGTATCTCCGCGGAGGCAGCTTGCCATCTCATTTAGTTTGCTTATTTTTATTGGGGATATCGGATCATTACCAGGCACAGCAACAAACAGACAATTTTTATGATACCTGAAATAATCACCATCAGGCACGATGACGGCTCAGGCTTCAGGGCCGAGTGGATTGACCATGAGAGCAGTTTTCTTCATGTTCACCCCGAGTATGAGATAGTTTTAAATATCACCGGAAACGGCACCCGGGTTGCCGGTGACTCCGTGGAGATTTTTGATCATTATGACCTGGTCATCTACGGTCCTGACCTCCGGCATTTCTGGAATTTTTACGGCAACGGGGGGGATGGCAGGGAGAAGCATGCGATAATGTGTCATTTCAGGCGGGAATCCCTGGGAGAGGCTCTTCTCTCCCAGTTTGAGATGGCTGACCTGCGGCGTCTGCTTGACGAAGCGGGAAGAGGCATATCCTTCACTGCCGGGACCGGCAGGGCTGCAGAGGAACCGATGAGGCGTCTTCTCTCCGAGACCGGAATGAAGAAGATGGTGAGCCTCTTTGGGCTCTTTGAGATACTCTCCTCGGCGGAGAAATACAAGTTTCTGGCCGGCGATGCTGCCGCCGGCACCCGTGACATGAATGACAGCAGGCTCACCGCCGTCTGTGCATTTGTGAGGGATAACTTCTTCAGGCCAATACCTGTCAAGGAGGTCGCCGCAATAGCAAAGATGAGCCCTCATTCCTTCAGTCGCTTTTTCTCCCGCAGCACGGGCAGCGGATTCGTCGATTACGTCAACCAGGTACGTACTAACAAGGCTTGCTACCTGCTTCGCGAGACTGACCATCAGATTAACGAGATAGTATTTGAATGCGGTTTCGCCACCGTGTCAAACTTCAACAAGCAGTTCCGCAAGCATGCAGGCATGTCAGCGCGCGACTACAGGGCCCAGTACAGAAGCTGATACCCTGATACGGATTGCCAGCCTGAGGTGACTCCGCAGATGACTTTTTTCATACCGGCAGTGGTTCCTTAATGCTAAATTTGCAGTTGTACAATTTAAAATAACAGGAGGCTTATCATGGGAATGACCATCACTGAGAAGATTATTGCATCACACTCCAAATATGACACGGTAAAACCGGGAGAGATAATTGACATAGCAATAGATGCGCGTGCTGCCAGGGATTTCGGAGGCGCCAATGTCGTCAAGAATCTCAACGAATACGGTCTGACAGTTGCTGACCCGGAAAAAACACTCTTTACATTCGACTGCAACCCTACCGGGTCAGACCAGAAATATGCTGTCAATCAGCATATATGCAGGCAATTTGCGCGTAACAATGATATACCTCTCTATGATATTGATGCCGGTATAGGAACACATCTGCTCATAGAAGAGGGATATGTATGGCCCGGTGCCACAGCCGTATCCACCGACTCTCACGCCAACATCCTTGGCGCCGTGGGTGCCTTCGGGCAGGGTATGGGAGACATGGATATCGCAGCCACCTGGAACAGCGGAAAAGTATGGTTTAAAGTGCCGGCCTCGGCAAGGATCAACCTGATTGGCAAAATGCCTGACAATGTTGCCGCCAAGGATGTCATCCTCAATCTCCTGGGCATATACGGCGCCAATACTCTGTTGGGATACAGCATAGAGCTGTACGGCGAGGCTGTTGATGCGATGACCCTTGATGAGCGCATAACCATTGCCTCAATGGGAACGGAGATGGGCGCCATAATAATCCTGTTTCCGCCGTCGGAGGAGATAATCAACTATTGCCGTACACGTGCCAGGTCATCTTTTGAACCGGTATATGCTGATGCTGATGCCGTTTATGAGGTCACTGCGGACATCGACGTGACCACCTTCGTGCCGATGGTGTCGCGTCCGGGCGAGCCTCATGACGCTGTTCCGGTAAGAGAGCTGCCTCTTACAAAGATAGACTCCGCCTTCATCGGCAGTTGTACCAACGGCCGGATGGAAGATATGAAAATTGCGGCGGCTATGCTCCGTGACAGGAAGGTGGCACCGGGGGTTGTGCTGAAGATTGTGCCCTCGACGGATGCCGTATGGAAGCAGTGTCTTGATGAAGGTCTGTTAACCATTTTCAAGCAGGCCGGTGCACTGGTTTCCAATGCCGGCTGTGCGGGATGTGCGGCAGGACAGGTTGGGCAGAACGGCAAAGGAGAGATGACTGTCAGCACGGGTAACAGGAACTTCCCCGGCAAACAGGGCCAGGGAAGTGTCTTCCTGGCCTCCCCGGCAGTGGTGGCAGCATCGGCAGTGGCAGGATACATTACTACTCCTGACGCTATCCCTGACCAACCGGCGAAGTTTGTTAAAACAGCCTCCCGGCAGGAACCCACTGCCGCCGGCCACATGAAAAAAAGTGAAGACAAACCGACAGTGATCAGGGGCAGAGTGTGGTTGATAGAACGTGACAATATTGATACTGACATGATCTTCCATAACCGATATCTGGCTATTACTGACATGCGGGAGATGGGACAGTATTCCTTTGACAACCTTGAGGGTTACAAGGACTTCGCAAAGCGAGCAGAGCCTGGTGACATCATCGTCACCGGCAAGAACTTCGGCAGCGGAAGCTCACGTCAGCAGGCAGTAGACTGCTTTGTCTCACTGGGAGTACAGGCGGTGATGGCACGCTCCTTCGGTGCCATCTATGAACGCAATGCCATCAATGCCGCGTTTCCCGTTCTGACCTACATCTCGCTGGAGAAGATTGACCTCAGGGATCATGACATCATCGCGGTGAATCTGCTGACAGGTGATGTCGTCAATGAGCGTAACGGACTGACAACCAATATCAATCCTTTCTATGATGCCCAGTATGAGATATATGTCAGGGGTGGTTTATTGGGTAAACTCTAATTAAAAATACCATTGCACATTAAACCCACATGTATTGCATACACAAACCTGAATGAATTTAATTTTCAGACATGTGGGTTCTCCCGGTAAATCGGGACAGGCTATCAGACCATTAAAATCAAAACTATATACTGATGAAACCACGAACATTTATAGAGAAGATCCTCGGTGCGCCGGAGGGAGCCGTAGTATTCAGAAAACCAGACATCGTACTCACCCACGATAATACTTCAAGTATACATCAGACCTTCCGCAAGATGGGAGGGGAGAAGGTGGCTGACCCGCGACAGATGCTGGTAGTCCTGGACCACAATGCACCTCCTGCGGATGCAAAGCTGGCAACACAGTACCAGACCATAAGGGATATTGTGGCAGAGCAGGGTATCGACAGTTTTTATGATTCGGGGATGGGCATCTGCCACCAGATGATGTCTTATCACGCCAGGCCCGGCATGATAATCGTGGGTTCTGACAGCCACACCTGCACCGCCGGTGCCTTTAACGCCCTGGCTGCCGGTATTGACCGGACGGAGGCAGCAGGTATCTGGAAGCGGGGTGAGACCTGGTTTCTTGTACCACCGTCGTTACGCATCGACCTGAAAGGAAAACTGCATCCTGGCGTCAGTGCAAAAGACCTGTCGCTTTGGATAATAGGTATGCTGGGCTCTGACGGGGCCAACTACATGTCAATTGAGTTTCACGGCGACGGAGTCTCCACGCTGGATATCAGTGAGAGGATGACGATTGCCAACCTGGCCTCCGAAATGGGTGCCAAGAATGCCGTCTTTCCCGCAGACGCTGTACTGAAGAAGTTTATCGGCTCAGACACAGAGGGTGTATGGGCTGATGAGGATGCCGAATACAACTGTCGCATCTCAATAGATCTCTCCAGCGTATTCCCGCTGGTTGCTGCTCCCCACCATGTTGACAACATAAAATCGGTAGCCTCCGTGGCCGGGACGGTGGTCCATGAAGGACTTATCGGCACCTGCACCAACGGCAGGATAGAAGATCTGCGTATTGCTGCCGGCATACTCAGGGGAGGAAGGATAAAACCGGGGTTCCAGTTGCACATCATCCCCGCCTCAAAGGATATCTACCTCGAGGCCATAAGGGAAGGCATCATCACTGACCTCATTGAGGCAGGCGCAAATATTCTCAGTCCCTCTTGCGGGCCGTGTCTCGGCACCGGGCAGGGAATACCCGCCAGCGGGCATACGGTCATCTCCACTGCAAACCGCAATTTCCTTGGGAGGATGGGCAACAAGGAGGCCTCCATATATCTGGCATCACCGGCAACCGTGGCTGCCTCAGCCCTGACAGGCGTCATCAGTGACCCAAGGCCAACAGGAGGAGAGGAGGTATTCCCGTTTAATCCGCCACAAAGCAAGACCAACACAATAAGTGAGGGTGAAAACAGAAGAGAGGGTAATGTATGGAACTACTCTGACGTTGACAACCTCAATACCGACCAGATGTTTGCCGGCAAGCATACCTACAGTGTCATGAGCTCTGATGCGGATGCGATAATGCCTCTGCTATTCAGCGACTTCGACCCCTCGTTCAGTAAGAATGCCCGGCCAGGCGATATTATCATCGCGGGTGACAACTTCGGCTGCGGCAGCTCACGGGAGCACCCCTCGGTTGGACTGGCTCACCTGGGCATAAGTGCTGTCATCATCAAGTCAGTGAACCGCATTTTCTACCGCTCCTCAATCAACCAGGGGCTTCCGCTGATAGTACACCGTGAGGCTGTCGAAGCCTACACTCCGGGAGACTCTGTTAAAGTAGACTTCGATAGCGGCATAATGAATATTGGCGACCGCGAATTCAGGTTTGAACCTCTGCCGCCCGAGCTGAAGCAGATAATCGAGAAGAAGGGCCTTGTCAACTGGATCAGGAGTGTTTGACATTCAATAGTGCTGCAGCAACAGGGTTGGCAAACGGAAAAATGTGATTATATTTGCGGCGGTTTTTTTAAACCGCACAATGGTTCCGTAGCTCAGTTGGATAGAGCAACAGCCTTCTAAGCTGTGGGTCGAGCGTTCGAGTCGCTCCGGAATCACAACGGTCAAGGTGTTTGCTTGCAGCAGGCACCCCGGCAGGTGGATGAAAACCATCAATCTCAAATCGGTACTCAAGATTATCGGGCTCACCCTGATGATCACTGCAGCTTTCTTTGTCTTCTGCATCCCGGTCGCAATTGTTTATTCCGAGCCCTTGCGTCCATTTATCCTGGCTTTTTTTACAGCGATGGTGCCAGGGGCAGGTATCTATTTCTTTACACCCAGCCCGATAAGGGAGAAAATAACCACCAGGGAAGGCTACCTGAGCGTTACCATGGGTTGGATAGCGCTGGTGCTGACAGGATCACTTCCTTTTCTGTACAGTAATACAATAGATGGGTTTACCAACTGCTTGTTTGAGAGCGTATCGGGATTTACGACCACCGGAGCTTCAATACTTACTGATATCGAGAGCATGCCCAGGTCACTGCTCCTATGGAGGAGTATGACCCACTGGATAGGAGGGATTGGTATCATACTGCTCGTCATCATCATCCTGCCCACACTGAAGGTGGGAGGCTACAGCCTTTTTTCCCTGGAGTCATCGCTCAAGCATAAGATCCTTCCCCGCACAAAGTCAGTGGCAGGGGTGATGCTAATGATCTACATTACACTTACTGTTGCAGAGATAATCCTGCTTACTGCCGGAGGCATGGAGCTCTTTGACAGCATATGTCACTCGTTCGGTACCGTGGCTACAGGTGGTTTCTCAACAAAAAACGACAGCATAGCAGGTTACTCGGGTTACATTCAGTATGTAATTACCATTTTCATGTTCCTGGCAGCTACCAGTTATGTAGTGTTCTACTATATTGTCAGAAAAAACTTCAGCAGGGTAACCGGCAATGAGGAGTTCTGGTTCTACCTCTTTTTTACCATTGCCTCTGTGGTTGTGGTGACCATGATACTTCTGGCAGGCTCGGAAAGATCATTTGAGCTTGCATTTCGTCATTCGCTTTTCGAGGTTGTATCAACCGTAACAACAACGGGTTATGCTACCAACGATTACACCATGTGGCCACAGGGTGCTTATTTGGTGATCTTCCTGCTCATTTTTGCAGGAGGCTCTACAGGGTCGACTACCGGGGGAATTAAGATGGCCAGACATCTCATAACCATAAAAAACCTGCGAAATACCATAATCAGGCTGCAGCATCCCAATGCCGTCACACCGGTAAAGCTGAATGAGAAGGTAGTTCCCGACAGTATCAACAGCCTGATGTCAGTATTCATACAGCTCTACATCATTCTGTTCATTGCAGGCGCCCTGATTATGGTCCTCACCGGCATTCCTGCAGATGAAGCTGCAGGGGCTTCTGCGGCCTCTATCTCATGTGTGGGGCCTGGCCTCGGTGCCTCGGGTAATATGGGCAATTTCGCCCATTTCAACGGTGTGTCCAAGTACACAATGATGTTGCTTATGATAATTGGCCGCCTCGAGATATTCACCTTCATAGCCCTTTTTACCAGGTCATTCTGGAAAAACTAGGCCGCCGGAAGCCGGAAAGCTCAATTAATATCATAAAAATCATGAAAAAGGTTAGGAAATAAAAAAACTCCCTTACCTTTGCAGCCAAATAAAAATCATCAGTAATGAATAAAGGTATTGTTAAGTTTTTCAACGTATCCAAAGGTTTTGGATTCATCAAGGACGCTGACTCTGAAAAGGAGTATTTTGTGCATTCTACAGGCCTGATTGACAGGATCAAGGAGGATGACGAGGTTACTTTTGACCTTCAGGAAGGCAAAAAAGGTTTAAATGCCGTTAATGTAAAGCTAGCATAGTTAAAGACAGAGTGCATTACCAATGACCTTAGTCCCGGCACAAGATGCCGGGACTTTTTTTTGCTACAGGGGCGGTTTGTCAGACCCTGAGCCATAGCTGCCATGGCAAAGTTCCTGAAGATTTATTCTCTTCCCGATAAAAGTGAGGCACGTAAGCTATATATTTGAATATGGAGCTTAAAGCGAAATACGGAGATACAGCACTAATAGCCGGGGCATCTGAAGGCATAGGAGCTGCTTATGCCTCTGCGCTGGCTGCGGAGGGCTTCCGGCTGATACTCGTTGCCAGGAGGATGGAGCCATTGCAGAGACTTGCCGGAGAACTTGGTGACAGGTACGGTACCACTGCACATTGTGTGGCATGTGATCTCTCCGAAGAGGGTGCGGCAGAACAGGTACTTGATGCCATTGAAGGAGCCGATCCTGGCATACTGGTCTACAATGCCGCCCTTTCGTATATAGGGGCATTCACTGAACATCCGGCGGCAGATCACTGCCAGGCTGCCGTCGTCAATATGATCACCCCCATGAAGCTGGTCCACAGGCTTGGAACCAGGATGCTCGAAAAAGGCAGGGGTGCCATAATACTAATGTCATCCATGGCAGGGTTGCAGGGTAGCGGTTTTCTGGCAACCTATGCTGCCGCCAAGGCCTTCAACAGGATACTTGCTGAAAGCCTGTGGTACGAATGGAAGGATAGGGGGGTGGATATAATAGCCTGTTGTGCCGGCGCCACTGCAACGCCAGGGTACCTAAGGTCAGCACCGGCAAAGGCCGGAGTCTTCGCACCCGCAGTGCAGAAACCAGGGGAAGTTGTCAGTGAATGTTTTAAAAGGATTGGCAAAGTGCCTTCATTTATAACCGGCAGAGGCAACAGGATGGCCTCATTCTTTATGCACAGGTTGCTGCCCCGCAGGACGGCAGTACAGATAATGGGTGACAACACCCGCAGGATCTACCGGCTCGGATGACCTGTCTGGTGCACTGACGGAGTGTCACCAGATATATGGGATAATCCTCCAGGGTACTCTTTTTTTGTAATCATCCCACAGCTCGCCATACTTGGTGGCACATCGTCTGTCATCATCATGCTGCCTTGTAAAGAGGAGAAGTATATAGTACAGGGGATAAAGCCACGGCCATAACAGACCTGGATATCCTGTGCACAGTATGATGCCGGTGGACATCAGTATCTCTCCCAGGTAATTGACATGCCTGCTTATTCCCCAGAAGCCGTTCACCAGGAGCCTTCTGTTGCCGTCAGCAATGTTCTCGGGAACGATCCCCAGGAAAGATCTTTGCGGATCACGCTTGAAGTAAAACTTCTGCATGTTGGCACCCCTGGCAAGGATCCAACCTGAGAAGAAAATAAGGGAATAAACCAGGAGGAGCCATGAAGGTGTTTCCGGGTCAGGCAGGGAAACAGTAGCCCATAAGCCTATCGGGTAAAAATAGGGATAGAATACGATGCATCCCCAGCCGAGTTTGAAGCCTATTCTCTCCGCAAACAGGTCGTAGGTATAGAGGTGCACCTCTTCAAATATGAGGTATTCAACAACGAAATAGGTCAGAAGTGCCGCCGAGAGTATTATGCCCGGTGATGCAGCATCACCGTAGGTAATAAGGTGATAGGCAGTGAAGCTCAACACGTTAAGTTCAAGCATGATTGCCCCGGCAAGATAGAGCCACATCTTGAGGTCAACTCTGCCATTCAGGAGCTGCAGGTTTTCTGCCCTGCCCAGGAACAGGTCTGCGACGAATGACGACCTTACCGGCTTACGTGGCAGAACCAGAGCCAGGGTGAAAAGCAGTCCCAGAATGCATGCCCCCGCAAGTCCGTGCCACCTGTAAACATAAAGGAAGTCGAAGGCGACAGTGCCGGTAAATCCCAGGAGAAACCAAACCGATACAACCACAATGAAAACTGCTATTCCGTTTATCCGGTATTTCATCTTCTCCAATGAGCCGGGTTTGGTTATGTACCCGGTTACCCTCCTGGCGGGGAGGTAAGCATTGAGAAGAAAAATAACGGCCATAATGATGACCGGTGCCATGACCCCCATTATCTTTTCCATAACTCTTTTATCATGGCATAAAAATAAAATTAATAGTAATGAAAACCTTTTTCAGGTCAGAGAAATCTGCCTGCCGGAACACTGTTTTAGTCGTCTGTTACAGCTTGCCCGGAATGTTGAATCTCGTCCGGGCAACGCCGATGATCATTCTGACAGTTTCAGCCATGCCGAGCAAAGAGGAGTTGACACACAGGTGATATGATGTGGCTTCACCCCATTTCTTGCCGGTGAAATAGTTATAATACGATGACCTTCCCTTGTCCGTCTTCTCAATCAGGTCTCTGGCCTTAGCCTCGGTGAGGTCATGCGTTCTGGCAATTCTGCCGATGCGGTCATCAATGTCTGCGCTGATAAAGATATTCAGACATTCAGTTCTCTCCTTCATGACATAATCGGCGCATCTCCCCACGAAGAGGCAGGGTCCTTCATCGGCAAGCCTGCGCATAACATCGCTCTGAATTTTGAAGAGTGTCTCATTGCTCAGGTAATAGCTTGAAAAAAAATCCTCGGTGATCGAATTCCGGATTCCAAACAGTCCCGGGAAAAGGCTGAAGTGTTTCTGTTCATCCACTCTTTCGAAGAACTCCTCCCGGAGGCCGCTCTCCTGTGCGGCCAGCCTGATTAACTCCTTGTCGTAAAATGAGATACCCAGACTGGCGGCAAGTTTCTGGCCTATCTCCCTTCCACCGCTTCCAAGCTGCCGTCCAATGGTGATTATATAATTTCCAGTCATGTAAGTGTGCTTTTCTTATGTAAAAATAAATTATTATTCTGACATTCTGCCTAAACTCTTTGCCCCCTGCCAGTTTGGATCAGGCTTAAAAAAAGAGTTATTTTGGGGAAATCATTCTGGAGTCGCTTTACATTATTAATAACCTGTGACCATGGATAAATACATTCTTGCGCTTGACCAGGGTACAACCAGTTCCCGCGCGATTATCTTCGACCATCTGGGTTTGCCGGTGGCATCGGCCAGGAGGGAGTTCACACAGATCTTTCCGAAACCGGGGTGGGTTGAGCATGATCCGGATGAGATATGGTCATCGCAGGCGGGCGTTGCTTCTGAGGCCCTTGCAAGGGCCGGTATTGACAGCTCGCACATCATGGCCATCGGCATCACCAACCAGCGCGAGACTACCATTGTATGGAGCAGAAAGAGCGGCAAGCCTCTCTGCAACGCCATTGTATGGCAGGACAGACGCACATCAGAGTACTGTGATCAGCTAAGGAGAGACGCTCTTGCCGAAGTAATTACCAGCAAGACCGGGCTCATAATTGACGCCTACTTCTCTGCCACGAAGTTAAGATGGATACTTGACAATATTCCCGGAGCCCGGAGCATGGCCGACAGGGGAGAGCTGGCCTTTGGCACTGTTGATTCATGGCTTATATGGAACCTTACTGCCGGCAAGCTCCATGTCACTGATGTCACCAATGCCTCGCGCACCATGCTGTTTAACATACATACACTGGAATGGGACGATGAGTTGCTTCGTATCTTCAATATTCCTGCATCATTGCTTCCTGAGGTACGCTCTTCCAGTGAGCTCCTGGGCCATACCGGAGGGATATTTTCCTCGCCGGTACCCATCGCCGGAACAGCGGGAGATCAGCAGGCGGCTCTCTTCGGTCAGATGTGCATTGAACAGGGCATGGTCAAGAATACCTACGGCACCGGCTGCTTTATGATGATGAATACCGGAACCACCCCCGTAATGTCCGGCAACAGGCTTCTTACCACGGTAGCGTGGAAGATTGGTGACAGGACTGACTATGCTCTTGAAGGCAGCATTTTCATTGCCGGCGCCGTCGTGCAGTGGCTACGTGACGGACTGGGAATCATCAGTGACTCCGGGGAGGTGGAAGAGCTGGCCTCCGGTGTTCATGGCAGTGAGAGTGTTTATTTCGTCCCCGCCTTTGCCGGCCTTGGTGCGCCACATTGGAACCAGGGTGCCAGGGGAACGATCACAGGACTCACGCGTGGCACCACCGCTGCACATATTGCCCGCGCAGCACTCGAGAGCATTGCCTACCAGACTCATGATGTGTTGCTTGCGATGCAGAATGACTCTCAACTGACAATAAAGGAGTTAAGGGTTGACGGCGGTGCAACGGCCAATAGTCTTTTACTGCAGTTCCAGGCTGACATCCTGCAGGCTGACGTAGTACGCCCGAGGATAACAGAGATCACAGCATTGGGGGCAGCTTATCTTGCAGGGCTGGCCACCGGATACTGGAGCAGTGTTGATGAGATAAAGAGTCAGTGGCAGGTTGACAGGACTTTTTCACCGTTAATGAAACCAGGTGAGACCGGCATACTTTTAAGCGGCTGGCACCGTGCTGTCAGGGCTGCGCTGACAATTGCCGAATAGCAATAGCTCTCCCTGTTGTGGCTGAAACAGATACCGCATGAGGCATCTCTGGTCCCACTGACTGCAAATCGGATGCCTGCTGGAAGCTGATTTTTTTAACTACGTTTGCAATGATAATCCTCCGATATGAAAAAGCTGGCTATTCTTACCGTTTTAGGTGCCCTGCTGATGCCAATGCAGACAGTTGCGCAGGTGGCTGACAGCACGGATCTCTATATTATCACCTGCGCTCCGGGCAGTGAGAGCTACTCGATATACGGCCATACTGCACTTCGTGTTGCCGTCCGGGGCACTGCCATTGACAGGGTCTATAACTGGGGTATTTTTGACTTCTCGACCCCTAATTTCGTTTACCGCTTTGCCAAGGGAAGGCTTGACTACATGCTCGGGGCCTACGCCTATGAGGATTTTCTGATGGAGTACATCTCCGAAGGGCGGTCAGTATGGTCCCAGAAGCTGAACCTGACCAGCGCAGAGAAGGAGAGACTCTTCGAATTGATAAATGAGAACCTGAGGCCTGAGAATGTGAAGTACAGGTATGACTTCTTCTTCGACAACTGTGCCACCCGTGTGCGGGACATAGTAGCGGCTGCCGCAGCGGACACCGTAATATTTCCCGGGAAGGAGAGGAAGAGACAGAAGAGTTTCCGCAGGCTCGTTGACCCGAACCAGAAGGTGCTGCCATGGCTCGACCTGGGTGCTGACATGCTGCTGGGACTGCAGGCAGACAAAAAGGCCACACCCTTCGATGAAATGTTCCTGCCGGTCCATCTCATGAACAATATGCTCAATACAGTTATTGTTCATGATGGTGTTGAAGAAGCTCTTACCGGACCTGCTGAGATTGTTGCTGACTTTTCAGCATCTGACAGGCCGAAGGCCAAAGCATGGGTGCCGTCGGCCGTTTTCTGGCTTCTGCTGCTGCTTGTTCTGACGATGACTTTTCTTCTCAGGAGACCGAAGCTTGAGAGGGTGGCTGATTTTGTGATTTATTTCATCTATTCGGTTCTCGCCCTGCTGCTGGTTTTCACCAACCTCTTTTCCGAACATGATGCACTCCATTTCAACCTCCTTTTCCTGGGCATAAATATCCTGATACCGGTGCTTTTCGTCTTTCTCTTCACAGGAAATAAAACCGTGCTGCTGAACAGGATAGCCTTCTTCATCTCCCTGTCATGGCTTCCGGTGTCACTCATCGCCGGCCAGGGTATCAATCCGGCCCTTATTCCCCTGGTATTGATTATCACAGTGAGACTATACAGTCACTGCGGGTTTGGGAAGTAGCTTTAACACTACTTTAACAACCTTTAACAAGGTTTTTTAAAATCAGAAATGATCTTTGCGGATACTTTTTCGCGGAGATAAACAATACTAT
>CAZFIF010000056.1:0-13505 GCA_964519065.1 uncultured Rikenella sp.
ATCGCACATCGCATATCGCAAATATGTGGAAGAGCCTCCCAACTCTGATCCTGCTATTCTGTCTGACGAGTCAGATTGCCGGCCAGCCGCCCGAGGGATACTACAACAGCGCCTCCGACCTCACGGGAATAGCTCTCCAACAGTCGCTCCATGATATCATCGACGAACATACGCAGCTCGGATACAGCGACCTGTGGCAATGTTTCTCTACCACTGACGTCAGGAGTGACGGGGTAACCATATGGGATATCTATTCCGACATTCCCGACGGCACTCCGGTTTATGTCTATACCCTCTTCAGCGGGCAGTGCGGCAATTACGACAGTGAGGGAGACTGCTACAACAGGGAGCACTCTTTCCCAAAAAGCTGGTTCAACGATGCGCTTCCAATGTATACCGATCTGTTCCACATCTACCCGACTGACGGATGGGTGAACAACAAAAGAGGCAACCTGCCATACGGGGAGACAAACAACACGTCATGGACATCGACCAATGGCAGCATGGTCGGTCTCTCCTCGGTGGCAGGGTATACCGGTGCCGTGTTTGAGCCTGTTGACGCGTACAAGGGCGACCTGGCCCGTACCTTTTTCTATATGGCAACGCGATATTACGGGGAAGACAGCCAGTGGCCCAGCAGTGACATGACCGACGGCGCAGAGCCAAAGCCCTGGGCGCTGGCAATGCTGCTTGCCTGGCACCGGGCAGACACCGTCAGCCTCAAGGAACGAAATCGCAATAACGAAGTATACAAATACCAGGGAAACCGCAACCCGTTCATCGACGATCCCCTGTACGCCGAAAAGATATGGGGAACACTCAATGCCATTCAGGAGACTGCGGAGAACGGGGTTTCAATTACCCTCTACCCCAACCCGGCACAGGACTATCTGAATATCAGCATCACAGGATACTTGTGCAGCGGAACCGTGGCATACGTCTATGATGCCGGCGGATGCCTCGTGAGCATGGTGCCCATTGATGATAGCACGACAACAATCAGCATTGAAGGGTTTTCACCAGGTATCTACTTCCTGCATATGACTTGTGAAAGACAGGCTATTGGAGGTGTTTTTGCAGTAACCGGCAGGTGATAGAGCGGGTCTGTGACCAGCAGTTCTGTTACACGGAAACAAAATGTGATGTCAGGCAGCTATGCGGATTCACCTCCGGCCTAACTCAAACGAGTGGAATACAGATCAGTCCCGAATTCATGGTAACAGTGATCTGTTTAAAGAGTATCTATTTCAATACCTTTGCCGGCAATAATTTCTCCGTCACTCTTCCCTCTTCAACAGTCACAAAATAGCTATGACGGTCCGGATTAAGCGTAAATGATTCACTCAGCCGGCCATCTGTGAAGAGTAACGCAGCATCATCCTCGCAGGCATACCCGGGTTCCATGATACCAGACTCTACTGCCTTAAGGTAGAGAGCCCGTCTGCCAGGATTATCATAGTGAGGACAATGGCTGTACGGAAGAAACCCAAGACAATCAATAAGTGAAAGTTCTTTTGGCCTGGAATCACTATATCCGCCGGTAAACCAGCACAGTGAGCCGGCGCTACCTCCCGCCATGACAGCTCCCTTATCATAAGCCATTCTCAGAAGTGTGTCTATCCCCTGTGCATGCCAGATGGCAATCATATTCAGTGTGTTTCCGCCACCCACAATGATGGCATCTGCCGAGAGGATATCCTCAGCGAAAGTCTTCTGCTCCGGGGCAGAGCTTATGAAGGTCTTTACTACACAAGACTCAATGGCCAGCCCGTCTATAAGTTTGTCCCAATAGGCAATAACCCTCGGATCATCAGCTGCTGCTGTAGAGAAAAAACAGATCTTCGGTTTTTCCTTCCCGGTAAGGGTGGCAACATATTCAATGAATCTCCTGTCCATACCATTGCCATACACAAAAATCATACGCCTGATTTCTGCTTCAGATGTTCCGTGTGAACCGCCCTGACTGTGGCATGCACTGTCACTGAACACAGTGCCCACAATTAAAAACAGTAAAAGGAACTTCTTCATCTCTGAAGGTTTTAGTCTATTAGCTCTATTGATAGATAATATTGTTGCATCAAATACCTTTACGGATTAAATAGTAAACCGATCTGAACCGGGCGGGATCATTTTTGTACAATTCTATCTCATCTATATCGCCCTGGAAATAAGATCTCAAACGACTGTTTCCGGGACTGTTTATTTCAGATTCCAGCCGGCTGTAGTAATCATTCCACCAGACTTTTTCATCAAGAAGTTTTAACCGGAGGAGGTAACAGCCACTCCTGTCAAACAGGTTTTTCTTTGCCTCCTGGCCTGAGCTGTCATCATGGATAATCATATATCCTCCGGGCTTGAGAAGTCTGATAACCTGAGAAAACCCATCGCGGAAACCGATTACATTAAAGAATCCTTCCGCAATAATGATATCAAACTCTTTTTTTTCGAAATCATGATCGTTAAATGAACTGCATATTGTCATAATTCTTTCTGACAGTCCTGCCTCCCGGCATTTCATTGCAAGCCACTCCAGGGCATTCCGGTCGGGGTCCAACGCTATTATATTACCCCGTGAATGTTCTGCAACCCATAATGTCGGAACACCCGTGCCGCATCCAAGATCAAGGATCTCCCGGTCTCTTCCCTCCGATATCTGGTCAAATACTTCAGCAAGATACTTCAGAAATCCCTGCCTGCACCTGTCTCTGATCCGGAAGTACTCCCCCTGCGTGCCTGTCAAAGTCATCTGTCTGCACTCTCAAGGATCAGCTTCACCACTTCCTGGCTGATAGCATCAAACATTATCTCAATGTTGTTGGTATATTCGGAATTATGACTCATGATGGCATCCTTTATCATGAAAACCTTGTAATCATGACTGTATGCCCCCATGTATGTGGCAAGCACACACCCCACAGCACTCAGTCCGGTGAGAAACAGTGTATTGCATCCCAGCTCCTTCAGTACCTTGTCGAGATCGGTCTTTGTAAAGCCGTCAGGGTAGGTCTTGATGATCTTCGGATCGTCAGGCTTGATCAGTACGGATGATGGAAATTCAAACAGGTCTGTGCCCGGCCGCACACCATACTCCTCACCGTGATGGTACACCAGGACCACCGGGAATCCCTGGTTTCGGAAAGAGGCAATATAATAATTGATATGGCTCATGGCCACCTCCCTGTCAGCTTCAGGGATCATTGGGAGAAAAGCATTCTGGATATCAATAACCAGTAGTGCAGGTTTAATCGGGGCAGCCTGTGTCTGGGAGTATGCCGTAATAGCACTGAACCAGAGGCTGAAGGTCACCAGTGAAAAAAGGAATCGTTTTCTCATGATCGTGATTTGTTAATAAGTAGTCACCTTACAGGAATTTGAATTCAAGTTATGAAATATTCATTACATGAATACCAGTGAGGAAATCCCTTTTGTTCCGGTTGGACTGGCGTGCCATTTTCAGAAATGGCTGCAGCATCTCCGGGAAACTCTATTCTTAACGGACCTGCTTATCCGGAGACTAGCTGTCACAAAACTCTGCCTTTTCAATTCTGTATGAAAGATCTTTCAGTAACCGCACCATAGGTGCGCCATCCACAAGGTCATGGTCAACCAGAATGGTCATGTTGAGTATCTCCCTGATCTTTATTTCGTTGTCAACAACAACGGCCTTTTTTAGTACTGATCCTATTCCAAAGGAGACCGGGTGAACAGACCTGTGAATGAACCAGCCGTTGATTCTACCCATCATTCCGACTGAGGTCACCACGGCATTACCCATTTTTCTAAAGGCGAAACCGGGATTTCCAAGCATCATCTTCCAGACAAACCTTCTTGCAAATCCCGGAAGATGGTAATAGAGCCTTTCCGACACTCTGCTCCGCCTGTTTATAACAACATCACCGCCGGATAACTCCTGTTTCTTTGCATTTTCTATCTCAGCAGTTATCTCCTGTGCTGTTTTTTCGTTTGCCTTCTCAATAACCACAGGGATCGGGACTCTCTCACCGTTGATCATCTTTTCCACAAGGATCGAGATGTTAATATCATTGAATATCATCATTCTATGCTTTCCGCGCAAATATGCGGCAGCCTCCGGATGGTCCTGCAGAACGCTGCCAATCACCTTTATAAGCCAGCCGTTGAAGGAAATATTTAACCCGCTCCGCCTTGATCCCTGCAGCCTTCTTCTGCTTTCGGTCACGTCAAACTCAAGCATCGCGGCGACATGGTGCTTCTTCAGTCCTAAGGTGAATGTGTCAAATGTAGCTATCCGTGATCCGGGTACCGGTCTGTAAATGAATTCTTTATTCATTCCGGGTCTCTCTTGTTCTTAATCTTATAATAGGTCTTGACAAGCTTCCCGAACTGTTTCTCCCGCCTGCGTCTTTCTGCGATGGTAGTCTGAAAGCGCTCCTGCTCCTTCTGGATTTTCAGATAGTTGTCGTAAGAGTCCCTGCTGACTGTGCCTCTATTCACCGCTTCGATAACAGCGCATCCCGTCTCACCAACATGCCTGCAGTCGGGGAACCTGCATCTCTGTGCAAGCTCATGGATATCTTCAAATGTTGCCGCGATACCGTCACTGTCATCAGTCACACCAAGCTCTTTCATGCCGGGCGTGTCAATGATAATACCCCCGTTTTCGAGAATAAAAAGCTCACGGTGTTCAGTCACATGTCTCCCCTTGTTGGTGCTGTGGCTGATCTCGCCGGTTTTGAGCACCTCCTTTTGCAGCAGGTTATTGATCAGTGTCGATTTGCCCACCCCCGATGATCCCATGACGCAATAAGTCCTGCCTTTCTGAATGTTATCGAGCAGATAATCAATGCCGTCACCGGTTATGTTGCTGAGGAGAATATACTTCATGTCTCTTCCCCTGTTCCTGAGTTCATCTAATGCGGCAGCTATTTCATCCTCCTCCACGAGGTCAATCTTGCTCAGTAACAGCACCGGTTCGATACCGGCAGAATGACAGATGGCAAGATACCGTTCCAGCCTGTTGATACTGAAATTGTTGTTGATAGCCTGTACGATAAAGGCAACATCAATATTGGCAGCGATGACCTGTTTTTCACCTGGTCTGCCAACGGCCCTTCTGGCCAGAAGAGATTTCCGCGGAAGAATACTGTTTATGAAAGCCTGCCCTCCCTCATAAACTGTCATTGCCACCCAGTCTCCCACAGCCGGGAACTCTTCCCTGGAAGCGGATGAGTAACGCATATTACCTGTTATCTCGGCATCATATTCCTGCTCTCCGTCAGAGACAACATATCTTTCACGGTGTTCCTGCGTAACCCGTCCTATGGCAAATCCCGAGAGGTCTGAATTGCTCAACTCCTGCGAGAGCTCTTGCGTAAATCCTAAATCAGTTAATCCCATTTAAATTTATCTTCTCTGTAACAGCTTTATTCACCTACTATGGATTGGTTCTCCTCCACCCTGAATTTAATGATGCGGACTATAAGATCTATAGGCAATGGCTGACCTAACGGGAACTGCACTGATCCCTTACCTTTTTTGTAGCCGGACAATTCCTTTGCAAATTCTGCATGTCCTGTCGGGGTTGCATAGAATCCTATATGGTTTTTGAAACCCGCGAAATAGACCAGCGGTTTGCCATTCAGCCGGTATGCCGGCATCTGGTACGCGATACCCTCTTCGGCTCCCGGCGCATTCTCCAGGATGGCAGCCCTCATCTGCTTCAACAACTCCTGCACCACCATCGGAAATGATCTTATATATCCTTCAACCGTCATTTACAAGATTAGATATTTATCCTCACTGCTTATCGCGCAATAAGCCTGACTGATTACCAACAGAACCAGAAGACAACATCATTCTATAATGAACCAAAGGTCCATATTAATTTTGATTACACAAAGACCTGGTGAATGTCAGAAGTTCAGTGCCTCCATACAAACCGTGTCCTGGAATGATAATTTTTGCATCTCTGAACCTGTCTGTTATCCGGTCAACGGTCGACGGGTACTCAGCCATGTCTCCATCTGAAATATTTCCAAGGTTTCGCGAGTCAAGATTCTTACAGATACACCCCGGAAAGAGTATTTTTTCTGACGGTATCCATACAACAATGTTATCCATGGAATGGGCAGGACCGAAATAATAGCAATGAATTGACTTCTCTCCGAGCATGATTTTCAGTGAGTCCCTGAATCCTTGATCAGGTAGAGGCAACCCCTTGTCTGCGGCAATATCAATAGTCAGCTGATTAGCCCAGGAGTTAATCCCACAGCTCTTCAGAAATCCCAGCCCCCCCATGCAGTCATCATGCCAGTGGTTAGGAACGAAGCCCTGAATTTTAAGTCCCTGATGGTCTTCCATGTAAGATACAAGTATACTGGTAAGGGAATCATTCCATGGCGTATCAAACAGGAAGGCCTGGTCTTTTTCAATGAAGATCAGGCCGTTGGCCGCCACTCTCCCATATCCGGGCAGAGTACAATAGGAAGTATGAATATAAGCGTTGTCCGATAACTTTACCAGTTCCACGTCAGATGATATCTCTATGACCTCCTGGGAGTGACAGGCAAGATGCGTGAGCGCAAGCAACAGCAATAAGCATATTCTCTTCATTCTATAGTAATCTTTCAGATACCCTGTCTTTTGTTATCGAAGATACCTGATGTGGCCTTTGTTACCCTATTTTTTCATAGCACGGTCAGCTGCCAGCTTTCCCGTGAGAATAGACATCGGGACACCGCCGGGACTGTATGTCCACTTGCCTGCCTGGTAAACCGACGGAATTGGCGTCAGCACTGCACGGTCGGCTATCTGAATCTTGTTAATAACCGGCATCTGTTCCCGGAATGCCCATCCTGTTATGCCTCCCTCAGAACTATCGACCCTCCTGGCAATGCTCAGCGGTGTAAAGGAGAAGCGTGCTATGATCTTGCCTTTTAACATCGGATATACTGAACCTGATATTACTTTCAACATACGGTCCTCAAGTTCCCTGGTGAATTCATCAAGCCACCCGGCCTCCTCAACTTTTTTGAAAAGATCATACCCGGCAAGAAGACTGATGATAACCCCGGTTTTCCCGGGAGGAGCCATTTCCGGATCTTTAAGTGCAGGTATTGATATCTCATACGTGTTCAACCGGGTAAACCTGTCGAGCCACGAGAGCATCTCCTCCTTGCTGACCTCACTGAATCTGGCCAGGAGTTCATCCAGCATCTGCCTGTGCGTTTCACCCAGACCCTGCCTTGAGGGAGTGTAGAAAAAGTGACCGTGAGCTATCCTTCCGAAACTCTCCGGTGGTTCATTGACTTCAAGGAAGAGTGAAAATACTGAATCACCTCCCCTGTTGGCAAACATTTTCGCTTTTACCTCTTCTATTTCTGTTCTGACCTCCGGGGGCAGATTTTCGGTTTCGGTAATAGCGTAGAGCCTCTTCAGATCGGCGGCCCATATCAGTTTCTTATATTTATAGCTGATATTCTGATCATCAACGACAAGGTTATCAGCAGGAAAGAGAGCGGTGATGGTCTTTTCATTCCTTATTTCACCTCCGGATTCCATGATCTTATGCCTGATGGCCTCAGCCAGGCTGCCCACCCCACCCCTGGGATAGAAATAATCGAGATAAAGTGAGAAGTAGCTCAGTGCAAAGAACGAAGGCGTGTTTTTGAAAAAATGCTGAGAAATGATATCTCTGAGTGAAGTATCACTGACAACAGACTTCAGATACTCCTCCACGGGGATATTCATCCGGTTTATCTTCCTGACTGTCAGCAGAAACCTTGGAAACCATGGGAGTATTTCTTTTATAACGAAGCCGGGATCCCTTATCAGATCCTTGAAAAATGGATTCTCTATACCATAGAGTACATCCATGTGCTTCATTATCTTCCGGATGATCCTGATGACCTCATCGATCTCACTCTCGCTGCCGGGGTAGAATTTCTTCAGCAGGTCGCTGTATTCCGCAAGACTTTCAATATCCCTGATATTCAGAACTTCATTCTCAATACCAACTGATACCGGACTTTTAACAACCTCAAGACTGATCTTCAGATCCTTAAGCATTGGATAGATTATCCCTGCATCCAGCAGTGCTCTTACACCGGCATCAAAAAAGAAGCCGTCTCTATTAAAAGTATTGACCAGACCTCCGCACTCGCTGTTTTTTTCAATAAGCAAAACCTTCTGACCGGCGCGTGCCAGGTATACTGTAGCAGTCAACCCGGCGACACCACCTCCAACAACAATCGTATCATATTCTTGAACAGCCATACTATTCAGTTAGACATATCAATACATTTACACCTCCGGGTTCTCGGGATATCAGCTCTCAAGTCCTGCCAATAGCATGGTTGTCTTCCAGAGTTCCTGTGCAGCATCCCTGTCCAGTGCCGGCGGTGCCGGTTCCTCTTCGGTGGTTAAACTAAAGAATTTTCCGCTGACTGATTCGAGCTTTTCTGATACACCCAGATAGTATAATGCCTCTGCCGATATCTCAGGAGATTTCAATGATCTGTCAAGGAAATTTCTCTTGAACCATTTATAAACTGGACCGTTTTCCTGCCCGGTATCCGTCTTTACCGCTCCCGGGTGCATGGTATTGATAGTCACTCCAGTGCCCTGGAATTTTTCCCTGAAGACGATCATTGAGAGAAGCTGGGCCATCTTGGCTGACCCGTAGCTTTTAAGTCCGGAATATCTCCTTCTCTCCCAGTTCAGATCATCAAGCCTCAGTCCCCATGCTGCAAAACGATGTGCTTCCGATCCTACCATAATGATACGCGCTTTTCCCTCTGCTGCCAGTTTGTCCTGTAAAATGAAATTCATTATGAAGGATGACAGGTAATGAACTACAAATACCTTCTCAAGACCGTCAGAAGTTATCTCTCTTTCTGTCAGGTATATCCCTGCATTATGGATAAGCACGTCAATAGGCTTGCCGAGCTGTGCCAGTTCATTTGATACCCTGAAGACATCACTCAGACTGCTCAGGTCAGCTATTTTGTAGTCGCACCTGACACCAAACTCTTCTTCTATTTCGCGCTGAAGAGCCAGCGATTTATCCGGATTCCGATTTATGCACAGAAGGTTTGCACCATGCGAAGCGTATTTTCTTGCAGTATGATAGCCTATGCCCGATGTTGCACCGGTTATGACAACAAGCTTACCGGTGGAATCCTCATCGCAGACCAGGGGTTCTGAACGACCGTTCCTGATCATTGCAAAGATGTTGGACCACCGGTAATCTTTAACGTATTTCCGGAACTTACTCCTCTCTTTCATCATCTCTGTTATCCAAACCTCTTTTTCATGAACCTCCTGTAGGCTTTGCCGAACCGGGGAATATTGTCAAAAATATCACCCCAGAGATCATAATAATCTCTCTGCGCGGCAATCTTGCCCTCTTCGTTGAGAGTCAACCTGCTGGTTCCGTATATTATTGAACTCGGATTCTTCTTGAACTTGATTGTCATTTCCCATTCCAGGAAAACAGTTTTATCTGACAAAACGGCATTAACGATACTCATTGAGAGCTCCTTTGACCTTTTTGTCAGTCGTTCGGTCATAGCCTTGAATTCCTCCATCCCTCTTAATTCCTGGACGGTATCCCTGAAATAAACATCATCGGAGTAATAGGGAATGATGTGCGACCAATCAGGCTTACCCTCGGTGTTGTAGGTCCTCGACCATAAGTCAAGCACTGTCTCAAGTGTAATTATCCTATCGCCCGAAAAAGCGTTACCCTCTGCATTGGCATTGTCCATATAGTTCTTTTTTATGGTTCTTAAATCAGGTACACACTGTAAACATGCCACGTTATTGTGATTCTTCCCTGCACTGGTACTATCACCTCACTGGCTCATAATATTTCAGCCCTAAAATAACAAATTATATTTTGGATTGTTTTTTACTTATTCATAGTCCCCGGAACCTCCCTGACATGAAGATCGACCTGCGGGAAAGGAATGGTAATGTTGTTCTCAATGAACTTCCGGTTTATGATCTTCCTGATCTCACTCTTTATTTTTTCGATCCTGAATACATTATCGCTGAAGAACAGAAGCTGGAAGTCGAGTGATGAGTTGCCAAAATCTACAAACCGTGCCTCTATATGTTCCTTGTCATCAATCTGCGGATGCTCCAGCGCACTTGCCTCCAGCACCTTCACCACAAGATCCACGTTACTGCCGTAGGCTACGCCGACATTGATTCGGAAGCGGGTTTTCTTCGACTGATGGCTCCAGTTGATTACTTTGTTGGTTGTAATGTACGAGTTGGGAATTATTACCACAATGTCATCACGTGTCAGTCCTTTTGATGTGCGTATTCCTATCTCCTGTATTTTCACCACCTCGCCGTCAACCTCCAGCACATCCCCTATTTTTGTAGTCCCCTCTATTAACAGGATAATACCGGAGATAAAGTCGTTGAATGTCTGTTGCAGTCCAAGTCCAACTCCCACAAGAAGTGCAGCAGAACCGGCGAGCAGAACGGTAATGCTGATCCCAAGCGTCTGCATCATAAATAGAATCGAGAAAATCCAGAGCAGGTACTTGATGATCTGGTAGAGTGAGTATGCATTGCTCATCTCTATCCTCTCGAGACTCCTCTTCCTGAATATCGCCTTCCTGATCACCCAGAGTAATAGTTTGGTGGCCAGAAATATCAGAACTACAATCAGCAGGGTTGAGACCATGATCTCATATTTTCCCACCCGGAAAACTACGGCTTCAAGTATCTGCTTTACGGATTCCATCTCTTATAACAGTGTAAGGGTTCAGGTGAGAAAGATACAAACTGATTTGAAGATTTTCTACAGCAGTACCGGATTACATCTGTTTTTATAGTCTGTTAGCTACTATTCTTATGATCCCGGAAGAGATATCACGAAATGCTGGCAATACCGCGAAGGCCTATACGCAAAAGATTTTTTCCATGGAGGAACAATATATTCATCCATGGAAAATCTGTTGATGAAGTTTCCGGTCATTTCTTTTCAGGCTCGGTGCGGTCATACTTGCAGCAGGCTGGAAGTTTTGCATATACTTCATCTTTTGCTTTGTGCATGGGTGTGTCATGGCCTGCATCGGCAATTGCCTTCTGTACTTTGTGCACTGAGGTTTTTGTTGAATCAAGAGTGACAACCAGAATTTTAGTTTCCTGTGCCCAATCGGCCGCAGTCACTCCATCAACCGATTTGGCAGCAGTTTCAATACGGGTTTCGCACATTCCGCAATTGCCTTTGACCTCAAATTTTTCCGTTTTTGCCTGGGCAAAAAGCGAACTTGTTCCCAGAAGGAACAGACTTACTAAGCTTAAAATTTTTGTTTTCATAATACTCTGTTTTAATGATTAGTTAAATTGATTACCTGATCTCCCCGGTGACTTCTCCGCAGGTAAGCATCGATTTACCGAAGTAAGGGTTCCTGATCTCTGTTTCTGTACTGAGCCAGTCGGCTCCTTTATTATTGTCTGCCATTGGACAATGCTGAACATATAGTGTCTCGCTGAACGGTTTGAACGATTCAGACATTTTCACCATAGTGACGGAAAGCAGCCGGAATGCTTCCCGTATTTCTTCAATGCTGGAGAAATGAGGTGCATGTTGCAGATTCTCATTTAGTTCGTTGCTGAATATCATCCAGGTATCATGGGAACTACCAGTAAACAAACCCATATCCACCCTGGTAAGATTCTCGTTCATGGAAGCTGCCGCCTTTTTGGCATCCTCCACATTATCCGCTGACAAAGCGTCTTTCAGCTTCAGATAATCATCATATAGCGGCTCAAGTGTATTTTTTGCCGCCCGACTGATAGCGACAGTATTATCTGCCCTGTCAGATTGTTGTGTATAGGACGACATCTCACTCACCTCAGTGCTCATAGCACCATGATTATGTCCGGTCATTACCTGACCTCCGGCCGGACTCATCATGCTGGGTTTACCTGCCAGCTGGGCAGCGGCATCTATGCTGAATGTTCCGCTGACAGCAATCTCCTCACCCTCCTGTAAACCACTCTCAATAATATAACTATCACCCAGTGCCGGGCCCAGTGTCACCTCACGCATGTTAAAACTTACACCTGCATCTGAATGGTTCTTTATGTAGACCAGCGAGCGTTTCCCTGTCCACATCACGGCTGTTTTCGGCACAATAAGCGAATTTGAATTTCCGACCAATCTGGCTTCAACCACTCCTGACGCAAACATTTCAGGCTTCAGTTTTCCACCAGCATTGTTGTAATCAACCCTGGCCTTTGCTACCCTTGTTTTCGGGTCAATCACCGGGTCAACGTAGGAGATGATACCCTTAAAACTTTCCCCGGGAAGAGAGGCTATGGAAAATTTTACTTCATCTCCTCTCTTCATCCATGTCATATCCGATTCATACACATCAAATAGAATCCATACTCTGGAAAGGTCAGCTACCTCATAGATGGTTTCTCCCTTACGGACATAGTCGCCCAGGTTTATTATTTTCCTGGTAACATATCCTGAAACATCAGCCCGTACCGGAAATTCATCTTTTATTTCACCCGAGTTCAATATTTCATCAATTTGATTATCAGAGAGTTTCCAGTTTCTTAGCTTTTCTTTGGCAGCATTGAACAGTTGTGGCTGGGTTTCCATGATTCTTTGCGCTTCAAGTAGTTCTTCCTGAGCCGTTACCAGATCGGGGGAATAAATACTTGCAATGGTTTGTCCCTTGTTCACAAATTCACCCGTAAAATTCACCGATAACTTTTCAATCCTGCCGGGAATGTGTGATGACTGGGAATATAGCATGCGCTCATCAGCCTGCACCTTCCCGTTCAGCCGGACTTGTTTTACCGCAGCCATCCTTCCCACGACTGCAGTGCTCACGCTGGCCAGTTGCATAGCAGTTGGGGACATTGAAACTGACATCGGATCAGTTTCACTGCTCTGGTGATTTTCCAGAGGAATTAATTCCATTCCGCATATGGGGCAATCGCCTGGTTCGTTTTGACGAATCTGGGGATGCATGGAACAGGTCCAGACAGTTTCGGCCGTGGTTTCAACAGAATGCTGCTGTTCGTCTTTGCCGGCATCTTCCTTGCCTCCGAAAATCAACCAGCCTCCAAGCATACCTGCTATAAGGGCAAGTGCAGCTATTATAAGTGTTCTTTTGTCTGTTGTCTTCATTTCAATACGTTTTTGATGTCAGGTAATTGATCTTCGCCAGTGCAATCTGGTATTTTACCAATGCGCTAGCTTTTAATTTCTGATACCTCAATAATTGCTGTTGCATTCTCAGCACTTCCTCGAACTCCCTGCCAGAATTTCCATATGATGCTAAAAGCAAATTCAATGATTGCCGTGATGTTTCTGCCTGCTGTTCGTAAAGTGATAATAGCTGCCGTTGCTGTTGGAGATCAAACCATGCCATGTCGTAGTCTGAGATGAGCATATTTGTCATTTCATCTTTTTGAAAAGCATAACTTTCCTGCATCAGTTCTGCCTCTTTAACGGAAGCTTTATACTTACTCCTGAAAATGGGTAT
>CAZFIF010000057.1:0-13337 GCA_964519065.1 uncultured Rikenella sp.
ATCACTTGGCTATTGGTCCGGCGGGTATCACCCCGGCCTTCCGCTCACGCCTGCCGGCTACACCGAAGAACCATATCAGTGAGAATGAGATGATCAACATGCCGGTTATGGTCACCCAGTCAGCGTTTTCTCCCGGAACGATCATCCAGCTCAGTATGGCCCCGAAGACAGGAAGGATAAATTTCCAGAGGTTCAGTTCGCTGACTTTCACTCCAGGCCTTTTGAGCAGCACGTACCATTTTGAGAAGGTGAAGGCAGACATGAATGAGAGCCAGGCGAGTACCAGCCAGTAATGAAACGGGAAGTCAGGTTTCTCAGGCACAGCCTCGGTGAAGAATGAAGCCCCGAACATAATCATTCCTCCCACCAGCAGTGAGAAGGAGCTGAGCACCACCGGGTTCATGTTTTTGCCGTTCTTGGAGACAAGCACATTGCTTGTCGCTGTTGAGATGTTTGCCACAAAGATCATTATTACGCCTGCCATCTCGCCCGGCAGCCCTAACTGAAATCCCTGCCTGCCCGCGCTCACCAGTACTATCCCTGTCAGGCCGAAGAAAATAGTTATCACCTTGGCTCTATTGAACCGCTCTTCCCTGATCATCATACGTGATACTATGGCGGTAACGAAAGGCTGAGCCCCCACTATTACTGCCCCCAGCGCTCCCGGCACACGGTCCATACCCTTGTAGAAGAGGGTATAGTTGATGAGCACCTGCAGCACGGTGACCCATATCGCCAACCCTTTATTGTCAAGTATCATCCTGATGTACTGTCGCGGCCTGAGAGTGAAGGGAAGGATCATCAGTCCCGCCAGGATGAAGCGTGTTCCCGCAAAGTGTATCGGTGTCGAATATTGCAGTCCGATCTTGATGAAAGGATATGCCGTAGACCACATCAGGCAGGTGACAATGGCCCAGAAGATTGTGTTGTAGTGCTGGTCTTTCATTGGGTTCTCAGAGGTGAGCAAAGATCGCAGTTTTTTTGTTTCGCTGATTGATTACATTTGTGTCAGAACAAAAAAAATCGATGAAATCAGAAGATCTCCTTGCCCGGAAGCTCAGGGATCACGGAGTACGAAGGGTGTTCGGCATTCCGGGAGGACCATCGCTGCCATATATGGATGCCTTCCGCAGGGAGGGTATTGAGTTCATACTTACGTCGCACGAGGCTTCAGCAGCGGTTATGGCTGATGTTACGGCCCGTCTTACAGGTGTTACGGGGGTCTGTCACGCCACCTTCGGTCCGGGGGCCGTAAACCTCGCCTCCGGTGTCGGTGGAGCCCTTCTTGACCGTTCGCCGGTGCTGGCTCTCACCTCGGAGGTTACCGACGCATGGCTGGGGCGCACAACCCAGATGCATATAGACCACCAGGCGCTCTTCCGTCCTCTGACAAAAGCCACTTACCGGCTTACTCCCGGTAACGCAGAGGAGCTGCTCTGCCGTAGCCTTGAAACAGCCAATGCAGAGTATCCCGGTCCGGTACATATCGGGTTGCCCTCGGACCTGGCAGGAAAAGAGGCCGGGCGGGCAGGGGGCAGACAGATATCAGCAGGCGAGAGGCCCGGCAGACTGGCACCCGGAGTCATACCCGGAGATGGTGAATCCGGATTCCTTCCCGATGATGGTGCAGCCCAGGGCAGTACTGGTGCTGATGAGCCAGGTGCATGTCCGGGTTATGGTTCGGCACCTGATGAGCCGGTTCATACCGGCGAGCGGGCCAGGGTGCTGAGTGCATCGGCGCGCAGGCCGTTGATAGCGGTGGGACTTACCGCGGCGCGTGCCGGCATCGGAGAAGCATTAATAAAGTACCTGGAAAAGCACAGTGTGCCGGTGGTGGTCACCCCTATGGCAAAGGGAGTGATCCCCCCGGGTCACCCCTCCTATGCGGGGGTCCTGTTTCACGCTCTCAGTGACAGGCTGAACAGGCTGATAACTTCGGCTGACCTGGTCATCGGGCTGGGATATGACCCCGTAGAGTACAATTATGAGTCATGGCTTCCGGATGTGCCGCTCGTGCACTTTGACACCCGGGCATCCGACCTCCGCATAAAGGGTGCCATCACATGCTTGTCAGCACCTGACAGATGGTTTGAGACCCTGGCCCCGCTGAGGAGTTCCCCGGAGATGATTGACCTGGCTGCGGTAGTGAAGCATGAACTGCGGAATGAGATTTACAGAAAGGTTCCGGGGTTTAATCCTGTGACTGCGCTGACAATTTTACAGGAGATGTTACCCGTCAGTACAGTCGTCACCGCAGATGTGGGATCGCACCTTCACCTTCTGGGACAGATGTGGGAGGTACCGCCGGGGGGAAGGCTCCTCATGACAAACGGCTGGTCATCCATGGGGTTTGGGTTGCCGGCAGCACTGGCAGCAGCATTGGAAGAGCCTGGGCGACCCGTGGTGTGCGTGACGGGAGACGGGGGGCTGCTCATGCATGCAGGTGAGATGATCACCGCCCGCAGGCTCGGGTTGAAGATCATTGTGGTTGTTCTCTCTGATGGTGAGCTTAACCTGATAAAGGTCAAAGCGTCGCGCAGAAGTATTGAGTCCTCAGCCATGCAGCTCTACAGAGGTACACTCTTTGGTGCTGAAAAGTTCCTGGGTGTTGAGGTCTTCCGGGTCACTGACACCACTCAGATGCGCACTGCCGTCGGCAGAGCCCTGAAATCCCCAGGGAGCACAATCATTGAGGCGACTGTTGACTCCTCAGTGTACAGTGATATGATCTCCGGATCCTGATTGACAGAACCTATTCTTCCTTGCTCTCGGTTGTTTTTTTAGCTTTGGATGCAGGTTTGGCTGTCTTTGCCGCTGCAGGCTTCTTCTCCTGCTCCGTCTTCTTCGATGCTGCTTTGGCAGCAGGTTTTGCGGCCGGTTTGGGTCTGGCTGTTTTGACGGCTTTTTTGGCGGGGGCGGTCTTTATCTCCTGGGTCTCCTCTGCTGTCTTTATCTTATCCTTTGCGGGTGCCGGTAAAACACTCCCTTTTTTCTTCTTCCTGCGGAGTACGCCATAGGTGCCTCTTATTATTTTTCCTCTCCTGGATTTCTTATCACCTTTGCCCATAATATATTTAGTTTAATTGAAAGATCAGATATACAGAGACAACAAAAATAGTAAATTTTGCCTCTCTTAAAAGCATTTCTGTTAATAAATAAGAGGCTAAACTACGGGTTGCTTATCTCTCCTTTTTTTAAATTTGCTGACATGGGAACTAAAAAGCTCAGGATCTATTCTCCGGAGGTCACCCCCCGTCTGGAGTATGCTGCAGAGATAATCTTCTCGACTATTCTCGGTATTGAGTATGAGATAACGACAGACCGAAGGAGGATTGGCAACAGTCCGGCTATTATCTACTCCGGGGAGAAGGCCGGGGACCAGTTTGTGATCCGGCCGTCGGGCCTGCTTTCAGAGAGTGTCGTCAGGGAGGTAAGGCCCGAGGTCTCATTCATCGATGAGATGCCCTGCATCTTTCCTGTTGATGACGGCACACTGCCCCTTGATATTTTCTCCGCAGTTTTTTACATGGTCACGAGGTATGAGGAGTACCTCTCCTTTGCGCCTGACGTGCACGGCAGGTTTCTGGGGGAGAGGTCGGTGGCATACCGGGGAGGTTTTTTACAGGTGCCTGTAGTGGAGATCTGGGCACGTTACCTGGCGGATGAGCTGGTTAAATATTTTCCTGTCATCACCATCAGGCACAATGAGTTCCGGTCGATGCTCACTGTTGATGTCGATCAGCCCTTTGCCTATCGCAGCCGCGGTTTCCTCCGCAGCATGGGCGGACTGGTCAAGGGTCTTGCCGGAACGGGGGCAAAGGCAACAGACAGGGTCCGGACCATGGCCGGTGTGATGCCTGATCCTTACGACAGTTTCGGGTATATTGAGCAGCAGGTAAGAGAGCATGACAGTGAGGCTCTGTTTTTCTTCCCCACAGGTGACCAGGGTGAGTATGACCACAACCCTCCATACCGTGATCATGACTACGGTGAGATAATAAGAAAATACGATGTGATGTTCGGCAGTGGCATCCATCCATCATACCGTTCCGCAGGCAGGCCCAGAATCCTGAAGATGGAGACAGAGCGCTACCGGCATATTGCAGGTCATCATCCGGAACATGCACGTCAGCACTGGCTTCTTCTCCGCATGCCGGATACATACCGGGCATGGGAGAGTGCAGGTATAAAGTACGACTATACCATGGGTTATGTTGACGAGCCAGGCTTCAGGGCAGGTATGGCCCGGCCGTTTCATTTCTATGATCTTTCGCAGGAGAGGCGCACTGAGCTGACTGTGGTGCCGTTCCAGGTGATGGACGGAACCCTGAGGCAGTACCGTCACCTGACACCCGAGGCATCCCTGGCGGTAATAAGATCTCTGATCTCAGCCACCAGGAGGGTTGGTGGTCTGTTCATCTCGGTATGGCATAACACCTCACTCTCCGAATCGAACGGATGGGAAGGATGGAGAATGGTGTTCGAGGAAACCCTCTCACTGCAGAAGGCATGATCGCGTACCTCAGAAACGAAGAAATTGACCGCCGCAAATGGGATGACTCCCTGGCGGAGATACCCGGGCTGAAACCTTACCCGTGGTCATGGTACCTCGATATCATGGCTCCCGGGTGGGACGCGCTGGTGGATGACGATTACTGCTCGCTGTTTCCACTTCCCTCCTCACGCAAATACGGCTTCAGTTATATCGCCACACCGGTCTTTCTTCAGCAGCTGGGGCTGTTTACGGCTGACGGCGACAGCGAGAGGATAGCCGCGGAGTTTGTCTCCTTCATGCCGGAGTTCTACAGGCTGATAAACCTTAATATTGGGCAGGAGGTCCGGCTGCCCGGCTTCACACTTACACCCCGGGATAACTATGAGCTGAAGCTTGACAAGCCTTATGAGGAGATATGGCTCGACTATTCCACCGATTGCAGGAGGAACATCAACATCGCACATCGCTATCCGCAGGATATAGTGGATGATGTAACACCTCATGAAATCATTACTCTCTTCAGGAGCAACATCGGCAAGAGGGCCGGCGTCATACGGGAAGCCAGCTACAAACGTCTCCAGACGCTTATGGATCACTGTGCTGAGACAGGAAAGGGAAGAATACTGGGGGTAAGATCTCCCAGGGGAAAGCTGTTGTGGGGTACCTTCTGCATTGATTTCCGTGCACGCACAACGATGCTCTTTACTGCCGGAAGCCGGAAGAGCCGTGAGCTCAGGACTGCCTACCATGTCATTGATCATGTTATCAGGACCGCCGCGGAGAGTGACATTACCCTTGATTTTGCAGGGTCTTCCGTCCCTTCAATAGCTATCTTCATGAAGTCGTTCGGCGGAACAAAAACAGGGTATTACAGGCTCTACAGGAACAGACTGCCCTGGCCGGTGAGACTCTTGAAGTGATCAGAAGAGGAGTTCAATAACCTGGTCATTGGTCTCGCTCTCAACGACCTTACCGTTTTCGCACCTGAGAGTCCTGGCAGGGTATTTCTTCACCAGTGACAGCTTATGTGTAGACATTATCACTGCCCTGCCGTTATTGCTTATCTCCTTAAGAAGAACATGGATATCCTCTGATGTCTCCGGATCGAGGTTGCCGGTCGGCTCGTCAGCAAGTATTATCTCGGGGTCATTCAACAGGGCTCGGGCGATAACCACCCTCTGCTGCTCGCCCCCGGAGAGCTGGTGAGGCATCTTGAAGCCCTTGTTTTGCAGACCGACTTTTGCGAGCACCTCCCTGATGCGGTCTTCGGTAGCTGTCTTATTGTTCCACCCTGTTGCCCGTAGCACGAACTCGAGGTTGTCATGCACCGTACGGTCGGTGAGCAGTTGAAAATCCTGGAATACTATGCCCAGCTTTCTTCTGAGTAGCGGTATCTCCCTCTTCTTCAGTTTTTTCAGATCGAATCCCGCAACCCAGCCCTCACCCTCAGACAGGGGCAGCTGCGCATTGAGAGTACGGATCAGGGATGTCTTACCACTCCCCACCTTACCAACCAGGTAGAGGAACTCTCCCTTGTCAGCCTTCAGGTTCACATCGGAGAGGACCAGGTGATCCTGCTGCATGATTGAGCAGCTCTTCAGTTCGATAATTGTATCCAGCGGCGCGGTCTCTTCCATCCTGATTTCTTTTCGTGCAAATTAAAAAAAGAATTAACAATCAACTGCAGTGATGTTGATAAAATGATTGTTAAAGAGATTTTTACCCTGTTTTATAGTTGTAATTTTACGGCTGGTTTAACGGTGTCGCAAATACAGGGTAATGTATTGTTTTATAAGAAATTGTCTGCATATCCGGGTTTGTGGCGCTGTTTTTGCTGCAAGAGGCTCATGAAAAGATAAAGTTATGAACAGGAAGATACTGGTGATTATGGTTGTTGTTCTGCTCACCGGCGGCCTTGCCGTCAGGGGGCAGTCGTCCTTCTCCGGTGAAGAGATGACCTCGCTGCTCAACAGTGCCTATGAGATGTACGCAAAGGCCAAGTATGCAACGGCCATCGAGCTGTTTGACAGGTGGCTTGCCACGGAGAAGAGCGGCAGCATCATACAGAGGGCTGATGCAGAGTATTATGCAGCCATCTCCGCCATGCGTCTCACGGCTCCCGATGCCGAATACAGGATGCAGCGCTTCATTGCGGGCAACATTGAGAGCCCGATGCTTAACCGTGCCAGGTTCGAGTCGGGCCTCTACTGCTACCAGAAGCGCAATTACAGTTGCGCCATCGACTGGTTTGAGCAGACTGACCGACTGAAGCTGGACGACAAGGAGCTGGCAGAGTATATATTCAAGCTTGGCTATTCACATTACAGGCGGGGTGATGAGAAGAGGGCACAGATGCTCTTTGCGGAGCTGATTGACGTAGATACCGATTATACCTCTCCGGCCATCTATTACTATTCGGCCATCGCATATGAGAACGGCTTCTACGAATCGGCACTCGAGGGCTTTGAGAGGCTCCGGGGTGATGAGACCTTCGGCGGGGTGGTGCCGTTCTATATAGTGCAGATATACTATATCAACGAGGACTATGACGGTATACTGGAGACAGCACCGTCGCTCATTGACCAGGCAGGCAAGAAGCGTGAGACAGAGCTCTACCGCTTTATAGGCGATGCCCACTTTCAGAAGGGGAATTACCGTGAGGCGATACCATGGCTCGAGAAATTCATCAGCGAGACCAGGCTCAGTGACAGGAACGACAAGTATGAGCTTGCCTACAGCTATTACCGTACTGATGAGATTGAGAAAGCCACCAGGCTCTTTAACCAGGTGGTGGGCAGTAGTGACATCCTGACACAGAATGCCTATTATATGCTGGGCTCGTGCTATCTGAAGAGCAACGACAAGAAAAAGGCGCAGATGGCCTTCTCGGCAGCATCAAAGATGAGTTATGATCCCGCGGTGCAGGAAGAGGCCCTCTTTAACTTTGCCAAACTGGCCTATGAAAATTCCTATGCTCCCTTTGGCGAGGGGATAGATGCCCTTCACTCCTACATCCAGGCATATCCCGGCTCCGACCATCTGTCGGAGGCGTATGATTACCTGATATCAGCCTATATGAGGCTGAAGAACTACCAGGCGGCACTCAGCTCACTCGAAAGGATAACCAACAAGGATGAGAGACTGAAGGAGGCCTGGCAGAAGGTAGCCTATTACCGCGGGGTGGAGCTTTACAGCAACGGGAAATATGCGGATGCGGTATCCATGTTCGACAAGTCGCTGCTATACAAGGAGATGAACCAGGAATTAAGGGCGCTGGCACTCTACTGGAGAGGTGAATCGAACTACCGACTCGGCAATGTGCTTGCAGCCGGCAACGACTGGGAGGCCTTCAGGAAGCTTCCCGCAGCAGTGAGCCTTCCCGAGTATGAACTGATAGATTACAACCTCGGATATCTGTGGTACAACAGCGGTGAATATGCCAGGGCGCTGCCAGCTTTTCTGGCATTCACCCGAAGCGTAAAGAGTGCTTCGAGATCAGACATGGTGGTTGATGCCCTCAACCGGATTGCCGACTGCTATTACATCAGGGCAGATTATCCTTCAGCCATAGCCTACTATGACAGGGTTATCGGTAATGCCAGGCAGGATGCAGA
Organism: uncultured Rikenella sp.; assembly: GCA_964519065.1. Classification (GTDB taxonomy): domain Bacteria; phylum Bacteroidota; class Bacteroidia; order Bacteroidales; family VadinHA17; genus SR-FBR-E99. The sequence continues at coordinate 8,110 of CAZFIF010000057.1, forward strand.
TTATGCGATGTTCCAGAAGGGGTTTGCCCTGGGATTGAGCAACAACAATGAGGCTAAGATATCAACCCTCACCTCGCTGATAGATAAATATTCAAAGTCGGCTTATGTTCCCAATGCACTTTTTGAGCGTGGACGTGCTTACGTGGCTGTCGGGCAGCCAAGAAGGGGTGAGGCTGATTTCACCAATATCATTGCCTGGTACACCAACAGCCAGTTCGTGCCGCCGGCGATGGTGCAGCTGGGACTTATTTACTATAATGCCGGTGAGAACGAGAAGGCCGTCGCGCAGTTCAAAAAGGTGATCGAGAACTTCAGGAACACACCCGAGGCACGCAATGCTGTCAACGGCCTCAGGAACGCCTATACGGATATGGACGACGTGCAGTCATATTTTGCCTATATGAAGAACATTGAAGGGATGGGAGATATACAGGCTGCCACGCGTGACTCCATGACATATATCTCCGGGGAGAACCAGTATGTCAAGGGCAACTGTGAACGTTCATCGGAGATATTCCGGGACTACCTGCGTGAGTTCCCGTCGGGAAGTTTTGCCACCAATGCGAGGTTCTATCTTGCCGACTGCCTGAACCGGTCGGGTAACCTTGATGAGGCTCTCGCTCTCTACCTGGAGGTCGTCAGCGTTGGCAACAACCAGTTCATGGAGCAGTCCCTTCTCGGAGCAGCTTCCATCACCTATGGCAAGAACGACTACCGAAGGTCATACTCCCTTTACGAGAAGCTTGGGGGAGAGGCTACCAGTCCCGAGAATCGGATGTATGCATGGCTTGGCATGATGAGGGCGGCAGCCCGACTGGAGGATGATGAAAAGACCATTGCTGCCGCCGGCCTGGTGCTGGAATCTGACAAGCTGACCGAGGAGCTGGCGCGTGAGGCCACCTTCCTGACCGCAAAAGCAAACCAGCGTCTTGGCAACAATGAAGATGCGCTTGACGACTACAGAAGGGTAGGATATGAGGTGGCAACGGCTTACGGTGCCGAGGCAAAATATCATGTCGCGGAGCTGCTGTGGCAGGCTGGTGACATCAATGGGGCGGAGAAGGAGGCCAACCAGTTTGTAGACATGAGTTCTCCCCACGCCTACTGGACCGGCAGGGTATTCCTTCTGCTCTCAGAGATAGCCCTGAAGAAGGGTGATACCTTCCAGGCCAAGGCCACCCTGCAGAGCCTTATTGACTACTATACGGTGCCGGATGACGGTATCATTGAAGAGGCGCGATCCAGACTGGCAGCACTGACCGCGGAGGAAGGGACTACGGGAGTAACCACAGAGAGACCGAACTGATCATTAAACGGAGGAAGCAATGGAAAAGAAGATATATATCACAACAGCGGCCCTGCTGATCACGGTACTTGCCGGCGGACAGACAGAGGATGAGGCGATAAAGAGGTCAGTGACACTGTACAACCCATACAAGCCCACATTGCAGGCTGCTGCCAAGCACACCCTGCTGCCATCGGCTGATGACACCTCTACGGTGAGGGTCACATTTGCGTACGACTTCACCCCCGGCTCCTTTGTTCCCGAATACGAGGTGAGCCCGATCAAATCGGCAGTGCTGTCGCCTGACCCTCTTGAGGAGCTCAGAAAGGGATATGTGAGCCTCGGGTTCGGCACCTATCTCTCACCCTTCCTCGAGGTGAGCATTTCAAACGGAAGGTCAGCGAAAGGCAGTGTCGGGCTCTTCACCCGCAGCTATGCCTCAGCCTCCAGGATAGAGCTGGAAAATGACGACCGGGTCTATGGCGGTTTCCTTGACAACCAGGCTATACTCTTTGGCAAGAAGTACTTCCGCAGGAGTCGCCTCGATATGGACATTGATTTCAGGCAGATGACCCGTTATGCTTACGGCTATGACCCTGATATCATCGGATACGATCCCGACAAAAAGGATATCAGGTCGCTCTATTACGATGCGACGGCCAGGGCGAGGTACTTCACCATGGAGCCTGACTCAGGCGATATTAACTGGGATGCCACGGTAAGCTATAACCTCTTCATGCGCGACGGTGACGGCATGCAGCATAACCCGTCGCTTGCAGCCAGTGGTGGCACAAACATGTTCGGCCTCTACGGCGGCCTGGACTTCAATTATGATCTCTATCTCTTTGCCAGGGGTATTGACAGCAAGGCGCGCAATCTTCTTGCCCTGGAACCATATATCACAAAGGGCAACGATAACTGGAGATTCAAGTTCGGACTTAAAATGAACGCTGATCTGAGGGAGAACTATGATCCTCTCCTGGGCGGGGACACAAAACTCTATATGTATTTCTATCCGGATGTCTCCTTCACCTTCAGTGTTGTACCGCAGTTCCTCAGGTTTACTGCCGCTGTCGACGGCTGGATGGAGAACAACCAGGCGCGCAACACGGCCTACGTCAACCCATGGATGATGCCCGGTGATACCCTCTTCACTCTCCGCAGTACCGACAACCAGTTGAGGATCAAGGCCGGCATATCCGGTAACATGAATGTCACAGCCACCTATGCCCTGGGAGTGAGCTACACCATGTTCAGGGACATGCTTCTCTTCATGAATGATACTACGGGTGTCGGCAACTACTTTCTGCCCGTGTATGACGACGGCAGTCTTCTGAAGGTCAACGGTGAGGTAAAGTACCCGGTCAACCGGCAGCTGACCCTCTCAATAGCAGGCAATTGGTACGGGTATGACATGTCAGGTGAGGAGTATGCATGGCATAGGCCTGACTGGGACGGATCGTTGAAGGCAGATTACAATCTCAGAAACAAGATAATAGCCTCTGCTGCCTTCTCCCTGACAGGGGTACGGCATGCACTCGTAAAGGCCCCACGGGATATCATCACACTTCCGGTCCACCCCAACCTGAACCTGGGGGCTGAGTACCGTTATACACCAGATATCTCCTTCTGGCTCCGGTGTAACAATATCTCCTACAACCGGTACTTCGAATGGAACTATTATCCCTCACGCAACTTCATGATCCTGGGAGGATTTACCTACAGCCTGTAGGGTGTCGGTAAAACGATAAAGATTGTTCATATCTATCTCATTTATATGTTGTCTTCAGGAGGTAATTATGTTACTTTTTGCTACCTTTGTGTGATTTTATAAATAACATATTATCAAACCTTTAAAACATATTTTTTCAACTAAAAATTGCTTGGGATGACTAATGACGAACAGACGAAGAGGAGCAGGGAGCAGGATGAATATTCAGCAGGGAGCATTCAGGTCCTGGAAGGACTGGAAGCAGTGAGGAAGAGACCTGCAATGTACATTGGCGATGTCGGGGTAAGGGGGTTGCATCATCTTGTATATGAAGTGGTTGACAACTCGATTGATGAGGCTCTCGCAGGATACTGTACTCAGATAGATGTCACGATAAACGAAGATAACTCCGTGACCGTTGTCGACAACGGCCGTGGGATACCTGTTGAGATGCATGAAAAGGAAAAGCGTTCTGCCCTTGAGGTGGTCATGACGGTATTGCACGCCGGCGGCAAGTTCGACAAGGACAGCTACAAGGTTTCCGGCGGTCTTCACGGAGTGGGAGTGTCATGTGTCAATGCCCTCTCTTCAAGGATGACGGTAGAAGTCATGAGACAGGGTAAGCAGTGGTCGCAGACCTACGAGAGAGGAAAACCCCTGGCACCGGTAGCACAGACAGGGGAATCCGATGGCAGCGGTACAGTCACCACCTTCATGCCTGACAGCACGATCTTCCAGACACTGGAGTTCAAATTTGATATCCTGGCGGCACGCCTGAGAGAGCTGGCCTTTCTCAATAAGGGAATCATGCTGACGCTGACCGACAAGAGGGAGGAGGCCGAAAATGGTAATGGTGGCGGCCCGGTAATGGAGCAGTTCTTTTCTGAAAGGGGGCTGATAGAGTTTGTTGAATATCTTGATGTCAACCGTGAGCGGCTGACAGAGAATGTTATCTATATCAATTATGACAAGGGAGAGACGCCTGTAGAGCTGGCTCTGCAGTATAACACCTCCTTCTCGGAGAATGTGCACTCTTATGTCAACAATATCAACACCGTGGAGGGTGGCACCCACCTGGCAGGTTTTCGCAGGGGGCTGACGCGGACGCTGAAAAAATATGCTGAAGACTCAGGCCTCACCTCCAAACTGAAGTTTGACATTAACGGTGATGACTTTCGTGAGGGTCTCACTTCGGTCATCTCCTGCAAGGTGGCTGAGCCCCAGTTCGAGGGGCAGACGAAGACCAAGCTCGGCAACTCCGAGGTGATGGGATCAGTAGACGTGGCAGTAAGCACCGCTCTCTCCAATTACCTCGAGGAGAACCCCAAAGATGCCAGGGTGATAGTCCAGAAGGTCATCCTTGCCGCCACTGCCCGCCATGCTGCCCGCAAGGCCCGTGAGCTGGTACAGCGCAAGAACGTTCTGTCGGGGTCAGGGTTGCCCGGCAAGCTGGCTGACTGTGCCGACAGGGACCCGACAGTGTCGGAGATCTTCATCGTCGAAGGAGACTCAGCAGGTGGTACGGCCAAGCAGGGCCGCGACCGCCGTTTTCAGGCCATCCTCCCGCTGAGAGGTAAGATACTCAACGTTGAGAAGGCAATGCAGCACAAGATCTTTGACAATGAGGAGATCAAGAATATCTATACAGCCCTGGGGGTCTCCATCGGTACCGACGACGACAGCAAGGCCCTCAACATATCAGGACTGAGATATGCGAAGGTGATCATCATGACTGATGCCGACGTCGACGGCTCTCATATCACCACCCTGATAATGACCTTCTTCTTCAGGTATATGAAAGAGCTCATTGAGAACGGCAACATTTATATTGCCACTCCTCCCCTCTATCTCGTCAAGAAGGGAAAGTCCGAGAAATACTGCTGGAATGACGAGGAGCTCAGCGCTGCCGTTCAGGAGATGGGGCAGGGCAAGGATTCATCCGTCGCGATCCAGAGATACAAGGGTCTCGGGGAGATGAATGCAGAGCAGCTCTGGGAGACGACAATGAATCCGGAGACGCGAACATTGCGCCAGATAACTATCGACAGTGCCGCAGAGGCTGACCATATATTTTCAATGCTCATGGGCGACGAGGTGCCGCCGCGCAGGGAGTTCATTGAGAAGCATGCAAAGTATGCCAATATTGATGCCTGATTCAGTCGGCAGTCTACAGTCGGCAGTCGGCAGTCGGCAGTCTACAGTCGGCAGTAGTAATTTGAAAAAAGAATTAAG
>CAZFIF010000058.1:0-5618 GCA_964519065.1 uncultured Rikenella sp.
ATATCCTCCTCTTCATCCTGACCCACCTTATCAAGGCGGAGGAGTCCCAGGTCCTGGCACTGTTTGTAGATCACAGTGGTCTCTTTCAGGTCGGAATAGTCGATGGCGGTTACGGTTATCTCAATCGGAGAGTTATTCCGGCCGGCCTCCGGATAATCCATCATAATAGTGTACCGGCCGTTGACAGTCTGGTCAGACCTGGTGCCTGCAGGAGTTGAGATTGTTACCGTAGCACCTGAGACCCTGTTCCCCTCCTGATCCTCTATGACTCCTTCAAACAGCAACTGGTCGTACATTATGGTTGTGAGTCTCTTAGTTTCCGACCTTATGCCGTCCTTATCAAATATATATTTTGCAATGTACAGATTGCGGTCTGTGTTTACCGACTCCATCATCGACATCCAGTCGCCGTAACTGTTGCGTTTCTCCAGTAATTTTTCGCGGCAGAGGTCCATTGACGAAAGTCTGCCAAACTCCCTGGCTCCCCAGTCGCGTGACTCTATGTAGAGTCTCTGGTAGCTGTTGCACCAGCGGATCATCTCATCGGCAGAAAGCACCGTGCCGTTGGCCAGTTTCCAGTTTCGGAAAATCTCGGTCACGAGGCCGAGGCCTGCCTGCAGCCGGGTCCATTTGCCGGAGCTCCAGATATATACGGCACTACCGGTCTCGTCACTCCAGATCTCACCGCCAATGGGCCGAACACCGGTATAACATATTACATCGCTGGTGCCGAGGTCGGTAAATGCTTTTCGCCTGGGGTCAGAACGGTCAGCCGAGCCGTCGCCTCCGACATAACCCATGCAGTTACCGGCCCTGTCCCTTATCTGCTTCTGGATATTCCTCAGGCCACCCAGTGCCAGGTCGATCCCCTCCTTGAAGTACCTTATGCCTGTACGTAACATGAATGTAACAGGATCTTTCAAGGCTTCGTACTCCTGTTCTTCAGGCAGCAGTTTCTCCACATCCTCAAACAGGTTGCTCATCACCTCGAGTGACCGGAACGGATTCTGGTCATCGGGTGCATAACGCTGATAGAAGTTAATTGCCTTTTCAATATCTTCCTTGACACTTATGACATCCTTAAGCTCACCCTCAAACTGCTTCAGCTTTCCCAGGGTATAGTTTACCTTCGCCGTGAGGCCTGCTGCTTCTGCATCATTGATAGCTTTCTGCACCGGTTCTGGCAGCCTGTGAAACTGGTCTTTCAGCTTCTGCCATTCACCAAGCATTTTGGTCAGCTTCTCCTGTGACTCGGTGACCATATCCTTTGAAGTAGAAAGGACATCGTCAAGTGTCTCCTTCTGCTCATCGGTAAGTTGCATGTAAGCTTTACCCGACTGTGCATGTATCATATCAGTGAAGGCGAGCAGTATAAGGATGGCAAGGGTTAGGGCAGCGGCCCGGGCAACGACTGATTTCATTACGGGGTACTTTTAGAAGTAAAACCTGTATCCCAGGGAGACGAGCATCGTCTGGTATCCCTCATAAGATGAGAGAATTTCATTCATCCATAGGTCAACTCCTATTTCAAATGCTCTTCTCTCCGTACCAAACCTTGCTCTCATCATTGAATTGAATGAGACGTCGGAGGCAATTTCACCGTGAAGGTCGGAGTCACTTGAGAGAGGGCGCAGCATCGTGTTGGCGGCCAATCCAAAGTCAACGCCCCAGTAGCGTCTGCCGCTGGTCATCCTGTAGCCGGCAAAGAGGGGTATCCTGAAACTGTAAAACGCATTTACGCCGGATGCGTCGGCCGTTTTTCCTATCAGTGAGTTGAAATGAATACCAGTGCCTCCGTAAAACTTCGCTCCAATCACCTGGTCTATGCCTATACCTACACCCGGGAAGAGCGGCGGGTCAATCCCGTACACCTTTCCGAAATCGGAGAAGAGAAACGAAACAAACATTGAGGTGTTGCGATACCTCTGGGTACGTATGGGGCCCAGGGGCTGGCTGACAGGTGCTCCGTAAGAGGAGGCGGGGGGTGGAGGTGTTGTCGGGTTTGCCGACGGTTGGGATGGCAGATTTGACGGTTGGGCAGCGGCATTGGCCGCTGCCCTGTTCTGCGCTGCTGCAGCTGCAGGGTCACAGCTGCCGTTGGGATAGTTCTCCTTCACCCATTTCTCGGCCACCTGGTAGAAGGGAAAACCGCCCTTGAGCGGCACCAGGCTGGGCGACCGGTCGTCGCCGTCAACGATTTTTACCCTGCCGTCGCTCTTGTCGCAGACAGCCTTGTAGCTCTTCTGGGCATCAACTGCGTAAGATACCGTGAGAAGCAAAAAAGAGATAATGATCGGGATGATAGTTTTCATAATGGTCCGTTATTTTCAGGATGCAATGACAGTGAACAATTCTGAATTTATCATATGGCCTTTTCCTTCTCACTGCCGGGAAAAATAAAAGTAAAAATTAATTAATTCATAAAAAAAAGGTTTTTGATCATTGCACCGTAAAAGTTCCATTATCACATGATTTGATGAGGTTAACGGCATATGGAATGATATCATGGATCCATTATTATAAAAAAAATGAAAAAAAACTTGACTCGTATTATGTAAAAGTTATAACTTTGTAAAGTTTAAAATAAATGAAGTATGTAAACAACTAGAAATCATGACTTACAAATCAAGAATCAGATTTTCCATTGGTTGGATCTACCCGATAGGGATCTTCACTTCCTACATACTGATATTGCTTGAAATGGCAATGCGGCGGATGCTTATACAAACCGGTGCCGATATCATTGGAGCGCCATACCTTACCATAATACTTGTGGCACTTATGTTCCTGGTATTGGGTATTGTACAATGGTTCAGGTACCGGAACTGGATATACCCGGTGCTGGGATTTCTTATATGTATAACCACTTTGCAGGTATCATTTATCTTCCCGCACAATGACAGCCCCGGGTTCCTGAAGTTCACATATTTCATCAGTTTTGTTCTGATAATATTGTTTATTCTGATCAACTGGAATTCATTTTACAGCCATGAAAGGTTTGAGATCAACTCAAGGAGGCTTTTCAGGCTGGCCTCCGAGAGAATATACCAGGCGGACAATGGTTATACCGAGCGTCCTTTTTCCGGTGAAAAAGTTGATTGCACGAAGGATGAACTCCTTGGGTTTGCCCGATTTCTTCAGAGTAACTATGTGGCCCGGGTCTTCTATTATGAACAGTATATCTGTTTTTCATTTTCGATGAACAGGAGCCTTGTTGTCATTAGTGAAGGCAGAGAGGTAAGTCATGTTATGATAGCGTATGACGGCACCGTAACGGTCACTATTTCTGATAAGGATTACCGGGACTATCATGAGAGACTGAGCTTTGATAAGCTATGTGCTTCAATGGCGGGGATTTTTACCAGGTTTCTTGATTATTACAGAAACGGACTGGAACAGCGTATTATCACCGAGTTGAAATCAGCGCGGTAGAAAACAAGCAATTGTTTTTGGTCGCAAAAAGAAAATCAGCATCTTCCGTTAGTTGATCACCAAATATTGAAACCCTCATAATATCATCAGAAAGATGGATTTTATACAGGCGGCAAAGCTGGGGTCATGTTTATCAAAGGACTACGCCGAAGATTTTTTCGCGCTACTGGCAACCTACAGGAATATTTCAGCTTCGGAGGCAGCCTCAAGGCTGAACCTGCATATCAAGACAGCGCAGGATTTCCTCGAGGATCTGTTTTCATTGGGTATTGCAGACCGTGAAGAGGTATCTGAGGGTAAAAGACCCTATTTCAGGTATAACCTGGCAGTGAGGCAGATTAACTTGAACCTGGATCTTAACCCTCTTTTCCCGGCAGAGGATCCGGAGAAGGAGAGGCTCGGTTTAAAGATCAGGGAGATGCAAAACAGCAGGGCCAGATTTACTACATCAAGGAGCAATGATTATATAAGCAGTGTCGTGATATGGTCAGGTGAAGGTCGTGAACGTAGGGAGAGAAAGCTCAATCTCTCCATCCCGCAGGGTCGTTTCCTGTTTCATCTTCCCTTTCCGACTGCAGAGCCGGTGAGTATTGGGGATATAGCAGGAAGGGCCGGAATTGAAGGCACGAATATCCCTGAGATTATCGATATCGTAAATGTGCTGATAAATTTTGGAGTTATTGAGGGCATATCCCCTTCCACCAGGGCCTGATGCTGTATATTTGTGCCGATGAAGCTGGTGAAAATACCTGGACGATGGCTGCTGTCAGCCGGGGCTGTTAGGGTCTTGCTGAAGCCATTGAGTAATCATGAAAGAATCAGCAACAGTTGTTTGCCATCAAACTGACCAATGGATGCGGGAATGCTGAATATAAATGAGATCCACCATGGCGACAGCCTGGAGCTGCTGAAGCGGCTGCCCGGCTCTTCTGCCGATCTGGTCTTTGCCGATCCACCGTATAATCTGCAGCTGCACCGGAATCTTTTCCGGCCTGACAGGTCGAGGGTCAGTGCAGTTGATGACGGGTGGGACAAGTTTGACTCGTTCCGTGAGTATGATGATTTCACGAGGGCGTGGCTGCTGGAGTGCAGGCGGGTGCTGAAGGATACCGGCAGCATCTGGGTTATCGGTAGCTATCACAATATCTACAGGGTGGGGGCCATGCTTCAGGACACAGGTTTCTGGATACTGAACGACATTATTTGGGTAAAGACCAACCCGATGCCCAATTTCATGGGGACACGTTTCGCCAATGCCCATGAGACGCTGATATGGGCTTCAAAATCGAAGAACGCGAAATACACTTTTCACTACCAGGCAATGAAGGGTTTCAATGATGATCTGCAGATGCGCAGCGATTGGATAATTCCCCTCTGCAAGGGGCCGGAGAGGATCAGGGAGGAGGGCAGGAAGGCACATTCAACGCAGAAGCCGGAGGAGTTGCTATACAGGATCATCATGGCTACAACAAATCCCGGCGACCTGGTTTTAGACCCGTTTGCCGGGAGCGGCACCGCCGCCGCCGTGGCAAAAAGGCTGGGGAGGAATTTTATTGCCTTTGAGCGGGAGCAGGAATATGTCGACCTTGCAAGGGAGAGGATTGCGGGCATAACGCCGCTCAGCGGTTCCCTGCTTGAGTACCGCACCGAGAGGCGGCTGCCGAGAGTTCCGTTTGGCAACCTGGTTGCTTCTGGACTTATCAGGGTGGGAGAGAGGCTCTGGTCGGCCGACAGGAGCGTCAGTGCCGTGGTTCAGGCCGACACCTCGCTTGTCTGTGACGGCATGACAGGGTCAATTCACAGTCTTGGCACCATTGTCTCAGGCAGGGAGCGTACCAACGGCTGGAGCTACTGGCATGCGGAGAGGGAGGGGAAGCTGGTCTCTATTGATGAGCTCAGGAAGGAGTACCGGAAGAGTCATCAAGGCTGACGACAGGCCGCTACTCCTCAATTCCATCTATGTAGTCCGGACCTTTCCAGATGAACTGCTTGCAGCACTTCTCATTCCAGTACTTGTAGATATCCATGCTGTCGAAAGTCATCAGCTCTCCTTTCTGATTGTAGAGATGGGGCCAGTAGGAGCTTAAGAGGTTGATCCACTCATAGTAATAATCGTCCTCATAGGTAAATCTCACCCATGCACAAATCTTCAGGCTGGATTTCGGGTCTGACCGGATCTCCTTTTC
>CAZFIF010000058.1:5718-13311 GCA_964519065.1 uncultured Rikenella sp.
GTTGCCAGCAGCACGCCGCAGGCATGAGGTGCAGCCATGGAGGTGCCGCTCATGGTTGCATAGGCGTCACCCTTATAGGTTGAGTATATGCTTACACCCGGAGCACAGAAGTCGATCGGCGGGTTGCCGTAGTTTGAGAATGAGGCGAAGTTATCATTGACATCGCACGCCGAGATTGTCCAGATATTGGCTGCATTTGCACGTGCCGGCGAGTGGTTGTTGGCATCATCGCTCTCGTTGCCGGCGGCCAGGGCAACAAGAAGCCCCGTATTGGCCATTGCAACGACCGCTTCATCAATTGGCACATAGACACCACCGCCCAGGCTCATGTTTACTGCATCACCCACAGTGGCATTTCCGGCAACGTAGTCAACGCCGGCAATTATTATGGAATATGCACCTGAGCCACGTTTGTCAAGCACCTTGACCGGTACTACCTGGGCACCGGCGGCTACTCCAACGACACCAATCTCATTGTCCACAGCTGCCACAATGCCTGCGCAATGGGTGCCGTGGCCGTTGTCGTCTTCCGGAGTTGTGGTGCGGGTGACGAAGGTCTTTCCGGAGGCTGCGTCTACATTAAGGTCGGGATGGTTAAGATCGATACCGGTGTCTATTATCCATGCCTTATGACCGCCGGTATATGTAGCTCCGCCACCTACCCTGCCGATTCCGGGAGGTGTTACTTCTGCCGGAGGTTCAACGGGGGCGGGCGGTTTTCTTGCCATGATATACATCATGTCAGGCCAGACACCACGGACATCCGGGTTCTTTTCCAGGGCGGCCACCTCTGCATCGCTGAGATTGACGGCAAAACCGGTGACGGCTTTTGAATAGACGGCCAGCGGCTCACGGCCGGTGATACCTGCCTTGGCAAGAACATTCCTTGTAACGTCAGTCATTGCAAGCTGGGCCTCTTCATAATTCAGCGCCTCCGACTTGACATAGCCAAAGTCGCCCTTCAGCAGTACAATATACTGGCCGGGAATAACCTCCAGGGAGGTCTTTACAAAATCGTCCTCCTGGACGACTGGTTCGGGAGCTCTTTCACATGCTCCGAGCAGCAGCGCTGCCGCTGCAACAGACAGAAGAAGTCTTTTCATTAAGATCAGGTTTAAGTTGAACAAAGGGTTAACTGAAGGTCCAAATTACCTAAATTCCGAATACGGTGTTAATAAATGTTAAACAAATTTATCAACCGTATAAAATCTGCTGTGAACAACCGGAAATGGACCTGTTTTGGGTGGCGGTCTTTTCAGGCAGGAGGCAGCAGACAATAGGCTATAGGAGAATTGTCGATCCCGGCCTTCAGATTGAGTCCCGACCAGTCGGGACGAACCGAACCGCCTCCGGCGGTGAGCTCGGCGAAGCCAAATCCCGATGCCCGAAGGGTGTCGGGACTTCAATCCATATACGGATACCTGAAGTCGGTGGCGGGCAGGAAGGTCTCCTTGATGGTTCGCGGAGAGGTCCACCTCACCAGGTTAAGCCTGCCTCCGGCCTTGTCATTGGTGCCCGAGGCCCTTGCGCCGCCGAAGGGCTGGAGTCCCACCATGGCACCTGTGGGCTTGTCGTTCAGATAGAAGTTGCCAGCCGCAAAGCGCAGTACCTGGCATGCCCTTACCATCGCCGACCTGTCGGTTGAGAAGATTGACCCGGTAAGACCGTAGGGAGATGTCTCATTGCATAGATGGAGCGTCTCTTCGTACCTGTCATCTTCATAAACGTATAGCGTCACTACCGGACCGAATATCTCCTCCTTCATGGTGATGAAGTCAGGGTCGGTTGTAAGTATGATGGTGGGCTCAATAAAATAACCTTTGCTCTTGTCGCCGTTGCCCCCGTGCACTATTTTGCAATCAGGAGATTTCTTCGCCAGTTCAATATATCTCATTATGTTGTCAAACGACTTCTCATCAATCACCGCATTCATGAAGGTGCTGAAGTCGGCCGGGTCACCCACCTTGATCTCCGGGGCCTGTTGCTTCAGGTGTACCGATATCTCGGGCCAGAGGGAGCGGGGAATATAAACCCTTGAGGAGGCGGAACACTTCTGGCCCTGGTACTCGAACGAGCCCCTGATGATTGCCGTGGCAGCCTCCAGGGGATTGGCGGAATTGTGTATCATGATGAAGTCCTTGCCTCCTGTCTCACCGACGATCCTCGGGTATGACCTGTATGTTTCGAGGTTGGCAGCTGCCGTCTTCCAGAGGGAATTGAATGTACCGTTTGAGCCTGTGAAGTGAATGCCGCCGAGGTCCGGATGGCTCATCACCGCGGAGCTGATAACGGAGCCCTGTCCGGGCAGGAAGTTGATGACACCGGCAGGCATCCCCGCCTCCATGAATACCTTCATCAGTATCCAGCTCGAGAGCAGCGATGTTGTGGCCGGCTTCCATACAGTGGTGTTTCCCATCAGGGCCACTGACATGTTGAGGTTTGACGCTATGGCGGTGAAGTTGAACGGTGAGATGGTGTAGACAAATCCTTCCAGCGGCCGGTATTCCACCCTGTTAAGCTGATCGCTGCTGGAGAAGGGCTGCTCGCCATAGATCTGGCCCGCGAAGTAGGCATTGAACCTCAGGAAGTCAATGGTCTCGCATGCAGCCTCCACCTCGGCCTGGTGCACTGTCTTGCTCTGACCGAGCATGGTGGCAGCCACGATAGTATAGCGGTATTTCTTTGACAGCAGCTCGGCAGCCTTGAGCATTATCGATGCTCTCTCTATCCACGAGAGGGTGAGCCACGCCTCTTTCGCCTGCATGGCGGCCTCCACAGCCTCTTTAGTCTCCTTTTTCCCTGCAAGGTGGTAGGTCGCCAGAATATGCCTGTGATCATGAGGCATCACCACCTTACCGGTCTGTCCGGTCTTAACGGGCTTCCCGTTGATGATCAACGGGATCTCAACGGTTTCTGACGAGATCCTCATGAGCTCCTTCTCGAGTGCCGCCCTCTCCGTGGTGCCGGCGGCATAGGTCAGAAGAGGCTCGTTGTCAGGCTTCTGGATGGCGTATATAGCATTGTTCATGGCACAAATGATTTTGGTTATTGCATATGGAAACTGTGCAGATGCAGTTCAGGCATCTGTTATACTCCAACAATAAATCGGGTCTCTTTGTTCTTGCCAGGTGGACCGGGAGGTCAGGCAGGTCACTGCTCTTTCACCTCCTCCGAGAAGAGGTCGGTGGCAATGACTATCATCTCGGGTTTCCCGAAGAGATATACAATATCACCGGCGTTGATAAGCCTGGAAGGTTCGGGGTTCGGGATTATATCATCACCTTGCTTTATGGCCACCATAGTGACCCCGGTTGTTTTCCTGAGGGCTGTACCGGCAATTGTCTTCCCGCAAAAGACCGATCTCTCTTCCACTTTTACGGCTGCGATCTCAATGTCAGGGATATCCTGCAGGAGGGAATGTCCCCTGACCCTGGCATTTTCCCTGAATATACCGTAGTTATGCTCCCTGGTGCGGGCTATGGCCCTCTCTATATCCATTCTGGGAACAAGGTATTTGCCGAGGATCCTCTCAAAGAAGTCGATGGCCGTCTCAAACTCCTCGGGGATGACCTGGTTTGCCCCCAGGCGATATAGCTCCTCGATGTCAGTCACATGCCTTGTTCTGACGATGATATGGGCATGTTTGTTCATGGCCCTTACATGCTGGACCACTGACATCGCAGTTATCAGATCACCAACTGACACAATAACCATTTCGGCATTGTGCGCGTATGCCTGGCGCAGCACCGGCTCGTACACTGCATTGCCGAATACTGCATAATGGCCCTTCTCCATCTCCTTTCTGGCACGGTCAGGGTCAAACACTATTGATGTGAAGGGCAGTTCCATCGATTTGATCATTGCTGCCAGGTTGATGGCCCTGGAGTCCTTACCTATCAGTACAATATGATTTTTAATCTCAGGTATCTCCACCTGTCGAAGAGGGAAGAGACCATTGACCATCCACGGCGGCAGCGGCAGCCTCAGTATCAGGTTGGCAAGAGGCTTGGAGACCTGTATAAGCAGTGGTGAGAGGGCCATTGAGGTGATGGCCACGGCCAGGAAAAGCTGGAAATGGTAGGGAGTTATGATATTCTCCGACAGCCCCAGTCCTGCCAGTATAAATGAAAATTCACCCACCTGTGCAAGTGTGAGTCCCACCACCACTGTGCCGAAGAAGGTGTGCCCCAGAATAAAGGCCGTAAATCCGGCTACAACGGTTTTTACGACGATCACCAGCAACACCGTTGCAATAACCAGCCAGGGGTGTTCCGCCACGAATCCCAGATCAAGAAGCATCCCTATGGAGACAAAGAAGAAGCTCGTGAATACATCCTTGAAAGGGATGAGGTTACCGAAGGCGCTGTGGCTGTACTCCGACTCGGAGATCATGAGTCCCGCCAGGAAAGCCCCGAAGGCGAGCGACATGCCAAGCTCGTGGGTCAGCAATGCCACGGCAAGACAGATAAGCAGCAGGCTCATCAGGAAGAGCTCCTGGCTGCGCGTCATGGCTATCAGGTGCAGCAGCCACGGCATCAGCCACCTGTTGCCGACCCAGAGGAATATCAGGATGCCCACTGTCTTGAGAAGCATCATCATCAGCTCATTTCCTATGCCGGCATTATTGCCCCCGAGCATAGGTGTGAAGAGCAGCATCGGGATCAGGATGACATCCTGGAAGATAAGGATGCCTACTATCGTCCGGCCGTAATGAGTTGTCAGTTCCGAACGCTCCTGTAGCAGCTTGAGGACCACGGCGGTACTGCTCAGCGCGGTGAGGAACCCGACAAAGACTGCCTCCGTCCACTGAAGGTCATATACCCGCGCAACCAGCATGGTGATCCCCGCCGTTAACAACAGCTGAAGGAAGCCACCCAAAAACACAATCTTGCGGATCCTGAAGAGGTGGTTCAGGGAGAACTCCAGACCGATGGTGAACATAAGCAGGATGACGCCGATCTCGGCCATCACCTCAACATTCTCGGGGGAGTCAATAAGCGCCAGGAGGTGAGGGCCGGCGATGATACCGGTAATAAGATACCCTATGATCGCAGGGATCTTTATACGGTTGAAGATGAAATTGACGAAGGTGGAGAGTGCAAAAATAATGACAATATCCTTCAGGATCCCAAGTTCCATCGACTATACCTTTAGGGTATAAACTTACATAAAATAGCGCGGACTATCACTGTGGGAATAAAATTAGAGGAACCTGCTGCAAAAGTCCTGCAATCAGTCATGAGGACGAAAAAAAGACCGTCCCTGCCTGAGCGGGGACGGTCGGAAGAGCAAAAACCGTGGGTGCAGAATATTGCCATTTGTTATTCTTCAATGATCTTCGGATAACCATCCATAATGCGCCAGGCAGTGGCTTCCGGATGCCTCGTCCTGAAGAGCCAGGTGGATAGGGAGGTGCCGGTGACGCTACGGACTTCAGTTCCTTCAGGAAGGCTTATGTCTATATCAACCAGTGAGCCGTTCCACCTGCTGCCTGTCGGCAGTGAAAAGTACTCATCAAGATAGAGAGTATCACCCGATAGTCTCCAGTTATAATCTATTGCCCTGGCATTGGCACGGGCTTCGGTCTCCGAGTTACTGCAGGCTCGTTTGTCTACAGAGATAAACCCGGAGCCGTTTTCGCTTCCGTAAATGTTTAGCTCGGGGGTGGCATAAACCCTTTTATTCTGAGTATCCAGGTAAAAGGTAAAATTATCCACAGAAGCTGTTTCGTCATAAGTTATTCCCTCCGCGGTGGCACCAGATGCAATCCATAGTATTTCAGGCGCCGGCTCAAGACTTACCCTCTTCTCAACAAACTCCCTGTTGGAATAGACAGAGAGCTGCAGGCCGAGGAAGACCCCCAGTGCGCAGAGTGATGCAACCCAGACAACGAAGATAATTATAGCCGGGATTCTGAATCTCTCCCTGATGTTGAAGATCATCTTTATACCCAGCCATGTCAGGGCTGCCATCGGGATGAGAAGGACCAGTGCAGCCAGTATAAGCACGGGCCACACCATATTGCTGTTCAGCACAATGGATAGCAGCGTGTGAGTGTTCAGTAGCTCCGGCTCCATTACCGAGGTGAGGAAGGGTGCGTTGTTAAAGAAGATCAGAAGGCCGAAGGTGAAGAGCAGTATAAATCCCAGGACAGTGAATACCACACCCAGGATTATGGCTATAACCCTGATTATTGCTGACATTAGCTTCCCGAAGGCCCGGAAGAACTCAGACAGGGCTTTGCCCACCCGCGCCGAGAGAGTGTTGGGATCGTACATCGATTTCCGCGTGTAGACCCGTCCTCTGCCTGACACGGTCGTGTCTTCGTAGTAATCCTCAGGCGCTCCCATAATATTTATCATGTCATTTACCATCTCCCTGGATACCAGTGTTGGAGGCTCATTTCCTCCACCGAAGATCTCGGCAATGCGCGCCTCGATGTCCGCAACGGTCTCATCGCCGCCCTGCTCGGAACTGAAACGGGCAGAAACATGGTCGAGGTAATGTCTGAGCATCTCCCAGGCCTCCTCGTCTATCCGGAAGAGCTGCCCGGCAATGTTTATGTTGATCGTTTTCTTCATGGCTGCCTTTATTTCTTGTCACGTATCTGATTTACCGATTCAACAAGTTCCTCCCAGGCCTTGTCAAGCTCATTGAGATATATTTTCCCCAGTTCGGTGAGTTCATAGTACTTCCGGGGAGGTCCCTGTGGAGACTCTTCCCACCGGTAGCTGAGCAACCCTGCATTCTTCTGTCGTGTGAGCAGGGGATAGAGTGTGCCTTCAACGACTATCACCTCGGCTTTCTTGAGCTCATTGATGATGTCAACGGCATAGCATGAGTTCCTGGAGAGCACTGCCAGTATGCAGTACTCCAGAATTCCCTTGCGCATCTGCGCTTTTGTGTTGTCAGTATTCATGGCAATTCCTTTGTTATCAGCATTATCCGCCTCAGGCGGGAATTACAGTTTCATTTTCTTTTTGACAGTCTCAAACTCCTGCTTGACACTCTCCTTGATGTTCTCAATGGTTACGGGATCACCCCGCATCTCCAGCTTCTGTGCTGTAGTCCTGGCCTCAGGCAGCACTAACCACAGGATAAGGTATAGCGCCAGCCCAAAGCCACCGGGCAATACCAAAATTGCAAATATGATCCTCATTATCAGCGGATCCCAGTCGAGCCAGGCTGATATCCCTGCACAGACACCCCCGAAAACGCGTCTGTCAGTGTCACGGTAGATGCGCCGCTGTGACCTCGGAGGCCGCTCGCCGGATGACCCGCTGCCGCTTATCAGCTCCGGCGATCCCAGTATTTCCATCACCTCTTCGATGTCTTTCATGGTGATGACCTGCTTGTAGGCACTGAGCCTCGTCCTGAAGAGCTCAGCTATCCTTCCCTCTATATCAGACATGATCTCGGAAGCACTCGACTCCCCGGAAAACTCCTTTTCCAGGCTTTTCATGTACTGCCGGAGCCGCTCATAGGCATCCTCGTCCATATTGAACGGGTATCCCCCCAGATTGATGTTAACCGTTACTTTCATTCCTCTGTAATTTATTTCAATGGTCGATTGGAACTTATTTTCAATTCACT
>CAZFIF010000059.1:0-13265 GCA_964519065.1 uncultured Rikenella sp.
ACATCTCTGAGGCATCAATGCGGGAGATTGTGGGTGACCGTACTGTCAACGAGGTACTCACCGTCGGCAGAGCTGAGATAGCCTCCAGCGTCCACCAGAAGATGCAGGGGCTGTGCAGCGAATATTCCCTGGGCATCAGGATAGAACAGGTGGTATTGCAGGATGTCAACCCTCCTGACCCGGTAAAGGATGCCTTCAACGATGTCAACCAGGCCCAGCAGGAGAGGGAGACTCTCATAAACCAGGCCAGGTCTGAATACAACAAGGTAATACCAAAGGCCAAAGGCCAGGCTGAAGAGACAATACAACGCGCTGAGGGTTATGCCACCGAAAGGGTGAATAACGCTCTGGGAGAATCCACCAGGTTCAATGCACTTTACCTGGAGTATATAAAAGCCCCGGAGGTAACCAAGAGAAGGATATATCTCGAGACAATGACAGAGGTCATGCCAAAGCTCGGGCACAAGATCATTACCGACGAGAGCGGCAACAACGTGCTGCCACTTCTTCAGATGCAACTCACCTCAAACAACTGACCCATGCCGGCAAAAAACACAAAACTCATAATATATCTCGTCCTGCTTGCAGTAGGCCTCTTTCTTGTTCTGGAATGCATCTACAAGGTGCGGGAGACGGAGCAGGTTGTCATAACCCAGTTCGGCAAGCCTGTCGGAGAACCGAAGATAACCCCGGGTCTTAAACTGAAGATGCCCTTCATCCAGAAGGTTAACTATTTTGAGAAGCGCTATATGGAGTGGGACGGCGATCCCAACCAGCTTCCCACCAAGGATAAGAAATTCATCTTCGTCGATGCCTATGCCAGATGGCAGATCACCGACCCTCTTCAGTTCTTCAAGCGACTGACCGATGAGAGAGGCGCACAGTCGAGGCTGGCTGACATCCTTGACGGAGAGACACGTGATTATATCGCAGGACACAACCTTGAGGAGATCGTTCGTTCCACAAACAGGACTCCTATCTCCTCCGGGCAGTTAGGCGAGGAGGCGGGAGATACTCTCTCTGAAATCCAGACAGGAAGGCTCGAGATAGAGAAGATGATCCTCAAGTCATCCAATGAGAAGGTGAGTGACCTGGGTATTGTTATCCTCGACGTGCGCATCAAGCGGCTCAACTATGTTGAGGAGGTCCGGACACAGATCTATGAAAGGATGAAGAGTGAACGTTATCGTATTGCCGAGAGGTTCAGATCGGAGGGACAGGGTGAAGCCTCCAAGATTAACGGAGAGAAGGAGCGTGACCTTAAGACCATACAGTCCGAGGCATTCAGGCAGGCTGAGGAGATCCGTGGCCGTGCTGACGCCAGAGCTGCGGCTATCTATGCCGACGCCTACGACCAGACGCCGACAGCAAGAAACCTCTATGCCTTTGTCAAGTCGATGGAAGCCTTCCGTATGACCTTTGATACTACCACAACAGTAATACTCTCAACCGACGGAGAACTATATAAATACCTGAAGGACTTCCGGTAGCCGGCCAGAAAAGCCTCAGCAGCAATCCGCGTTCTCCTCCCTGCACCATGTGTAAGGCAAACTGTTGTTTGTCAACAGCCAGGAGCTGTATATCAAAATGAGCATTGTTTGCGACCCCTCCTGATGTAAATTAGCAGTGAGTTTTAACAGTCCATATGACTCTTGAAGCTCTGCAGGTAAAAATGAAGACCTATTATCAGATAACAGCGGAAGGAATAGGAATCGTCCTGCTCCGGAAAAGAAAGATCGCCAAAGCACTTCGCAGGTGGTTGCGTGAAAATGGTTTGTCCTACGAGTACAATTTTTACATCCAATGATCTTTCAGAAACAGGTTCTTTTGGCACTATCCGGAGTATAAGAGAGCCGGCCCCCCTGGGCCGGCTCTTCTTTTACCGTCTGACAGACAGAAGAGGCCGCAGTTATCCACCGCAGCCTCTCTCTTTTATCTCTCGCAGCGCATACCCGCTCAGCCCCTGTCGGGGAAGAACCTGCGCCACCAGTAATATTTCCGTATTCTTGCCATAATCAATTCGTTTGCAAATATGCAAACAATTTTTCTTGCCTGTTATTGTATTACGGACTATTTTTTCAGAAGATCACGTATCTCTTTGAGGAGCTCAATATCCTCAGGGGGTGGCGGAGGTGCTGCCGGAGCTACTTCCTCCTTCTTCTTGAGATTATTCATCGCCTTGATCACAAAGAATATGCAGAGGGCAACAATGAGGAAGTCAATGATGTTCTGAATGAATACCCCGTAGTTGATTGCCACCTCCGATACTGCGGACTGAACAACTGCTTCTCCGTCAGTTACTGCCTCCTGCCCCTTCTGCAGGATCGCCTTCAGATTGGTGAAGTCGACCTTCCCCAGGAGAAGTCCCAGCGGCGGCATGAGTACGTCATTAACCAGTGAGGTAATGATCTTGCCGAAGGCCCCGCCGATGATTATACCAACGGCCATGTCGAGCATGTTACCTTTTACGGCAAATTCCTTGAATTCTTTCACAATTCCCATAATGAAGTTTTTAATGAGTTTTTAGATCAGGTTAACACTGAGCCAAATATACAAAAGGTATTGAATATCCGCTAATCAGACCGGCTAAAAGACGACCATTGAAAATTGGCAAATAACAATTTTTTTTACTATATTACAGGTTCATTGGAATGTGGAAGGCTATTTTAAAATATTAAATATTAACCAATAAACAGCAAATTATGGCAGTACTGAAAGTTATCGAGATTCTTGCATCCTCCCCGGTAAGCTGGGAAGAAGCAACAGCTTCTGCAGTTAAAATGGCAGCCAAATCTGTTAAGGAGATACGCTCTGTATACGTCAAGGAGCAGAGTGCGGTGGTAGTGAAAAACAAGATCACCGAATACCGGGTAAACGTAAAAATAACCTTTGAGGTAATTTAAGCAATCAGAAAACTATGGGACTAATTTCATTCATCAGGAATGCCGGCGCTAAAATCTTCAAGTCGGAAGGAAAGAGGGAAGAGGAAAAAGCGGAGCTCATCACTGAACATATCAAAAAGTTCGGGTTTGACGTCAGCAGGGTCACCGTGGCCGTAGACGATGAAAAGGTGATTCTGAAAGGGCAGGTTGACACCCTCGCCAACAAGAACAAAATCATCGTCACCGCAGGCAACGTAGAAGGCATCTCTGTCGTTGAAGATCATCTGCTGGTAATAACCCCGGAACCAATAGCACCGCCGGAGCCCGAAAAACAGTTTTACACTGTCAAAAAGGGCGACTACCTCTCGAAGATCGCCAAGCAGGTTTATGGCGATGCCCGTAAATACCCGGTCATCTTTGAAGCCAACAAGCCTATGCTCAAGGATCCTGATCTCATCTACCCGGGCCAGGTGCTGGTTATTCCACCATTGAAGTGAGGAATCAGGGACCCGCGAAACACCTATTGAAAATCCGGAGCAGAGACGTTGCATGTAATGTCTCTGCTTTTTTTTGGGAAAACATTGTACCTGATTCTTTTGTTATATTTGCAGCCGTGAAGCAGATGAGAACCATATCCCCTTTTTTGTCAGTTGTGCTGATGATGCTGATGCTCTCAGGCAGCCTTGGCTATACCCTTATCCGGCACTCCTGCCTCCACTGCGGGACGGAAACGGTTACCGCTACCATGGGAGGCAATGACGAAGACAAAAGTTGCTGTTGCGGTCATCATGACACAGATGTTAACCACCGTCACGGCACCGAAGAGATGGTTATCTCTGACGACTGCTGCTCTCACGAAACCGAGAGGGTAGTGACAGACGAGCTTGTGCGCTCGGAACTGGAGAATGAGATCATCCCTTACTTCATGATGGCTTCGGTGGTGGCTGTCATTAATGACCAGCCTGCAGGAAACATCTGCTCATCCTTCACTGACAGGCCGTTTCACCACGGTCGCGATCTGACAACCATCCACTGTCAGATAAGATCCTGATTTATTCATAGGGACAACATAATGCGGATACCTGGTTTCAGTATGTCCGCAGGATGTTACGTGTGAACCTGTAGTGAGACTTTATCAGAGTCTCCATTCAGGCAACAACAGTAAGTACACATTAAAATTTTTCCCTATGAAGCAATTATTGACAATACTGATACTTATCATCCCTGCCCTGCTTTCCGGCCAGGGTAAGATAGAGGGTAAGGTGCTCGTCCCCGGAGGAGGAGGCGCCCCGGACAGTGTGGGCATCCCCGGGGCAAACATCGTGTGGGCCGGAACCACCACCGGCACCTCTACCAACAATGCAGGTTATTTCACTCTGAGAAGAGTAAGGGGTCACGACCTTCTCGTAGCGAGCTTCGTCGGGTACACTCCTGACACTGTAAGGATAGAACCCGGTGAAGAGTATGTGGAGATCATCCTGCTCGAAAACAGTATGATCGGTGAGGTCACCGTAACGGGCCGGGCTCCCGGTACCCACATCGACAGGGCAGCCACAATAGCCACGGTAAATATAACTGCTGCAGAGCTCTGTAAGGCAGCCTGTTGCAACCTCTCCGAGAGCTTCGTCACCAACGCCTCGGTTGACGTCAACTATGCCGATGCTGCCACCGGTGCAAAGCAGATACAGCTGCTGGGTCTGGCGGGCTCATATGTACAGATACTCACTGAGAACATACCTTCCATGTACGGTCTCGGTGCAGCATACGGACTGAGCTATATCCCCGGACCGTGGATGGAGTCGATACAGGTCTCCAAAGGAACCTCCTCGGTGCGTAACGGCAACGAGTCTATCACAGGCCAGATCAATGTCGAGTACAAGAAACCGGCCACCAGCGAGATAGTATTCGTGAACGGCTTCGTGAGCGATGCAGGCAAGATAGAGACCAACGCCAATGCATCGGTTAAGCTCAACGACTACTGGAGCACCATGCTGCTGGCACACGGTGAGACACAGTCAGGGGCGGCCGACCATAACAGTGACGGCTTCCGTGATGAACCTGACGTAAGACAGTACAGCTTCCTGCACAGGTGGGACTACCTGAGCACGAACCTCACCTTCCGTGCCGGCATAAAATATATGAAGGAGGAGCGCATCGGTGGA
Source organism: uncultured Rikenella sp. (assembly GCA_964519065.1). GTDB lineage: Bacteria > Bacteroidota > Bacteroidia > Bacteroidales > VadinHA17 > SR-FBR-E99. The sequence goes on from CAZFIF010000059.1 coordinate 5,045, forward strand.
CAGTTTGAATATGATCGCAATAGTGGCAACACCTGGGATAACGGCTACGGCATAAACATCGGAACTGAGCGCGCAGAAGCCTTTACAAAGCTGGGAGGTGTGTTCGGCCCCTCGGATAAAATGTCGTTGGGATGGATTCAGAGCTTTGCCCTGCATGATATGAACTCATGGATGGGATACAACCAGTATGATGCAAAGCAGAAAAGTTATTATACCAACCTCCTCTACCAGTACTTCCCGGCAGAGAGGCATACCGTTGATGCAGGCTTAAGTTACCGGTATGATCACTATGACGAAATGAGCGGCACGTATGATGATCTGTTGGAATATCCAGACTTCGCCCCATGGCACGAGACTGTTGAATCGGTCCCCGGCGTATTTCTGCAGTATACATATACAGATTCGGCAAGGATGACCCTTCTCGCAGGGGTGAGATACGACTTCTACAGCAATCACGGGGCACAGTTCACCCCCAGGATACACCTGCGTTATGAGCTGACCCCGAAGATGACGCTCAGGGCCTCGGCAGGAAAGGGATACCGTACGGTGCATGTCATGGCTGAGAACCTCTACTTCCTTGCCAGCAGCCGGACAATAGACATAGAGGATAACCTTGACATTGAAGAGGCATGGAACGCCGGCATCAACCTCACCGGTTATGTCCCTCTGGGGGGCCGTGAACTGCGCCTGACCGGAGAGCTCTACCGGACCAGCTTCGTAAAGCAGATTGTTACTGACCTCGACACTGATATTGACCGGGTGCTCTTCTATAACCTCAACGGCAAATCGTGGTCAAATGTCATCCAGCTTGAGGCACAGGTGCAGCCGGTGACCGGACTTGATATCACGGCAGCATGGAGGTGGAACGACGTGCGGCAGACCATAGGAGGCCTGCTGCGCGAGAAGCCTCTCTCATCACGCTACAAGGGACTGATCACGGCATCATACACCACACGCATGAGGAAGTGGCAGTTTGACTGGACGCTTCAGTATAACGGCCCCGGAAGGATACCTTCTACAATGGCAAACCCCGAGCCATACAGGAGACATGACTACTTCAGCGCCTACCCGGTAATGAATGCCCAGATCACCAGGTATTTCCGCAAATGGAGCATCTACATAGGCGGCGAAAACATCACCGGTTCCCGGCAGCATGATGCCATCATCGCCGCAGAGAATCCCTTCGGTGATTATTTTGATGCAACCATGATATGGGGACCTGTGCACGGCCGTAAGCTCTATGCAGGCTTCAGGTTCGCGCTTGACCGTCCACAGAATTGAAAGAATAAAAATTTTAAATCCGGGTAGAGTGAATCTTGCACGAAAATTAGCATTCCTGAGGACCGGACTCCTGAATTTCATTCAAGTTTCATGCTACCAATCAAATAAAATAGATCCAGATGAAAAGAAATCAGATTATCACGGTAACGCTTCTCCTGCTCTTCTCCTCCGTTGCGCTTAGCGCCCAGGAGAAAAACAAGAAAGAGATCTCAACGGTAAAATTCGAGACCAGCATTGATTGTGAAAACTGCGTGAACACAATTATGAAGAACATCCCCTTCGAAAAAGGGGTTAAGGATGTGAAATGTGATCTTACCACGAAGGAGGTCACCGTTCAATACCAGAAGGATAAAAATAAGCCTGAGCAGCTGAAGAGGGCCATTGAGAAGCTTGGATTCACAGCCACGGAGGTGAAGGCCGGGAAAAAAGAGGAGGGGGATACGCAAGGTAACAGGCAGTAAAAAAGCATGCCTGCAGTATCACACAGGGCAGGCCTGCAGTGACCGGGAATCCGGATTAATGTTTTATTTTTGGGTATCAACAGACAATCCCAAAACTGTAACCGATACCCGATGAAAAACTTCCGTTCATTTTCCCTTGCTGCGGCGTTCGTCCTACTGATAGTTACAGGCGGATGCAACAACTCCGCTCCCGCCACCAGCTCTCTGCCCCGAAGCACACCGGAAGCCGAGGGTGTATCCTCTGCTGCGCTGATCACCTTCCTCGACTCGGTGGCGGCTGCCAGGCATGAGTTTCACAGCATAATGATCCTGCGGCATGGCAAGGTGATTGCTGAGGGATGGTGGGATCCCTACAGGCCTGACCTGAGGCATACCCTCTACTCCACCAGCAAGAGCTTTACCTCCACCGCTGTCGGTTTTGCTGTGACGGAAAAGCTTCTCAGCGTCGATGACAGGGTGATATCATTCTTCCCCGAACAGCTTCCCGATACGGTCTCCCCGTATCTTGCCGCCATGACCGTCAGGGATCTGCTGACAATGTCTGCCGGACAATCACCCGACCCTACCGGGGCTGTCACCAACACCAGCCGGGAGTGGGTGAAAGGCTTCCTGGCAACACCTGTGCTGAACGAACCGGGAACGGAGTTTCTCTATAACTCACTGGCCACATTCATGCTATCCGCCATAGTTCAGAAGGTCACAGGTGAAAAGATTGCCGACTACCTTCGGCCGCGTCTCTTCGAACCGCTGGGCATAGTGGGTTACGACTGGGAGGAGAGCCCTGAAGGCATCAATTCCGGAGGATGGGGCCTGAGGTTAAAAACCGAGGATATGGCGAAGTTCGGATTGCTCTTCCTGCAGAAGGGGATGTGGAACGGGCAGCAGATCATTCCTGCCTCATGGGTTGAAGAAGCCACCACCTTCAAGATCGACCAGGCTCCCGGCGCACCACCCGAGGTAAAGGAGAAGAGCGACTGGATGCAGGGGTACTGTTACCAGTTCTGGCGCAGCAGAAACAATGTCTTCAGGGCTGACGGAGCCTTCGGACAATACATAATCATCATGCCGGAAAAGGATGCTGTTGTGGCAATCACCTGTGAGTCGCCAGACATGCAGGATGAAATAAACCTTATATGGGATTACCTGCTGCCTGCCATGCACGACGGCCCGCTGCCGGAGGAGAGTGAGACGCTCGCACTACTGGAAAAGCGTCTCTCAACCCTTGCCCTCCCGGTACCTGCTGACAGGCCGGACTCCCCAATGGCGCAACAGATATCAGGTAAGAGGTTCCTGCCATGGAATGACCCGGAGAGCCAGGGCTCCTTCTCCGCGGTCTTTTCCGGCGACACCTGCCTGATGGCACTGAAAATGACCGGAGATGAACATCTCATACCCTTCGGCAGAGGCCGATGGCTGATCTCAGAGACAGGGATGGAGGGTCCAAACCTTATCAGAAGGCCGGGAGGCCCGGAAAAGAATCTCATCGCGGCAGCCTATGAGTGGAGCAACGACAGCACTCTTGACATGATAGTCAGATACATAGAGAGCCCGCATCATATAAGGGTGAAGTGCAGTTTTGTAGGCGACACCCTGATCCTGAATGCCAGACTCAGTCCGCCCCCGGGCTATGACCTGCCTCCGTTGAAGGCCGTTATTAAACACTAATTAATTCAGGATCCGGAAAGGCTGTCTCACTGCATGCCCCAGGCCCGGCAGGCTGCTTATTGACAGGTCTCCTGTCCGGTGAGTTGATTGACTACTGATCTCGCCTGCCAGGGGGTTGACTGAAAGCCATATCGTCATTCTGTTCAGGAAGTTACTAAAGTCAGTGGTCCCCGGCTTACTCCGGAGGAGTGATTCCTGCCAGCTCCCTGATGACGACTGAGGCACAGGCGATGCCGAAGGCGGCGGGCATATATGACATCGTGCCGACGCTGGAGGCTTTGTTGCTCTCTTCGGAGCCGCGGACTATAAGCTCCTTGTCGACCACCTCGGGGCTGTACACGGCAAGGAAACCCTCATGCACCCCCAGCTTATGAAGCTTCTTGCGGAGCATGCGTGCCAGGTTACAAAAGTTTGTCTCCGAGATGTCAGCCACCCTTATTGCTGTAGGATCATACTTGCCCCCGGCGCCCATGGAACTGACAATGCGCAGCTTCAGCCGTATAGAATGAAATACAAGAAACACCTTTGGAGAGAGAGTGTCAATGGCGTCAACCACATAATCATAGTGCTCCTCTTCAAGGATATCAATCATCCGCTGGTCACGTATGAACTCGGGAATAATCCTGAGACGCAGTTCCGGGTTAATATCAAGCAGCCTCTCTCCCATTACCTCAGCCTTCTTCCTGCCTGTTGTTGATGTCAATGCCGGCAGCTGCCTGTTCCTGTTTGCGGCTGTGATGACATCGCCGTCAATGATGGTCATGGCGCCCACGCCGGCCCTGCAGATCATCTCCGCAGCCCAGGAGCCTACCCCTCCCAGCCCGGCCACAAGGACATGTGACCGCTTCAACTTCTCCAGCGCCTCCTGGCCCAGGAGCATCTCCGTGCGTGAAAGCCATCCATCCGTCATAGCCGGTAGCCCAAAAGTGAATTGAAGTTACTGATCATAAGCCTTCCTGCCGCTTCGGCATCATACCCTGCCGTCGACGCGAAGCGGCGGTATACCTCTGCAATTTGCTCTCCGGAATCGTCGGTCTCAAGTAGTATCCTCTCATGGCTGACAGCCTTCAGCACGTCAGGTCTCAATCCCTCTTTTCCCAGCGAGAACCAGAACCCCTCATCGGCCAGCGAGGCAGCCAGTATGCCGTTGCCCCTGAAGCCGTGAATGACCCATGGCCGTCCGGCCCTGACCTCCCTCCGTGCCCGTCTAAGATCTTCCCATCCCTTCACGCAGTGAATCACCATGGGCTTATCCATTTCAAGGGCCAGTTCCGCCTGCAGGATGAAGGCCCTGTACTGTATCTCCGTCGATGGACCCTTAAGGCGGTCAAACCCCGCCTCTCCTATCACTGCCACATGCGGATGGGCTACGGTAAGCAGAAGCTCTGTCTGCAGATGCGCAAGGTTATCATCCATCAGCTGCCACGGATGTATGCCGGCGGAAAATAGAGTATTGTGATGGAACTCAGCCGGCACCTCGTCACCGGCCATCAGGTTAATGACGTTGATGGTACCATCACCACCGGTGGCATTGTGGGTGTGAAAGTCAATAAATCTTATCTCCCCTGCGGGTATCATAATTCAATTGATGAGAGTCGCCCGGTACCGCTCTCCAGGCGCCGCAACGTCTCTTCCCTGCCTATCAGGCCTGCTATGTCAAAGAGGTGCGGACCCCGGGAGGCACCCACGAGCAGCAGCCTGAAGAGATTGAGTATGGCCCCGGTATTGTAGCCCCTGGATGCAATCCACTCCTTCACTCTCTCCTCCAGCACCTCCGGGGTAAAGGGCTCCACTCCTGCTACCATCTCCCGAAGCTCCTTCATCTGCCGTGGTGAATCGGCACTCCATCTCTTCCTTACAACATCAGGGTCATATGTTTCAGGAGCGACAAAAAAGAAGTCAGCCTCATTCCACATCTCCTTCACAAATCCCACACGCTCCTTCACCAGTGAGACAATCCTCACGAGGGTGTCATGGCCGGGGTTGAACCCCTTTTCATTTACCACCGGCATGAAGAGGTCAGCCAGCTCTTCATCGCTCTTCATCTGGAAATACCTGGTGTTGAACCACTTCGCCTTTTCCGGGTCAAAGCGCGATCCTGACTTGCCCACACGCTCTATAGAGAAACCGGCAATCAGCTCCTCCATCGAAAAGATCTCCTGCTCCGTGCCAGGGTTCCAGCCGAGCAGTGCCAGCATGTTCACGAACGCTTCCGGAAAGTAACCCTCGTCGCGGTACCCGGAGGCCGTCTCGCCGTAAGGCCAGTAGAGGGGGAATACCGGGAAGCCCATCTTGTCGCCGTCACGCTTGCTCAGTTTGCCCTTACCCGTGGGCTTGAGCAGCAGCGGCAGATGCGCGAATAGCGGCGCCTCCCACCCGAAGCTGCGGTACAGCATCACATGCAACGGCAACGACGGCAGCCACTCCTCACCCCTGATCACATGTGAGATCTCCATAAGATGATCATCTACGATGTTGGCCAGGTGATAGGTGGGCATACCGTCCGACTTGAAGAGTACCTTGTCATCAAGGGTGGAGCTGTTGACAACGATATCACCCCTTATCAGGTCGGAAAACTGGATATCCTCGTTCTCAGGCATGCGGTATCTGACAACATAATGTTCCCCGGCGGCTATCCTTATCCTGACCTCCTCATTGCTGAGGGTAAGGGTATTGCACATCTGCATGCGGGTGGCAACGCCGTAGTTGAAGGTCTCACCCCGGGACTCATACTCGCTTCTGATTCTCTCAAGCTCTTCCGGCTGATCAAAGGCGTAATAGGCGTCACCAGATGCAAGCAGCTGCAGGGCGTACTGTTGATAGATGCCTTTCCTCTGGCTCTGCCGGTATGGTGCAAAGAGGCCACCCTCCCTGACCCCTTCATCCGGTCTGATGCCGGCCCATTCCAGTGCGTCCATGATATACTCTTCAGCACCCTCCACATAGCGTGCCTGGTCAGTATCCTCAATGCGCAGTATGAATGTGCCGCCGTGATGTTTGGCAAAGAGATAGTTATAAAGGGCTGTGCGCACGCCTCCAATATGCAGTGGTCCTGTAGGGCTCGGAGCAAAGCGCACGCGTATTTTTCTGTCTGTCATAACTGATAAATTATTCATTACTGGCAGATGATACCGTTCAACGCCCGGAGTATCTGCCTATAGGTGACAAAGATAAAATAAATGGTGCAGGCAAGGGCACAAGTGAAACTCATCACGCTGCCAAAATCATTTTATATAAATTGTATTTGTCGTACATTTACCCAACAACGGTTTATTGATCAGTATTATGAATAAGATGAAAGCTCTCGTTAAGGCCAAGGCTGCCAAAGGATTATGGATGCAGGAAGTACCGGTCCCGGAGCCCGGATACAACGATGTGATTATTAAAGTCAAAAAGTCGGCCATCTGTGGCACGGACCTGCATATCTATGAGTGGAATGAGTGGGCACAGAAAACAATCAGGGTGCCGATGACCATCGGGCATGAGTACATGGGCCATGTGGCAAAGGCCGGTCCCGGCGTTACAAACGTTAAGGTTGGTGACAGGGTCACGGGCGAAGGGCATCTCTTCTGCGGCACCTGCCGAAACTGTCGCAGGGGCAGGGAGCATGTATGCGAGAACACGGTAGGTATAGGAGTGCATATCGATGGCTCTTTTGCAGAGTATGTGAAGGTCCCCGCTCGTAACGTGGTTCTGCTTGATCACCGTATCCCCGATGAGTGGGCCGCCATCATGGACCCGTTCGGCAATGCCACCCACACTGCGCTGGCATTCCCCCTTCTCGGTGAGGATGTGCTTATAACAGGATCAGGGCTTATAGGCAGTATGGCTGTGGCCATAGCCAGGTTCGCCGGCGCCCGTAATGTGGTGGCCACTGACCTGAGCGACTACCGCCTTGAACTGGCAAGAAAGATGGGTGCGACAATGGTTGTCAACCCAAAGAAGGGAGAAAAAATTCACGACGTCCTGGAACCCCTCCACATGAAAGGATTCGATGTCGGGCTTGAGATGTCAGGCTCACCGGCCGCCTTTCGCGAGATGATCGAAAACATGTATAACGGTTCCAATATAGCACTGCTGGGGATACTCCCCTCGAACTTTGAGGTCCCCTGGAGTGATATCATCTTCAAGGCCCTGACATTAAAGGGCATATATGGCCGTGAGATGTGGGAGACCTGGTACAAGATGCAGATGATGATCATCGGCGGAATCAACCTTGACCCGATCATTACACACCGTTTTCATATTGATGACTTCCAGAAGGGATTTGACGTTATGGAAGAGGGTAACTGCGGGAAGGTGATCTTAAACTGGGAGTGAGAAATAGCCTGAAGTCCTTACAATCTGTAAAGTCCTTATAGTCAATATGACATAAAATAAAACTCAATCGGTTTGAGGAGATCGTCGCCTGGCAGAAAGCGAAGATCCTGAACTCAATATTCCCTGAAGGAAATTGCTATTTTAGAAAATTGTCCTATCTTGATGTCATTGTGTATCATTATACCTGACATCTATGTTGTCTGAAAATCCGTCGTATGAAGAACTGACCAGGGACTTCAGCTGGTCCATTGCAGAAAAAGAACTCGAATATAATCCCGGAGACATAATAAACATAGGGTGGCATTGCTCCGACAGGATATGCCAGAAGGGCAAGGCCGGCAAGATTGCCCTTTACTATGAGGGTTTCGGGGGAACCCGAAAGCAGTACACCTTCAATGATATCAGGCTGGCGGGAAATACTATCGGTACTTTCCTCCGCAGCCAGGGTATCAACGAGGGAGACAGGGTATGCCTCTTTATGGACCGCATTCCCG
>CAZFIF010000060.1:0-13016 GCA_964519065.1 uncultured Rikenella sp.
CTTATTCTTTGCATAGCTCTGATTTATTCATAACGAAGTGATTCAATGGGGTCTCGCTCCGAGGCCCTCTTGGCCGGTGAATAGCCGAAGATCACGCCCACAGCCGCTGATACTCCGAAGGCAACCACCACTGAGAAGAATGAGATAATGGTCGTAATACCCGCTATCTCCTGTATGAGCACCGCCAGTATGATGCCCAGGAAAACACCGATGAAGCCCCCGGTGACACTTATCAGAACAGCCTCTGAGAGAAACTGCACAACGATGTCCATCTTCTTGGCTCCGATAGCCATTCGTGTTCCTATCTCCTTGATCCTCTCCATCACCGAGGCAAACATGATGTTCATGATGCCTATACCTCCCACTATCAGCGAGATACTGGCTATGGCACCAAGAACGATATTGAATATGTCTTTTGTCCTCTGCTGCTGTTTGAGCAGCAGCTCCGGCACCGTGATCTCAAAGTCCTTGACGCCTGAATGTCTTCTGAGTATCATCCTGCTGAGCACCTCGGTAGTGGGTGTCAGCTGTTCGGTCTCCCAGACCTGCACAACGATCTTGTCAAGCTGGTTGTAGTTGGTCTCTGTTGATGAGGCATCGGAGCTGCTTACTACTACCCTGGCCCTGTGTCCCCCTCCGAAAATCTGTATCGAAGTGGCTTCAGTAGCCAGCTTGGTGTTTACCAGCGCCCTGTTCTGGTAGCGCATCAGCATGGTCTTGATCGGGATGTAGACGTTGTCATTGTAGACATTGACACCCTGCTCCTCAAAGCCTGTCAGTGAGACATTGGTCTTCTCAAGAACCCCTATTACCTTCAGCCATACGTTGTCAAACTTCAGGTACTGTCCTATAGGATCAACCTGGCTGAAAAACTTGGCCCTGATGTTCGCACCAATAATACAAACCTGTATCCCGTATTCTTCCTGGTAATCGTTGAAGAACATCCCCTGTGCCAGAGGCAGGTTATACAGCTCAAAGTAGTCGTTGGAAACACCCACCAGCTTGGCTGAATATCTCATGCCGCTGAGCACTATGGTGGAATTGAATGAGATCTCGGGACTGATTCTTCTGACGGACGGTATTGAGCTCTTTATAGCTTCCACATCAAGCAGGGTAAGGCCTCTGGAAAACTTGTTGAGCTGCTTCTCGCCCTCATTGCTCTCCTCGCTCTTCTCCTGTACGATGGGGCTGATGAGGATGTTGTTGACCCCGACCATCTTTATCTGCTCGAGTATCTCCTGCTGTGCTCCGTTGCCTATTGCCAGCATGCTGATGACCGCAGCCACGCCAAAGATGATGCCAAGCGCGGTAAGAACGGACTTCAGCTTGTTGGACAGAATAGACTCAACAGCTATGCGTATATCGTGGCCGTATCTCTTGAACATATTGCTCCTCCGTTTTGTGACTTATGATCCGGAATTGGATTACCGGTTGGGAATTACCACCTGCTGCCGCACGATGGTGTCCGATGATGCGGCTCCCGCTCTTCCCTGTCCTGCTCCGGCGCCGCCGGCACCTCTCATCTGACGCATAGATTCCCTCTGCTCAGGTGTCAGGCTCTGCATATACTGCCGCATCTGCTCCGGGGTCAAGTTGGCCGGCATGCCTTCTCTCTTCCTGCCATTCTGCTGCTTCTTGTCCTCTTCCTCCCTCAGCCTCTTACGCTCTTTCACCGTGGCGATAAGATCTTCACCCACAAGCTTGAACCTGTCAGCTCCCTCAGGGATGGAGAGATAAAGTTTCTCACCAACTTCCACACCCTGCTCCACAATCACATCATTCTCATTGGATTCTCCAAGAACAACCACCTTGCGCGTACCGTCCTTCCCGTACACCATCGGGACGCTGTCGGCCGTTGCAAAGACGGTCTCCAGGGGTATGTACTTGACATCCGTGAAGGTCTGCGTGATGATCTGGTTGCCTGTGGTCATCGAAGGCCTCAGGATGGGATCGGAACCGTCAACCTTGATTATCACCTCGAACACCTTGGCATCAGTGTTGGGAAGCTGCTCACCGATGTTGGCAACACTCGTGACAATACCCGTGTATGACTTCTCAGGAAAGGCATCAACGGAAAGCCTCACCTCCTGGCCGATCTTGACCTTACTCACATCAATCTCATTGACATAGGTCTTCGAGATCATCGAAGAGAGATCGGGAAGGGTTGCTACCACCGGATCCCAGGGGCTGATCTCAGAACCTACCTTGCGCTTGGCTCCACCCCACTCACGCTTGTAGATAACCATTCCGTCAGATGGGGCATTTATCACAAATTTCTTGATTATATCCTCCATTTCTTCAACCTTCCTGCGCTGCTTGGCCAGCTGTATCTCCGTGTCCCTGATGTCTGCCCTGGCCTGCTTAACCTTCAGAGCGTAGTTGCTGAGCGACTGCTCAAAGGCCCTCTGGGCTTTGTCAAGGGATATCTGCGCCTGCCTGATGGTCGTTGGCGGCTCATATTTCGACTGTTCCAGGGTGATCTCCGCCTCTTCCATGTTGAACTTCAGATTGACAAGGTCATCTCTCAGGTTGCCCAGAGTGATAGTGGTGTCAAGCTGTTTCTTGAGCAGCTCCGTCTCCAGCGACTCCTGCCTGTCAAGCTCATCCTTCAGGGTGTTGTCAACACTCGACCGGTCGAGGGTGGCAACATAGTCTCCGGCCTTAACCTCGGTGCCTTCGGGAATAAGATCCTGTATCTTGATGCCCCCGAACCTCATGTTTCGGCTGCTGAGACCTTCAGGTCCCTTTATGTCCGTTGAAAACTCGGCCTGTAACTCCCCGGTTGTTGTGACAACGACCTCAAAGTCACCCTGCTGGACCTCAGCAAACAAAATGCCCGGGTCTTCCTTGCTCGACAGTTTGCTGATTACGATCATCGCAACAATTGCAACGGCGACAACGATCGAGGTAATGATAATAGTCCTTTTCATCTGCGGATATCTCTTTTAAATTTTAATGCCGTGAAATTATTATAAATAAATGCTTCAATGTTCGGTTTAAGTAAACATTAACTTTCATTAACGTAACAGTATAGGTTAGATGCAAAAACCGTTCAATAATTTAAAAACACCCCTCTGCAAGTGCAAAATTTAGAGATTTTTAACAATAGCTGTCACATTGGCTGCCAGCTTTTCAGCCCTCTCCCTGTCACTCTCTTCGGCATAAACACGGATAATAGGCTCAGTGTTCGATTTGCGTATCTGCACCCAACCGGAGGGGAGGTCAAGTTTGATGCCGTCACGGGTGTCGAGGGAGGCCCCGGGGTATTCCCCCGCCAGCACCCTGCCCAGCTCCGACATATCTGTCTCTCCCGTCAGCTCAATCCTCTTCTTGGCAATAAAATAGTCGGGGTACCGGCGCCGCAGGCTGCTGCATGTCATTTTCTCATGTGCCAGGTGAGTCAGGAATAATGCAGCGCCGGCAAGAGCGTCCCTGCCGTAGTGCAGCGCGGGGTATATCACTCCGCCGTTGCCTTCGCCGCCGATGACAGCTCCTGTGCGTTTCATCTCTGCCACCACATTTACCTCACCCACCGGAGCCGAGCTGTAGGTGCATCCGTGACCCTCGGTCACATCTCTCAGCGCCCTAGTGGACGACATATTCGAGACGGTGGGTCCCTTCATGTGCGACAACACGTAATCGGCAACGGAGACGAGGGTATACTCCTCACCGAACATCGACCCGTCTTCGCAAACAATTGCCAGGCGGTCAACATCAGGATCCACCACGAAGCCCAGATGGGCCCCCTCCTTCTTCACTACACGCGATATCTCGCTGAGATGCTCCGGCAGGGGCTCAGGATTGTGCGGGAAGAGGCCTGTCGGCTCGCAGTATAACTCAATGACTCTCTTTACCCCCAGTGCCTTCAGGAGGGCTGGCATAGCCAGTCCCCCAACGGAATTGACAGCATCTATTGCCACGGTGAAGCCGGCAGCGGCAATGGCCTCAACGTCAACAAGGGGCATAGCCAGAACAGCCTCAATATGCCTTTGGGTCCAGCCTGCGTCAACTGTCTGCTGGCCCAGCTTATCGTAGCCTACATAGTCAAAATCCTCCCTCTCTGCGATGGCAAGCACCTCCCTGCCGTCAGCGTCGCTGAGAAACTCCCCGGCTTCATTCAGAAGCTTCAGAGCGTTCCATTGAGCAGGATTGTGGCTGGCAGTGAGTATTATCCCTCCTCCGGCACTGAGTCCCGTAACTGCGATCTCAACCGTCGGGGTGGTCACCAGGCCGGCATCAACAACGTCGATGCCCACACTGCGGAGGGAGGCATTCACAAGCGCGGCCACCATCTCACCCGAGACACGGGCATCCCTGCCGGTAACCACCTTCAGGGACCCTTTTCCCCGGCGCTTCAGCCAGGTGCCGTATGCTGATGAGAACTTCACGATGTCCGGTGGTGTGAGCGACTCGCCTGGCCTGCCGCCAATGGTCCCCCTGATGCCGGAGATGCTTTTGATCAGTGCCATTTTCAGTATGTTTTATCCGACTGCAAAGGTGCGAAAAAGATCGGGGAGAAAACCGTTAATTAGTTGTAAATTTGCACCCTGAAAAAGAAAGAGCATGAGTAAGATGTCTGGGAAACCGTCACAGAGGAGATCTACAGGTGGAACCACGCGCAAGACGGGAACAAATCCCGGGCGGGGATCGGCCGGGAGGAGAAGCACAGGACCGTCGCGGGGAAGATCTGCGGAAGCAGAAAACAGGAGAGGATCCGGCTCTGAGAGGAAGTCCCCGGGCCGAAGAGGCACGTCATCTGCTGAAAGGATACAGGAAGGGTCACCCGGGCCGGGAGCCATGGGTGCTGACGGGCGTAAGGCAGTACGAGTTCCCGGGAGGAGCCAGGCCGGGAGTAATCCGGGGGCAGCAGGCAGGAGAGCCTCAGGGACAACCCATGGGAGAGCTGCCGCCTCAGCCGGAAAGAGAACAGCCGCACCTTTGCAGGGGAGAGCCAGCGGGGCACCCGGGAAAAGAAGTACAGCAGCTCCCGGCAGGAAAGACACAGCAGGTCCCGGCAGCAGAGGTGCAGCCCCCGGCAAGAGAGACACAGCAGGTCCCGGCAGCAGAGGTGCTGCCCCCGGCAAGAGAGGTACAGCAGGTCTCGCAAGGAAGGGTACAGCAGCCCCCGGCAGGAAAAGAACAACCGCGCCGGCGGCAGCTGCCGCCGAGCCGATGAGACTCAACAAGTATATCGCCAACAGCGGCCTCTGCGCCCGGCGTGAGGCCGACGAGCTTATCAAAAGCGGCTACATCACCGTTAACGGTGTTAAGATTACCGACATGGGTGTGAAGGTGAAACCCTCGGACAATGTTGAATATAAAGGCAAGAAAATTACACCCGAAAAAAAGGTCTATATCCTGCTTAATAAACCCAAAGGCTACGTCACCACCGTCAAGGATCCCCACGCCACCGATACGGTGCTCGACCTCGTCAGGGATGCCACAGGGGAACGGATTTACCCCGTCGGCAGACTCGACAAATCAACGACAGGAGTACTGCTGCTCACCAATGACGGCGACCTGGCAGGCAGACTGACCCACCCGAAATACCAGGTACGGAAGGTATATCATGTATTTGCCGACAAAGAGGTCACCCGGCATGATATGGAGAAGATCGTTGAGGGCGTGGAGCTGGAAGACGGAACAGTGAGTGCCGACGCAATATCATATCCTGATCCTGACGATCACACACAGGTGGGACTGGAGATACACTCCGGACAGAACAGGGTGGTGAGACGCATCTTCGAGAAGCTGGGCTACAGTGTACGTAAACTCGACCGGGTGAGCTTCGCCGGCCTGACAAAGAAAAACCTGCAGCGCGGTAAATGGAGATTCCTGACTGTCAAGGAGGTCAGCATGCTCAAGAGAGGAATTTACAAGTAGATGGAGAGAGCAATGGAGCACAGATCAGGATTCGTTAACATACTTGGCAACCCCAACGTGGGTAAGTCAACGCTGATGAACGTGCTCGTCGGTCAGCACCTCTCCGTCGCAACACCGAAGGCCCAGACCACCAGGCACAGGATCATGGGCATACTCTCCGGTGACGATTACCAGATAGTCTACTCCGACACGCCCGGCATCCTTAACCCGAAATACAGGCTTCAGTCGGCCATGATGCGCTCCGTGGAGTCGGCACTGGAAGATGCTGACCTGATACTGTATGTCACAGATGTGGTTGAGACAATATCGAAGAACGAAGCCTATCTGAACCGCATCCTCGCCTCTGCCGTACCCAAGATAATAGTAATCAACAAGATAGACCTCACCGACCAACCCGGCCTCGAGAAACTTGTCGCTACCTGGAACACGCTCGCACCGGGAGTGCCTCTCTTCCCTGCCTCGGCTGTCAACAGGTTCAATACGGACAACCTCCTGCGGGAGATTATTGAACGCCTGCCACCCGGACCGCCATACTTTCCGAAAGACCAGCTCACCGACCGCTATGAACGGTTCTTTGTGACGGAAATAATAAGGGGAAAGATCTTCGAACAGTACCAGAAGGAGATACCCTACTCGGTGGAGGTGGAGATCGAAAGCTACACGGAAGAACCTGCCATTAACAGGATCGGGGCGGTAATATACGTTGTGCGCGAAAGCCAGAAGGGGATCATTATCGGCCACAAAGGCTCCAGGCTCAAGCGCGTGGGGACGGAAGCGAGAAAAGAGATGGAGGCTTTCCTGGGCAAGAAGGTCTTTCTCGAGATGCATGTCAAGGTGGCACCCGAGTGGCGCGATAACCCCCGCATGCTGAAGAAGTTTGGTTATATGTAGTTTCAGTATCTGACAATGAGTAAGATAGCAGCAATAGTAGGTCGCCCGAATGTGGGCAAATCAACACTCTTCAACCGTCTTACCGAGAGCCGTGACGCCATAGTCAATGAGGTGAGCGGCGTGACTCGCGACAGACACTATGGCAAGGTCATCTGGAACGGAGTGGAGTTCTCGGTCATTGACACCGGCGGTTTCGTGGAGAACTCGGCGGATATGTTCGAGAGTGAGATTAACAGGCAGGTAAAACTGGCCATCAGCGAGGCCGATGTGATCATCTTCATGGTCAACGTCGAGGACGGCATCCACGAGCTTGACAAATCTGTCGCGGAGCTGTTGCGTAAAACGCAAAAGAAGGTGATTACCGTGGTCAACAAGGTAGACAACAACCAGCGCCTGCTTGAGGCCGCCGAGTTTTACGGACTGGGACTGGGTGACTGGTTTGCCGTCAGCTCGGTGAGCGGCAGCGGCACCGGAGATCTGCTCGACGAGGTTGTGCGACAGTTTCCCGATATGCCCGACAAACCTGACGAGGAGCTGCCGAGGGTGGCCGTGGTAGGCCGACCCAATGTGGGCAAGTCGTCACTGGCAAACACACTGCTGGACGAAGAGAGGAATATTGTAACACCTGTGGCTGGCACCACCCGTGACTCCATTGACACTCTCTACAACAAATTCAACTACAGGTTCTGGCTCATTGACACTGCAGGCCTGCGCAGGAAATCCAAAATTGATGAAGATATAGAGTTCTATTCAATCCTCAGGTCCGTCAGGTCGATAGAGGAGAGCGACCTCTGCCTGCTGCTGATTGACGCCACACGGGGCATTGAATCTCAGGATCTCAATATTCTCAACATCATCCAGAAGAACAACAAGGGAGTCATCATCCTGGTCAACAAGTGGGATCTGGTTGAGAAGGAGACCAACAGTGCACGCGATGTCGAGGCAGAGATCAGGTCACGCACGGCTCCCTTCACCGACTACCCGGTGCTCTTCATCTCCGCCATCACCAGGCAGAGGGTACACAAACTGCTGGAGCTTATCATGGAGGTCTATGAGAACAGGAGAAGAAAAATACCCACTTCGCAGCTTAACGAGGTGATGCTGGAACACATAGCCAAAACCCCTCCCCCCTCTATCAAGGGCAAACACATAAAGATCAAGTATGTGACCCAGCTACCTGCCGCCTACCCCACCTTCGCATTCTTCTGTAACTTCCCCCAGTATGTAAAGGAATCATACCGGCGATATATTGAAAACAGGCTCAGGGAGAGTTTTAAGCTTACCGGCGCACCCGTCAAGGTCTATTTCCGGAAAAAATGAAATAGTCTCCACGGTAAATCCTGGCTCCGCTCCTGATTTTATTTTGCCTGCTAACTTTCAAGGGATTTTATGTAAGTTTGGTGTGGTTTTTGCGGCAAAAACGATTTTGAAAGGCATGAAAAGAGCAACTGTCATACTGTTTCTGGCTGTCGTCCTGGCAATAGGGTCATGTACCCCCGTTGAGAAGCTGCCGCCTGAGCCGATGATTGAATTCAGAAGCTTTGCCCTGTTTGATACCGTTGACCTCCTGGGCAACCTCTCCAGGGCGGGCAGGCTGTCCTTTTACTTTGAAGACGGCGACGGTGATGTGGGACTTGATGATCCTGCTGACCCTCTCTTTGAGCCTTCCAGTAACCTGTTCATGCAACTGTACCGCAAAAACGGTGATATCTTTGAGCTTGCCGATCCCTCAGACCCGCTCTACCCATCCGAGTACCGCATCCCCTACCTTGAACCAGGGGGCCAGAACAAGATACTCAAGGGCACCATTGAAGTGACGATGATCTACTTCCTTTACAACGGCAGTGATACCGTCTACTACGACTTCTGGATCAGCGACCGCGGGGGAAACCTAAGCAACACAGCCACCACCTGTGTAATCAACCTGGGTGAAACCGGTACCTGTGGAGAGGAGTGATGGGGATTTGGTTTCCATCATAAGAATGCCGGCCTGCTGTTTTCGGAAAGGACTTATCAGACTTTCAGCCCCATGAAGAGGACGTCGTCTACCTGCTCATTCTCCCCCATCCATTCATAGAAGAATTCCCTCACCTGTTTCTCCTGCTCCTCCATCGGTAATGGCCTTATCTCATCCACCAGCAACTTAAGCCTGCTGACCTTCATCTTCTTGCCTCCCTCACCTCCAAACTGGTCGCAGTAGCCGTCAGTGAATAGATAGACTATGTCACCCTCCCGAAGGTGATACTCCTGGTCATCAAAGAATTTCTCGGTATATGATTCACCGCCCACCGACGAGCGGTTGCCCCTGACATAGTGCTGCTCGCCATCAATGACGAGTATCACCGGCCTCATGGCTGAGGCAAAGACCAGGTGCCTGGTACGTATGTTGAACTCGCACACCACGATATCCATGCCGTCGTTGGAGGCTTCAAGCTCCTGGTTCTGGTTCAGTGTTGAGAATATCTGCCTGTCAAGTTCATGAAGCACCTGCGACGGCCTGGTCATCTTCTTCACGGTGATGATATCCTGCAGCAGTGCGGTGCCTATCATTGACATGAAGGCCCCCGGCACCCCGTGCCCCGTGGAGTCAGAGCAGACCACCATGAACCTGTCCTTGTCGATCCAGTCGAACCAGAAGAAGTCACCGCTGACAATGTCACGCGGAAGGAAGAAGACAAAGGCATCGTTGAAGACGGTAGCCAGCCTGTTTGTATCGGGGAGCACGCTGCTCTGTATCCGCTTGGCGTAGGTGATGCTCTCGGTGATGTCAAGGTTCTTCTGTGCCAGCTCCTCCTTCTGCTGATATACTTCAGCCGTGCGTTTGCGCAGCTCACTCTCAAGGAACTCACGCTGCTTCCTGTGGGCTCTCTCACGAAGCCTGATGACCACCCATGCCGCTGCTGCCAGCAGAGCCAGCAGTGACACTATAAACCACCACCGCTCGGTGAAAGGCTTCTGTATCATCAGGCTGAACGAAGCAGCGGAGGCATTGTCGGGGTCATCCCGTGTAAAAGCTTCGACGGTAAACCTGTAGTGTCCGTTACTGAGCCTGTAGGTGACAGACCTGTCAGTTGTCACCTCTCCCCACCCCTCGTCAAAATTCTCGAGCCTGCTCCTGTAGATGACATTGAGAGGATCGCGAAGCGAAATACCCGCATATTTAATAGCTACAGTATATGATGACCGGTACGGAAGAGAGTAACTATCGCGATAAGGGTATTCGATATTGTTTATAACCACGGAGACGATCACTGCCTGTGGCTGTGCCGTGCTTCTCTCATCAAGGGAGGGACGGTATGCCACTATACCCTCTGTGGTACCCACATAAACAGTGCCGTCCGGCGTCTCAGCCATGGCGTTGGCAAGGCAGTCGCCCACCACTCCGAATTCAGTGCTGAATGTCCTTACCGACCCTGATTCAGGATTGAGGATTGAGAATCCCTTCTCATGTCCTGTCCATATGCGGCCGTCAGATGCTATGAGGGTGCTGTAGCAGTAGTTAGACAGCATGCCGTCGGCAGTGGAAAAGTTATAGACCGTGTCGGCGGCAAAGAGAAACAGTCCGTTGCCGAGGGTCCCTGCACATACGGTCCTGTCGGGTGAGACGGCGATGCTGTTGATACGGTTTCTCATCGGCCCGTCCATCACCATCCCCTCAGTGCGCACTCCTCCCGTAATATGTATATAGCAGAGCCTGTCGGTCTCGGTGGCCACCAGCACCTCTCCCGGTCTGTTCACAACCACCTGTGACACGTTGTTGTGCGGAAGCATCTCCCAGGTTGTGTAGTGGGCCTTCTGCTCACCCGTTTCCCTGTCGAGCAGGACAACCCCGTTCATGGTTGCCAGCCAGATATTGTCACCGTCAGGGGCAACAGAGTTGATGCGGTTCTGTGCCGGATTACCAGAGCTGGAGAACTGCCTCAGCAGGCCGCCGGCATCCATAAGCCATAGGCCCGAGCCCGCAGTGCCAATCCATATGTTTCCTTCCCCATCCGTTGCCCAGGAGGCTATGCCTGTGCCGCCGGTCCTTGATGTCAGCGCCCGGTAATTATCAAAAACACCGCTCTCCGGATGGTAGTCATAGAGCCCGTTACGGGTTCCCATCACTGTTTTTCCTCCGGACATGCCGATGAAGTTTATCTCCTTGTGTGCATCCGGGACATGAAACGAAAAGGCATTTGTGGTTACGGCAGCCAGTCCCCTGTTGAATAGTCCTATCCAGAGATTGTTCTCACGGTCCCTGAAAACCGTTCTTATGTCATTGTCGGCCAGTCCCGAAGCTATATCATAGGCCGGCTCCGTAGTCCACGAAGAGTAATCTTCGCTGAAGAGGGTCCTGAGTACCCCTGCCTCACGGGTGGCTACCAGCAGTGACCTGTCGCCGGAGGCAACCAGGTCTGGTATCCGGAGGTTCATGAAGGTTGTGTCTGCAACAGCCACAGCACCCATCACGCCCTCAGTGCGCCTGATCATATATAGTCCTGCACCGTCAGTGCCGGCAAACCAGGTGTTCATGTCCGTCTGCTTCACCGTCTGCACCCAGGTATACTCCAGCTCCGGAAATGTGTGGCTGATGACAGCATCGTTGCCTTTGAGTGTCATAAGATGCAGGTTATCCTGTGTGGCCACAAGAACAGTGTCGCGTCCGGCGAAGGCAATATCAAACAGGATCATCTCCTCCGGCATCGATAGCCGGGTGATCTTCTCTCCGCCGGCATCCGACCTGTATATGCCCCTGGTCTGGGTGATGATCCATATCCTGCCGTCCGGCCCTTCGGTAATGCGGTTTATCCTGTCAGCCTCCAGCCCGGCCACCCGCACGAGAAAACCCCCTGCGTCTGCCGTAAAGAGTGACCCGTCCGTCAGCCCGACCCACATCGTGCCTCCTGCATCACAGAAGAGGGCATTGGGATAGCCTGCAGAGAGGGTGTCAGGCAAAGCCACAGGGTGAAAATCAAAGCCGTCATACCGGTAAAGTCCGGTCTCGAGACCAACCCACAGAAGCCCGCTCTGGTCCTGTCCAATCACATTCAGGTAACTGCCGGGCAGGCCGGTGTTGACATCATAGGTCCTGTAGCTGTATGTCTGGGCCTGCGCCCGGTACGGCAGCAGAAGCTGTATCATCAGGATACAGATGAGTGCCGCTGAAATGCCTGCGTTTCTGATCATGCCTATCTCTTGGGGACGACCTTTATCCGGGGTTTATAGACTGGCACACCACCTATCGGTGCGCTGAAGAACTGAAGGTTCTCACCATACTGGTTCTCCACGGTCATCACTACATTGTTGTTCTTCACCAGCTCATCACTTCTCTTGTAGAAGCGGAAGTCAAGCGACTTGCCTATCTCTGCCTCCAGGATGGGCATCCTCGCCTCCGTCCAGGTGTCTTCACCGGAGAGGGGCAACGACTGTCCCTTGCGTTCAACCGAAACAACAATAAACTCCCCGTCATTGTCCCAGTCGAAGTTCCTCTGCCGGATGTAAACACAGCCGCTGTCAATGAAGGGATAGATATGAGAGACGAATGATGTGTCATTGTTGTTCCACATCCTGAAAGTATATTCATAGGTAAAGGCGTTGGCGCCCTCGATGGGCACATTCGCATCGGACCTCCTCGAGAGGGCATAACGATAAAGGTTGCCATCGTCACCGGAGACGCCGTCACAGATAATCTTGAACACGTTGCTTGAGAACTTCGGGTAGTACTCGCCGTCAGCAGGGTTGAAAGGCCCGAAGGTGAACCACCGCTCATCAAGCCTGCTGTCCATCCCGAACGCACGGGTGGCAAGCATGACGCCGCTCTTGTAGTTGCCAACCGGGTCTATGCCCTTGGCCTCAGGGTCAGTGTAACAACCCTTGCCACCGTAGACGGAATAGACCATGCGGGTGTCCCAGAAGTTGTTCAGCTCATCGGTCTTGCCCCCGATGTCAGGGTCGTAGATCCTGATGTAAAACGGATCCTTGTAGTCTTTCGGCAGGGTGAAGAAAAAGGTCTGCGAAAAATCGTCATCTCCCCATGAGGTAGCGGCCTTAGGTCCGAAGGTTATCAGAAAAGGTACGTTCTCATCCGGACC
Source organism: uncultured Rikenella sp. (assembly GCA_964519065.1). Lineage (GTDB taxonomy): Bacteria > Bacteroidota > Bacteroidia > Bacteroidales > VadinHA17 > SR-FBR-E99. The sequence continues at coordinate 12,849 of CAZFIF010000060.1, forward strand.
GGGCACCTCCTGGGCGTTGACCCGGGCCGGGACGGCAAGGGAAAGGACAAGACTAAGTGACAGTATAATAGGGATGACTCTCATTTTCGTACACAAAAGTAATTAATTTCCTCCAGGGACAACCTCTATATCCCTGCAGACACAAACCTCCCGGACAACACCTCCCTG
>CAZFIF010000061.1:0-12343 GCA_964519065.1 uncultured Rikenella sp.
CTGCAGTAGCTACTTCATCAGGATTGGAATATCAGTACCGCGATAGCAATGATTAGTTCATAATCAATGCTATCGCGATACCGTTACAGCAGGGATTACTTCATAAGCTTCGGTAGATCTTTGCTGATAATTGCTTCTATCCTTGTGCCAAAATCCCTTACCTGCAGGGCATAGTTGTCCAGTGCCCTGATCTGCAGATCGGTGGGTTTTCCCGGATATCCTCCCACGGCGCCGTAGATCTCCGCAATGTTTTCCCTCAGTCTCACCTGGCCCGTGATACCTCCCTCGCCTGACTGTGTGGCAGAGATTTTCTCATGCATATCGTCGCAGACAGCAATCAGGCTTCGGACCTTCTTCAGTGAAGCTCCTCTTGCTGTTGCCTCCCTGTTGCTCAGTGCCTCCCTGGTATCAAGGATCCTCTGGTCAATGGCGGCGAGCTCCTCAAGGAGATCATATGCCTTCATGAGAGTTTCACGCTGTAGCTTACGGTCATCTGCGGAGTGGTTCCAGGCAGGGCTGTCGTTCAGGATCAGATCGGTGGTATAGGTATCGTTTCCCTTAACCAGCTTGACTGTGTATTTTCCGGCAGGGTACTTAGGGCCGAACGCCGCCTGCCCCAGTATGTTGGGTGATTTAGGCACCTTCGGCGGGTCCATTGAGGTGGCCACGCGCACTATATTGATCCCTTTGCGGGTTCCGGCAGGCAGTTTCTTCAGGAAATTGCCTTCGGCATTATACAGTTCAATGTACATCTCGCCGAAGACATGCCTCTTACTTAGGTAATAGCATATTGTGGCCGATGATGAGGAGTTTGATCCCACAAATTCGGCATCACCCGGGAAATCCTGTGTGCCGATGCCTGACGGGAAGTAATAGGGGCGTACTGGCAGCCAGGCAAAATCCTGCTCCGCAACTGACGGAGTGAAATTTCTCAGCGGGGTGATATCGTCAATAATGATAATGCCTCTGCCGTGGGTTGCCAGCACAATGTCATTCTCCCTCATCTGGAATGCAATATCATAGATGCCCGTCTGCGGTATCTTGTTCTTCATCCTTACCCATGTCTTACCCCTGTCATTACTGACGTAGAGACCCATCTCGGTCCCGAGGAAGAGGAGGTCAGGTCTTTCCGGATCCTGCTTGATGACGTGACAGAAACTTTTGATATCGCCGGTGGCAAGAGAGCTCCACGTTTTACCGAGATCACCGGTATAATAAACATAGGGGTTCATGTCACCGTTCCGGTGGGCATCGACTGTTACCCAGGCTGCGTTCTTATCGAAGTTGTCGGCATCGATATGAGAGATGTAGGCGAGAGGCGGCAATCCCGGAACAGCATCGTTGAGTTTCATCCAGCTCCGGCCTCCGTCAGAAGTGACGTGGATATTACCGTCGTCGGTTCCCACCCAGATGATATTTTCATCGAGAGGCGATTCGGAGATCGAAAAGATGGTTGTGTTGTTTTCGGCCGTACTGTTGTCGATTGTCAGGCCTCCCGATTTCTCCTGCTGCTGCCGTTCAGGATCATTGGTAGTAAGGTCAGGAGAGATCCTTTCAAATGAGTCTCCCTTGTCCTTTGAGCGGAACAGGTACTGAGACCCCACATAGAGCCACCCTGATTTCTTTCCGAAGACCGTCGGGGTGTTCCAGTTGAACCTGAATGCTTCAGTTCCTTCTGCAGGGAAGGGTTTGATATATTTGCTTTCTCCCGTCCTGATGTTGATCCTGTTTATCCTTCCGCCCTGGTACTGTGAGTATATTATATCCGGGTCTGTCTTATCGCTCCAGGTGTAAAAGCCGTCGCCGTAACCGACATTCTTCCAGTCGGCGTTCGTTATACCCCCCGATTTTTTTGAAGGCCCCGTCCATGATCCGTTGTCCTGCAGTCCGCCGTAGACATTGTAGGGTGATTTGTCATCCACGCTGACGTGGTAGAACTGAGAAACAGGCAGGCTTGGCACAAACCTCCAGCTGTTACCCCGGTCTTCGGATATGTACACGCCGCCGTCTGTGCCCATGTACATGAAGCTGTTGTCTGACGGGTTGATCCATAGCGCATGGGTGTCACTGTGATAGCTTCCGCCGGTAACCGAAGGACTCTGAAATACCCTGCCACCGTCAGTGCTTACCCACAGCATGGTTCCCGGCTTATATATGCGGTCAGCGTCTGACGGATCGGCAACAAGGAGGCTGTAATAGAACGGCCTGTCGCTCATCATGTACTGGTTGCTCATCTTCTCCCATGATGATCCACGGTCTGATGAGCGGTAGAGTGCCGATTCTTTGGCTTCGACAACGGCGTAAAGGTGATGAGGCTTCACCGGGGATACTGCAAGTGCGATCCTGCCAAGAGTTCCTGCCGGCAGTCCGTTGTGTATCCTGTCCCAGGTGGCCCCGCCGTCAGTTGACCTGTATATCCCGCTGCCGGGACCGCCTGACCTGAAGGTGTGTGCCTGGCGCCGGAAGTCCCACATTGCAGCATAGACAACTGAAGGGTCACCGGGGTCCATGACCATGTCTGAGCATCCGGTTGAGGGACTGACATAGAGCACCCTGGCCCATGTTTTTCCTCCGTCGGTGGTTTTGTAAACACCTCTCTCTTCGCTGTCTCCCCACAGTGCACCCGTTGCTGCAACCCAGACAATGTCAGGATCCGAGGGGTCTATCAGGATGCGTCCGATGCGTTCACTCCCCGGCAAGCCCATATGTTCCCACTTCTCGCCGCCGTTGGTGGTCTTGTATATCCCTGTGCCGACAGATACGCTGTTGCGTGTCCATACTTCTCCGGTACCTACCCATACGGTATCGGGGTGTTGCTGGTCGATGGCAATGGTGCCCACTGACTGGGGATGATCATCAAAGACCGGCTTAAAGGTGGTTCCCTTGTTGATCGATTTCCAGACGCCTCCGTTTGCAGCTCCGACCCATACCGTGTTCGGATCACTGTTGACGGCATCAATGCATGTGATACGTCCGCTCATCCTTGCAGGTCCGATGTGCCTGCCCATAATATCCCCGAGAGTGGCTTCGCTTACCTGGCCATCGAGGGCTGAAGCGCCGGCCAGGAAGAAGATACTTATTACAATAGGCCTTAAATTCATAATATCAGTTTCTGATGAAATTAATTCAGGAGGTTATCATTGCATAACCGGCTTTTCAAACAGCGCATCGTCAAACTCCGGGTTGAATTCGACTTTGTCGACAACAAGAGTCATCACCACCTGGCCCTGCATCTTGGTTTCGATCTTTCCGGGAACGGCAATACCGTCAACCATCATGTAGTTGCTTTGATAGGTATCTGTTTCCGTCTCATTGCCCATGATCATAATTTTATTGTTGGTGCGCAGGATGATATATGTGTCGGCATCCATGTAATAGGTAAAGGTGTCTCCTGAATCGGTCACAAGTTTCACGACAAAGCACTGGGTGCCTTCCATATCTTCTGATCCTTCAAGGGTAACCGTATATCCTTTGCTTGCATAGTCCCACAGCATGCCGTCCATATCTGCAGTATAGTTCATTGACCTGACTTCATCGGCAGACATAGGCTGAGGCTCCGTGACACCGGTAAATGGGTTCACTGACCAGCCCTCTTCTCCGTTAAAAGTCTGGATCAGGGTGAGATCCTGGAAAGTGGCTTCAACGCGCACCTTCTTCGGACGTTTGATCATCTGGACAAACGGAATTTCAATACCTCCCTGTACCATTTTCCCTGTCATTCTGGCTGAATTTATCTTTAGTTGATTCTCCTGTCCGATAGCTGCAAAGTGTTCACCAAGAACATCATCGAGCGACTGGCACATGAGGGTGCTTCCTGTTGCCAGGAGCATAACGGTCAGCAATGCTGTAATTTTTTTCATGTCATTCAGATTAATTGATTTGAGAATAGCAAGGTATTTAATTTTCGGCAGAGTTATCAATTTCCGGACGAACAAACATTCACGGGTGTCATCTGTTTTGAAGCAGTTTTTTGCAGAGTAATGGTAAAATTGATGTATTAATCGCTATTATTTGCGAAATTGCCGGAGATGGTATGGCATCATATGCGATCACTTATGGCAAACAGATTTGAACCCCACCTGATTGGCTGCAATCGCAAGCAGAATAAGGATACAATTTACAACCGGGTGAAGCCCCGGCAAAGTAAATCATGTGCGGTTCTCCCGATAATCGGGACAGGCCATCATACCTATGATATTAAAACAACACTATGATGAAAAGGATCTTTCTTGCAATTAGTCTCTTAACTATCTTCGTTATGACCGAAGCCCAGTCGTTCAACACATTTCCCGTGAACACACAGAAGCCGCCGTTGCATGGCAGGCACTGGATGGCTGTCACGGGCAAGCCCCTGGCGGCCACTGCCGGGGCCATGATCTTTGACCGCGGCGGCAACGCCGTTGATGCGGCATGCGCTATGCTTGCTGCTACCTGCACCATGTGGGACGTGCTCAGCTGGGGTGGTGAGACCCAGGCTCTTATTTATAATCCCAACACCGGCAAGGTCATTGCCATCAATGCACTGGGAGTGGCACCCACGGGGGCCACTGCTGAGTTCTTCCGCAACAGGGATATGAAGTACCCGCCCGAGTATGGTCCGCTGGCGGCGGTGACGCCCGGCACTCCCGGGGGGCTGATGACCATGCTTGCCGAGTACGGCACCATGAGCCTCAAGGAGGTGCTCGCCCCGGCGATGCAGATGGCCGGGGGATACCCCATAGAGGCGCAGACAGCCAACTCCATAGAACGAAACAAGCGCCGTATCAAAGAGTGGCCCTACTCGGCAAGGGTATTTCTCCCGCACGCGGGAGAAGAGCGCGAGGCCCCGTCAGCGGGAGAGATATTCGTGCAGCAGGATCTGCTGGCCACCCTTACGAAGCTGGTGGAGGCCGAACAGCAGGCACTGAAGAAGAGGAGACCGAGAAAAGAGGCTATCTACGCCGCCTATGAACGCTTTTACAGGGGCGACATAGGGGCGGAGTTCGCCAGGGGATGCCAGGAACAGGGGGGGCTGATCACCGCGGAAGACCTGTCACAGTGGCAGGTGAAGATAGAGGAGCCTCTGATGACCACTTACCGGGGTATAGAGGTATATAAGCTGCAGCAGTGGACACAGGGACCGGTGATGCTGCAGACACTCAACATACTGGAGAACTTCGACCTGCAGGAGATGGGATACAACTCCGTAAGGTATATTCATACCCTCTACCAGGCGATGAACCTGGCCTATGCCGACAGGGATTTCTACTACGGTGACCCGGCCTTCCCGCCTGAGGAGCCGATGCAGGGACTGCTGTCTAAGGAGTATGCCCGGGAGCGGAGCAGGCTGATAGATCCCAGCCGGAATGATCCATCAGTCACCCCTGGTGACCCATATCCCTTTGAGGGGAAGGTCAATCCGTTTACCACCCTTCTGAACGCATGGCAGGCGTCGGCACGTAACATCTATCCGTCTGATGATCCCCGGGAGTATGAACGGTTCCTGGGCTCCTTCCAGTCGGGCACCACCTCCATCGAGGCGGCCGACAGGGAGGGGTGGGTGGTCTCCGTCACTCCCAGCGGCGGCTGGATACCTGCATGCATAGCCGGCAACACCGGTATCGGCATGAGCCAGCGGATGCAGAGCTTCGTGGTGGATGAGAAGGAGAACCCCTATAACGTTGTCGAGCCCGGCAAGAGGCCGCGGGTGACGCTGACACCCTCGCTGGCGATGAAGGATGGCAAACCGTGGCTCGCCTTTGCCAAGCAGGGCGGCGACGAGCAGGATCAGCTGCTGCTGCAGTTCTTCCTCAATTTCTCCGAGTTCGGGATGACGGTACAGGAGGCATGCGAGGCGCCGTCGTTCAAGACGCTGCAGATGTATTCTAGCTTCGGCGACCATCAGAAGGTCTCCGGGGGATTGGTATTGAACAACAGCACCCCGCCATGGATGCGCAAGGAGCTGGCATCAATGGGTTACCGGCTCTCATTCCAGGAGCGCACCTCGGGGCCGGTCAACGCCATTGCCTTTGACTTTCTACACGGCACCTTCTGGGGCGGGTCAAGCAACTACGGGGAGGACTACGGTATAGGATGGTAATGCCAGTCGGCAGTCAGCAGTCGGCACTTCCAGTCCTCAGTCGGCTGTCGGCAGTCAGCAGTCAGCAGTCAGGAGTCGGCAGTAGTGACTGAATACTGGTCCCTCGCTTATTCCAACATGATTACTATCTTTGTGCCTTCATAAGCACTTACCGATGGCCGAGAACAAAAAACGGAGAGGAAAGTGGCGCGACAGGTTCCGTTTTGCCATTTTCAATGACACAACCTATGAGGAGGTATGGCGTCTGCGCATGACCAAGTCGAATGCTCTTCTGGCTGCTGCCATGCTGTTTCTGCTTATCATCGGAATCAACACCTCCCTTATAGCCTTCACGAACCTGCGTGAGTTCATCCCCGGTTATCCCGATGTGACTCTGAGACGCAACATTATCATGAATGCCATACTGCTTGACTCACTTGAGCGGGAGCTTGAGATCCGTGACAAGTATTTCTATGACCTCAACGCTGTCATCTCCGGCAGGCAGCCCATAGAACATATTACTGTGCGTGACACCAGCCGCGACTACAGCAACGTGGTCTTCAGGCGTTCGGTTGAAGACTCGATCTTCAGGGCCCGCATCGAACAGGAAGAACAGTACACTCTCTCTGCCCGTGCCGATGGGCCGGAGCGGGGCACCAGCCTGGCCAGCATCCACTTCTTTCCGCCGGTGAAGGGCATCGTCTCCAGCAACTTTGACATGCGCACAAGGCACTATGCCACTGATATCGTGACCCAGCCCAAGGCTGTGGTATCCTCTACTCTCGACGGTACGGTGATAATGACGGGATGGACCATGGAGACGGGCTTTGTGATGATGATACAGCACAGCAACAACATAATCTCGGTCTACAAGCACAACGCCAGGCTCCTGAAGGAGATGGGCGACAAGGTGTGGGCCGGGGAGGCTATCTCGATAGTAGGAGACTCCGGTGAGCTTTACACCTCCGGGCCCCATCTTCATTTTGAGCTGTGGCACAACGGTGAGCCTCTTGACCCCACACAATATATCTTTTTCTGACAGGAGGGGCACGGATGCATAAACGACTGGCAATCCTCGGCTCGACAGGCTCGATAGGCACGCAGACCCTCGGCATCATCTCACGGTATCCCGAACTGTTCACTGTTGACACCCTCGCTGCAGGCAGCAACGCAGCGCTGCTGGCAGAGCAGGCGAAGCTCTACCGGCCGGCCAGGGTGATAATAGGCAACAAAGCCTTTTACAGTATGCTCAGCGACGAGCTCTCGGGGCTGGGCATAGAGGTTCTTGCCGGACAGGATGTCATTGAGGATGCTGTCAGGTCTGACACCGTTGACACCGTAGTTGCAGCCATGGTGGGTTTCGCCGGGCTGCGCCCCACAGCTGCAGCGGTGGCTGCCGGCAAGGAGGTCGCCCTGGCAAACAAGGAGACACTGGTTGTTGCCGGGGAGATGATAACAGGTATTGCAGCATCGACGGGCAGCCTTCTGCTGCCGGTAGACTCGGAACACTCGGCCATAATGCAGTGCCTCAACGGTGAGCCGGAGGGCTCAGTAGAGAAAATAATACTGACGGCATCGGGAGGGCCCTTCCTCAACACACCGGCACACCGGCTGGCAAAAATAACACCGCTGGAGGCACTGCGCCATCCCAACTGGAGTATGGGCAGCAAGATAACCATTGACTCGGCCACACTGATGAACAAGGGCCTGGAGGTGATAGAGGCACACTGGCTCTTCGGCATTGCCGAGGATCAGATTGAGGTGGTAATACACCCCCAGTCGATCATTCATTCGCTGGTGCAGTTCACCGACGGCTCTGTCAAGGCGCAGCTGGGTGTGCCTGACATGCGGCTGCCCATAATCTACGCCCTGACATACCCTGAAAGGGTTGCCACCGCGCTGCCGCGCCCGTCGCTGACGGAGACGGGTTCACTCACCTTCGAGGAGCCCGACACGGAACGGTTTCGCTGCCTGCCGCTGGCACGCACGGCACTCAGGAGAGGAGGCAACATACCATGTGCCCTCAATGCTGCCAATGAAGTTGCCGTGGCCGCCTTCCTTCACGAAGAGATTGGATTTAACGATATTGCAGGCACTGTTGAAAAGGTGCTTGAAAAAACAGATTTTGAGAGCGGGGCTTCACTTGAGGTTTATGAGGAGACGGATATGATGAGCAGAAGACTTGCCACTGAATACATAAGTAAACTGAAGAAAAAATGACTGTTCTAATAAAGATACTGCAGCTGCTGCTGTCACTTTCAATACTTGTAATAGTACATGAGTTTGGACATTTTCTCTTTGCCCGCCTCTTCAAGACAAGGGTGGAGAAGTTCTATCTCTTCTTTGACTGGCCCTTCGCGATCTTCAAGCGCAAGTGGGGAGAGACGGAGTATGGTATCGGGATGATACCCCTGGGAGGGTATGTCAAGATCTCGGGCATGATAGACGAGTCGATGGATAAGGAGCAAATGAAACAGCCGCCCCAGCCCCACGAGTTCAGGTCGAAGAAGGCATGGCAGCGACTGATGATAATGCTCGGCGGCGTCTTCTTCAACTTTATCTTCGCAATCCTGATCTATGTTGCGGTGCTGAGCCTCTGGGGCGAGACCTATCTCGCTACACGCGATGTCAAATACGGAATACTGACCGACTCTACCGGTTATGCCATGGGACTGCGCAACGGCGACAGGATCATCGCGGTTGACGGCGAGGAGCCGGAAAACTTCTATGGCATTATCCCTGATATTTTGCTCAATGAGCGCGAGGTGATTACTGTTGAACGCGAGGGTGAGATGATCAATGTACCCGTGAAACGGGAGTTCATTCCCCTGCTGCTCAAAAACCCCGATGTCATTGATGCCAGGATACCCTTCGGACCGTTTGTCATTGCCAGTATCAAGGAAGAGTCGCCGGCAATGAACGCCGGCCTGGCCCCCGGTGATGAGATCATGGCCATTGACAGCCTCTCATTCATGTGGTATGATGAGTTCCAGAGATACCTGACCTCCCACAAGGGGCAACCGATCAACGTCACTGTCAGAAGAGCTGAGGAGCTGGCCGACTTCACCGTCACCACCACAGAGGCAGGGATCCTGGGTGTTTTCAGGGAGATGGGAGGAGTTTTTGATATGAGCACCAGGCACTACAGCTTCTTCGAGGCAATACCAGCAGGCATTACCAAGGGATGGAACACCACCGGGGATTACCTGAAACAGTTCAAGCTTATATTTTCAAAGGAGACCAAAGCGTATGAATCACTGGGGGGATTCATAACCATAGGCAGCATCTTCCCCGGTAAATGGAACTGGCAGTCGTTCTGGAACCTCACTGCCTTCCTGTCACTCATACTGGCAGTGATGAACATACTTCCCATACCTGCACTCGACGGAGGTCATGTAATGTTCCTGATCTTCGAGGTGGTCACAGGCAGGAAGCCAAGTGACAAGTTCCTGGAGTATGCCCAGATCACCGGTATGATCATTCTCCTTGCATTGCTTATCTTTGCAAACGGGAATGATATTCTCAAACTGATAAGAAAATGATTATTCAACGGCTGATGGCGGCTGGTATCAAAGAATTCGTACATTTGTGTAATTAAAAACAGAGAGCTATGGGAAAGATCGGTCCAACAGAAATAATCCTTATCCTGGTGGTAGTGGTACTGCTCTTCGGAGGGCGTAAGATACCGGAACTGATGAAAGGGATAGGACAGGGGATGAAGGAGTTCAAGAAAGCCAAAGGCACTGACAGCTCAGACGCCTCAAAGAAGAATGTTGAGGAAGAGAGCTAGAAGCAACATAAGTTCACTTTCAGCCTGCATGTGAATGCAGGCTTTTTATTTAAAAATCAAATCATTATGAGACTGACTTCAATCCTTCCGACATTGCTGATGCTGCTGCTGGCGTCATCCTGCGGCGACACATCGCTTACACGCACGCTCCCAAATGTCACCGGCTCCACCGGTGAGGTCATGGTTGTCATGGACAGGGCCCTGTGGGACGGTACTGCCGGAGCAGCTGTCAGGGAGTATTTAGGAGCAAACCTCATCGGGATGCCGCAGCCTGAGCCTGCGTTCCGCCTGATGCCTGTCAATCCTGATGGCTTCCGCGATGTCTATGTCGCTCACCGCAATGTCATCATTGTCAAGACTGACAATGAGAAGAGCGGGACTGAGGTCACCTTCTCCCGCAACCGGTGGGCTGAGACACAGCTGGTAATTGATGTTACAGCCCCTGACACAGTCGCCCTGGCTGATGCCTTCAGGGACAATGGGGAGGTTATCAGGAAGAAGATCAATGATGCTGAACGTGAGAGACTTACGACGTGGCTGACAAGGTCGGCAGGCAAGGAGCGCAGTCGCCTCACCACGGATAACGGCAGTTGGGAGCTCCTGCTGCCGGCAGGGTACAAGCCTGACTTCAACCGCCGGGGAGTGATGATGATATCTGCCGAGACCCCCACCACAACACAGTCGGTCATCGTATCGGTGAGTGACAGGAGGATGTCGCGCATGGATTGTTTTGAGCTTGCCGATCTCACCGAGAAGGTGATGTCTGCCGAAGTGAGCGGTCCTGACCCGGGATCATTCATGATTATCGAGAAGAGGGCTCAGACGAGCTGCCGCTCTTTCCGGCGTGACAGCACTGACTACATAGAGATGCGAGGTCTCTGGACCCTCGAGGGAGGGTTCATGGGAGGGCCCTTCATATCATATGCCTTCATCGATAAGGAGAGCTCGCGGCCGGTGGTGGTGACTGGCTTCGTCTATGCTCCCGGGGATGACAAGAGAGAGCTTCTGCGGCAGGTTGAGGCACTCATGTACACCCTGGAGAAAAAGCCCTGACGCCTGAAGTGAATAACCCGGCCGGGTCTTAAGGCTGGTTATTGCGGTGACTGAACAGCATGATCATGCAGTTACACGTTCACTCCTATCCCACGGGCATATAGCGCTGATCAGGAGGCCTTTCAGATCTCTTTATCCCTCAACAGGCATATAGCGCTGGTCACGCCGCACAGGTATAAAACCGGCGTCCCTGATTATCTCTCTGACACTGTCAGGGTCCACCCTGAAGGGGTCGCCGGCCGCGCTCACCACATTCTCCTCTATCATCACCGACCCCAGGTCGTTGGCCCCGGCGTGAAGCGAAATCATCGCCGTCTCTTTGCCCACGGTGAGGATCGACGACTGTATGTTGGAAAAATTGTCAAGCATCAGCCTGCTGATGGCAGTGAGCCTGAGATATTCGGCTGCGGTAACCATGCTGCGTATGCCATCCCTCTCTGCCAGGACTGTACCCCGGTCCATGAAGGGCCATGCAATGAAGGTGATGAAACCGTCGTGGCCTTCAGGCTTCTCATCCTGCAGGTCGCGCAGACGCACCAGGTGTTCTATTCTTTCGGGCACTGTCTCGGCATGGCCGAACATCATCGTTGCCGAGGTGGGCAGGTTAAGCCTGTGAGCCTCACGCATGACGCCCAGCCATTCATCGACGGTGGCTTTTGCCGGGGAGACGACCCTCCTGACCCTGTCAGAGAGTATCTCCGCTCCTGCTCCAGGCAGCGAGTCGAGACCGGCCCGGTGTAACTCCACAAGCACCTCGCGGTAGCTCATCTTCTCCTTTCCGGCCAGAAAAGCTACCTCGGGAGGACCAAGGGCATGCAGTTTCAGTTTCGGCCACCGCTGCTTCAGCCGGCTGAAGAGTGAGGTATAGAAATCGAGCCCCAGGGCAGGGTTCATGCCACCCTGCAGCAGCAGCTGGTCGCCGCCAAGGGCTACCAGTTCGCTGATCTTGCGGTCATACTCTTCATCAGTGGTCACATAGGCATCATCACTCTTTGCCGTGCGACAGAAATTGCAGAAGCGACACTGTGAAAAGCATATGTTGGTGATATTGACATTGCGGTCTATCATCCACCCGACCCTGTTGTCAGGGTGTAGCCTCCGCCTGACGGTGTCTGCAAGAAATATCAGGGTAGCCAGCGGTGCCTCCTCCCAGAGAGTAAGAGCCTCCTCTGCAGTGATCCGCAGACCCTCCGCTGCTTTCCCGTACAAATGTTCTGTGACACCCATTATTTCGCATTGTGCGCGCCGCCGCAACAGACCGTAAAGGTAATACTTAAAAGCTAAATCATTCAATAATTTGATTAACTTTGAGGCGCTGAACAGCCTCTCTGCTGCTCAGAATGGAAGAATCACAATGGAAAACAAACCTGTCATAGTCGGTATTACACAGGGAGATATCAACGGCATCGGATATGAGGTCATCATGAAGGCGCTGGATGACA
>CAZFIF010000062.1:0-12216 GCA_964519065.1 uncultured Rikenella sp.
GTCTTGCAGTCATGCGGTCTCCAGCTACATGATTACAAATCCCCTGCTAATCCCTGCTGCCTACTCCCTTCAGCGACAGCTGTATCCTTTTCCTTTCCAGGTCAACGCTGACGACTCTCACCATGAGTTGCTGGTGTAGTTTGACCACCTTTGAAGGGTCGTCAACGTACCGGTCAGCCATCTGCGAGACGTGTACCAGGCCGTCCTGTTTAACCCCGATATCGACGAAAGCACCAAATTTAGTAATATTTGTTACTATTCCCGGTACTATCATACCCTCCTTCACATCATCCAGTGAGTGTATATCGGCGAAGCTGAACTCCTGTATTGCCGACCTCGGATCGCGTCCCGGCTTTGCGAGCTCCTGCATTATATCCTTCAGTGTGGGCAGTCCTGCCCCGGCAGTGACATACTTTTCAATATTTATGGTCTTGCGTCTTGTCTCATCGCGCATCAGGTCGGCCACGGAGCAGCCGGCATCCCGGGCCATTTTTTCCACTATGTGATAGCTTTCGGGGTGCACTGCCGAGGTGTCGAGCGGGTTGGAGGCGTTTCTTATCCTGAGGAATCCGGCGGCCTGTTCATAGGCCTTGTCGCCCATTCTCTTTACATTCATCAGTTCAGCACGTTTCCTGAAGGGACCGTTTTCAGTTCGGTGGTCAACGATATTCTGTGCCAGTTTTGGTCCGAGGCCCGAGACGTAAGTAAGCAGGTGGGGGCTGGCGGTGTTGACCTCCACTCCCACGGCGTTGACGCATGACATCACCACCTCGTCGAGGCTGGCCTGCAGCCGTGCCTGGTCAACGTCGTGCTGGTACTGTCCGACGCCTATCGATTTGGGGTCTATCTTCACCAGTTCGGCCAGCGGGTCCATTAGCCTGCGACCGATGGAGACGGCACCACGAACCGTCACATCGTGGTCAGGAAACTCATCCCGGGCTGTCTTTGATGCTGAATAGACTGATGCTCCTGCTTCGCTGACCACGAAAATCCTGATGCCGGAGTCAGAAGGCAGGTATTGTTTCACCATTGCCTCTGTCTCGCGGCTTGCCGTGCCGTTTCCGATGGCAACAGCTTCGATGCCGTATTCATCGATCAATGAAAGCAGCTTGCTGACGCTGCGTGCAGTCTCGTTTTGCGGAGGGTGCGGATATATCACGTCATGGTGCAGCAGTGCTCCCTGCCTGTCGAGGCATACCACCTTGCAACCGGTGCGGTAACCCGGGTCTATTGCCAGCACGCTCTTCTCGCCCAGCGGAGGAGAGAGCAGCAGCTGCCTCAGGTTTCCGGCGAAGACGCGTATTGCCTCCTCGTCGGCCTTCTCCTTCGAGGACTTTCTGAACTCTGTCTCCATGGAGGGTGCCAGCAGGCGGCTCCAGCTGTCGGATGTTGCCTCCCGCACCTGACGGGCAGCTTCGTTGCCGGCTCGTACGAACTGTCTTTCAATGAGTTTCAGTGCCTCTTCCTCTGCCGGCATAAGAGTGATTTTTAGGAATCCCTCCTCCTCGCCCCGGCGCATAGCCAGCAGCCTGTGGGAAGGACAGCGGCGCAGCGGTTCGGACCACTCGAAGTAGTCACTGAACTTGGCCCCCTCCTGTTCTTTTCCCTTTACAACCCTGGATGTTATAACTGCATCGCGCTCGTACAGTCTTCGCATAGCTCCGCGCACCAGTTCATCCTCGCTGACCATCTCGGCGATGATGTCACGGGCGCCTGCCAGCGCCGCATCGGTTCTCTCAACCAGGTCAGTAAGATATTTTTCAGCCTCGGTCTCCGGGTCTCCGGCATTCTGCGCCAGCAGCCAGAGTGCAAGAGGCTCCAGTCCCTTTTCCCGGGCAACGGAGGCGCGTGTCTTTCTTTTGGGTCTGTAGGGCAGGTAGAGATCCTCAAGCTGTGACATTGTCAGGGCTGCATTGATCTTTACCAGCAGCTCAGGAGTCATCTTCTCCTGTTCCTCAATAGATTTTATGACTGCCTCCCTGCGCTTCTCAAGTTCTTTCAGCCTCTCGTATTCATCGCGTATCTCCGCAAGCTGCACCTCGTTCAGGCTGCCCGTCACCTCCTTTCGGTAACGGCTGATGAATGGTATTGTGGCTCCGTCGTCAAGGAGCCTGAGCGTATTCTCAACCTGCCAGTCGTGCAGTTGCAGCTTACGGGCAATTGTCTTAATGTGCAGTGAAGGGTCCATACTGTCTATTCTACGTAAAGTACCAGTCCTTTCAGGTATTCGCTCTCGGGGTGGTAGATATTCACGGGATGGTCAGCCGGCTGGCCTGTCTGGTGCATTATCCGCACCTTCCTTCCGGTATTGGCTGCGGCTACGAAGAGTGAGCGCCGGAAGTCATCGCGGCTCACCACCTGTGAACATGAGAAGGTAAAGAGGATACCTCCCGGTGCGATCTTTTGCATGGCAAGGGCATTCAGTCTCCTGTAGCCCTGGAGGGCCTGACTCAGGGCAGTCTGGTGCTTGGCGAATGCCGGTGGGTCCAGCACCACCAGGTCGTATGGCTGTTGCATGCCGGCCAGGAAGCTGAAGGCGTCGGTGGCGAAAGAGCTGTGACGGGGGTCTTCCCCGAAGTTGAGCCTTACATTCTCATCAGCCATCGCTGTTGCCGGGGCAGAGCTGTCAACGGTATGCACCAATGCGGCGTTGCTCATGGCATAGACTGAGAAGCCGCCGGTGTAGCCGAACAGGTTGAGCACCTTTCTTCCGTTGCTGTACTGGCGCAGAAGATTGCGATTGCTGCGCTGGTCTATGAAGAAGCCTGTCTTCTGTCCCTTCTCCCAGTCTACTTTAAAGCTGTATCCGTTTTCTGTCACGACAGCACCGGGATCACCGTTATCGCCCAGCAGGTATCCGTTGGCCGGGTTCAGTTTAGCCATAAAGGGGAGTGTTCCCTCGCTCTTGTCATAGACTGATGTCACCAGTCCGCCGGTCGCTTCCGGCAGCAGGCCGGCGATTTCTTCGCGGATGTGCCAGAACCCGGCTGTATGTGACTGCATGACGGCGGTGTTGCCATAGATGTCCACCACCAGTCCCGGCAGTCCGTCGCCCTCGCCGTGTACCAGTCGCCAAACGTTTGTATCCTTTTGTCCAGCTATGCCTGTGCTGAGGCGGTAACGCATTGCATCCAGGAGCTTTTGCCTGAAGAATTTGCGGTCAGGCAGGCATTTCTCAAACGAAAATATTCGCACGGCAATGGATCCCGGTGACCAGTGTCCTGTTGCCAGGTATGTGCCATCCGATGCCAGGACCTCGACCGGGTCGCCCTCGGCAGGTGTGCCGTCGACCTTTGCTATGGCTCCGGAGAAAATCCACGGATGGTAGCGTCTTACCGACTGCTCCTTGCCTTTTTTCAGATAGACATGATTATTGATCACTGCTGGCGGCTTTCTTTACCGTTAAGTGCCAGGTATATTTGTCTGCATACCCACGCGTCGGTGGCGGCGTAGATTTGCTGCGGCTCAGTAAGGGCAGGGGCTTCCCAGTTTGATACCTGTTGCGACTTGGAGATTCTGTATCCAAGGATTAGAGCTGAGAGTTTCTTGAGTCCCAGCTGTTTTATGCCGTGATCCTGAACCACGTTCTGCAGGTCAAGGAATCCGCCGGGTTCGAAAGGTTCAAGTGATTTCAGTGCTTTGATATCATCATGTATTGCCACGCCTACCTTTGTGATATTTTCATCTGCCAGCAGTAGGGCCAGTTCTTCCGGCAGCCCGATCATATTGAGTCTGAAGAGCCATGCATGGCGGTCATCTGCAAGCTGAAGGAGGGAGACCTTATATCTTCTCCCCTTCTTAAATGAGGGTTTCGTCTCGGTATCAAACCCGAGTATCCTGCATCTGCTGATCTCGGTGAGGGCCTGTCTGAACTTCGGGATGTCATCGACCAGCGTCACCTCTCCCTCAAACTGCAGCAGTGGCAGTTTTCTCAGTTCCTCGTCATTTATGGTCTCGTTATACAGTCTTGTCATCGCCGTTTTTTTCAATTTCGTTCTCCCCGTCGGCTTCGGAGTAGAGAACATCATGAATAGCAGAGAGGACCGTCAGCAGTTTTTTGCCCCAGAACTCCTCGAAGTTCATCAGCACCTCCCATACTGCATCATTCATCACCTCCTCATTACCACTTCTATAACTGGCAATGAAGTTTTTCAGATCCTGGTATATATCCGACAGGTATTCCGCTATGCTTCCCGTATAGAGTCCGTCAGCAGGGTCGCCCTCCGCCACTATGACAGGGAAGGGGTCATTGCTGCCCAGTTTGGAGAGCAGGTTCTCATTCATCCTGGTCCAGTCAAACTCAGTCACCGTTTTTTCATTTCCATCTTCGAGCAGGGGTTCGAGCATAGGCAGCAGTGTTGCTCTGAGGTAAATGAAGGGCAGCAGGCGCTGCATGACCTTGAGTATCTCTATTCCGCTTATATCCCTGCTTCCGTCGAGGTATTTGCAGTATTCGTTTGCCGATGCGGCGAATTCGATGACCTTGCGTGAGTAGATTACCTTCTGTTCTTCTTCCATGGGAATTAACAAATGACAAAAGTATTCATTTCAGTTTAAAAACAGGCCAGTGTTGAAAAAATGGGTTTCTCAGTGTTTCCAGCAGAGTTTGTGGTTGCTGTCATACATAAGCTTCTCGTGGTCGAGCAGCCACCGGATGACCCTGGTGCTTTTTTCCGGAGGGAATTCCATAGCCGAGGCAAGTTCGTCGGGTCTCAGGGAATCTTCCCCGATCAGTTCTTTTATCTTATCGATAATAAGGTCGAATTCGTACTTGCTGAGTTCGAGTTCATTTCTCTCCTGGCAGGTGTCGCAGAGTCCGCAGCGGCCGTTCTCCTCCCCGAAATATCCTGTCAGGAAGGCGGAACGGCATCGTGTTTTATTTTCTGCATATTCGATAATCATAGCCACCCTTTCGATGTAGTTTTCCTTTACTTTGAGGTAGAGATCGGGGGATATATGAAGGTGTTTCCTGTCGAGTCTCTCCTCGGTAAATATCACCAGGGGGCTTTTTTTGCCAGGGATGAAATGTATTATTCCCTGTGCTGAGAGTTTCAGCATAAACTTGTAAATAACCTCCCGGGGCAGGCCTGACCTGTTAGCCAGGGTCTCTTCATTGACTGGCACGAATTCTGAGAACATGCCGCTGTAGGTTCTCAGCAGCAGTTTGATGAACCTGTCATACTCTTCGTTGGCTACCTGGAATTTGTAGAGGTCATCGCGACTTACCACGAAATGGACCCGTGAGGGATTATTTATCTCATCGGTAAATTCAAGGTAACCCTCTTTCTGCAGGAAGTTAAGGCTGTTGTATGTTTCCGTGACTGAGAATCTGAACGCGGTCACAAATTTCCAGAGGTCGAAATCGAATACGCTGTTTTTCCCAGATCCGACGGGCAGCTGGTAGTAGTTACCTATAGCCTCATAAACATCCTTGATCTTTTCTATAGGTGGAAATTTTATCCTGACAGAATCTTCCAGTCTCTTTTTCTCATCGAGTGACCAGAGGAGTACGGCGAAGGCGGGTTTGCCGTCGCGGCCTGCCCTTCCCGACTCCTGGTAGTAAGCTTCAATGGAGTCAGGGCAGTCCCAGTGTATCACGAACCTCACCTCAGCCTTATCGATGCCCATTCCGAAGGCATTGGTAGCCACAATTACGCGCACCTCTCCGGTAGTCCAGGCCTGCTGTTTCCTGTCGCGAAGATCCTGTGGAAGTCCGGCATGGTAGAAATCCGCTCTGATGCCGTTAGCAACCAGCAGTTTAGCCACCTCTTTTGATTTTTTTCTGCTGCTGACATATATTATTCCGCTCCCCTTTTCTTTTTTGAGGCTCTTAATCACGTAGGCACCCTTATCTTCGGTCTCCCTGACAAAGTATGTGATATTGGCTCTTCGGAAGCTGGCCTGGAGCAGCTGTGGATTCTTAAGCTTAAGCCTGGCGATGATATCCTTTACCACTCGTGGTGTTGCGGTTGCCGTGAGGGCAAGGAACGGCACCTCGTCACCCATCAGGTCTCTTATTTCAGCGATATGGAGATATGAGGGTCTGAAGTCATAGCCCCACTGTGATATGCAGTGGGCCTCATCGACGGCAACAAGGGTAAAGTTGAATCTTGGCAGGCGTGCCCTGAAAAGGGGTGTCTGGAGTCGTTCAGGACTGACATATAGGAGTCTGTAATCGCCATAGAGGCAATTATCGAGTGATATTTCCACCTCCTCGCGGGTCATTCCGCTATGAATTGCCATCGCTTTTATCTTCAACGACTTAAGTCGTTGTACCTGGTCTTTCATCAGGGCTATCAGCGGAGTGATGACGAGGCAGAGTCCGTCGTTTGCCACGGCCGGCACCTGGTATGTGACGGATTTTCCTCCCCCGGTGGGCAGCAGTCCCACCACGTCCTTTCCTGCAGTCACAGCGCCTATTATTTCCTCCTGCAGGGGTCTGAAGGCAGTGAAGCCCCAATAGCGGGCGAGTGTCTCCCTGTATATATCCGGCAACATAGTCATTGGGCTGTTTCATACAAATTTAATAACTCAATCTCATTTTTAACCTTTTATTGACATTTAAGATATGCCGGTGCATGTCAATTTTTTGTAATTTTCGGGCCAGAAAAACGGTGCCCGATGTCATTCTCTGAAGAAAAGTTACTGTTTGAAGGCCTGACCTTCGATGATGTTCTGCTACTTCCGGCCTATTCGGAAGTAATGCCCCGTGACGTTGATCTGAGGTCGATGTTCACACGCAACATAGTTATCAACACCCCTATCGTGTCAGCGGCCATGGATACCGTCACTGATGCGGAGCTGGCCATAGCCATCGCCAGGGAGGGCGGTATAGGTGTGATTCACAAGAACATGTCGGTAGGCCAGCAGGCTGCGCAGGTCAGGAAGGTAAAGCGTGCAGAGAGTGTAATGATCTTTGATCCGGTGACCATAGGAGACAGTGCGACTGTTGCGGATGCGCTTGCGCTGATGAAGGAGTTCAAGATTGGCGGCATTCCGGTAATAAATGAGGAGGGTGCACTTGTAGGCATTGTAACGAACAGGGACCTCCGATTTGAAACCGATTATTCGCATCGTATAAGTGAGATTATGACGCCGATGTCGAGGCTCATCACTCTCAGTCATCAGACTGACCTTGCTGCTGCTGCGGAGATTTTGCAGAAGCACAAGATCGAGAAGCTTCCCATTGTTGATGATAAGGGAAGGCTTAAGGGGCTTGTCACGTACAAGGACATCACCAAGGCGAAGGACAGGCCCAACGCCTGCAAGGATGAGAAAGGGCGTCTCAGGGTTGCCGCGGCGGTAGGTATTGCACCAAACACGCTGTCGCGTGTTGAGGCGCTGGTTGGTGCGGGTGTTGACGCCATAGCCATTGATACAGCCCATGCGCACACTAAAAGTGTCACCGAGATACTGCGGGAGATTAAGAAGATATTTCCGGGCACGGAGCTTGTTGTGGGGAACATCGGCACAGCTGAAGCTGCCAGAAAACTTGTAGATGAGGGTGTTGATGCCGTCAAGGTGGGCATAGGGCCAGGCTCCATCTGCACGACGCGGGTTGTTGCCGGGGTTGGTGTGCCGCAGCTGTCGGCGATATACAATGTCTCCAGGGCCATAGAGGGCAGCGGGGTGCCTGTCATTGCTGACGGAGGCATAAGGTATTCGGGTGACATTGTCAAGGCGCTGGCTGCGGGTGCCGACAGTGTGATGGCCGGTTCCCTCTTTGCCGGTGTTGAGGAGTCGCCGGGGGAGACGATCATCTACAACGGGCGTAAGTTCAAGACTTACAGGGGCATGGGTTCGGTAGAGGCAATGCAGCTGGGCTCCAAGGACAGGTATTTCCAGGATATGGAGGATGACATCCACAAGCTTGTTCCCGAAGGGATTACCGCGCGGGTTCCATACAAGGGTACTCTTCACGAGGTGATATACCAGTTTCTCGGAGGGTTACGGTCAGGGATGGGGTATTGCGGGGCCCCTGACATACCAACGCTCAAGAGGGAAGGACGTTTTGTGAGGGTCACCAGTGCCGGCGTCATCGAGAGCCATCCGCACGATGTGACTATAACGCGTGAGGCCCCCAATTACAGTCGAAAGATCAATGAATATTGATGATACGAAAGATATTTACAGCATCGCTGATAATAATAACTGTTGCCTGCAACAACACCGGGCAGGAGCCTGAGCGTGCAGTAGTTGCCCGTGCCGGAGAGAGGGTGCTCTATCTTGATGAGATACCCTCCGGACTTGTAATAAAGGGAATGAGTGAGGCTGACAGCATCTCGGCAGTACAGAGTTACATACGGCGCTGGGCGCGAAAAGAGCTCATGGCCATCAGGGCCGAAGAGAACCTGACGCCGGAATACAAGGACGAAGTTAACAGGCAGCTCAACGAGATGCGCAATAACCTTCTCATCTATCAGTATCAGCAACAGATGCTTATCCGCAATATGGATACCACTGTCACAGATGATGAGTTACAGAACTACTATGTCAGCAACCTGAGCACCTTTACTCTCACTGTTAACATTGTGAAGGCACTTTTTATCAAGCTTCCCGCAACTGTCCCCGACCTGGACAGGATCAGGCGGCTTTACAGGTCCACGGAGCCTGATGACATTAAAGAGCTTGAGGAGTTATGTTACCAGTATGCACTCCGTTTTGAGGATTATGGTGACGAATGGATTCCTTTCAACCAGTTGCTCATGGAGGTGCCTTTTGAGTCAGACAACCAGGATCAGTGGCTGGTGCGCAACAGGGCGGTGGAGCTCAAGGATGACAAGTTTGTCTATTTCATTGCGATAAGGGATTTCAAGACCAGGAACACCGTAGCCCCGTTTGAATACATAAGGGGGCAGGTTAAGACAATAATCATCAACAACCGCAGGAACGACTTCCTGCAAAAGCTTGAAGACGGTATTTACAACGAGGCAGTCAGGAACAATACACTGAAAGTCTATTAGAAGAGAGAGAATGAGAAAAAGGAGAGTTATTACAGGTATGCTTCTGTTGATTGCAGGGTATGCAGCTGCCGGTCAGCAGATAGTAGAATCAATAGCCGCAGTGGTAGGGAACGAGGTTGTATACCTCTCTGAGATAGAGGGTCAGGTTGTACAGCTCAAGGCCGAGAGGGACCCTACCCCGGTTAATGAGCTGCGGTGCAGGGTTTTTGAGGACCAGTTGATACAGAAGCTTTTTCTTGACCAGGCAAGGATTGACTCGATAGAGGTGTCACCTGAAAATGTTGAGTCTGACCTGAACAGCAGGCTGACCGATTATATCAGGCGTGCAGGTTCGGAGCAGGCGTTGGAGACATACTTCAACAAGAGCATGGCAGAGATCAGGAAGGATCTCCGTGAGATGCTTACCAACCAGTATATTGTACAGGAGACGCAGGCGACGATAGCTCAGGGCATCACTGTAACCCCTGAAGAGATCAGGAAATATTACAACACCATTCCGAAAGACTCTCTGCCGCTTGTTCCCCGGAAGGTACAGCTGAGCATCATTACCGTTGAGCCGCCCGACATGGAATCGAGCAAGGCAGAGGTACGTCAGAGGCTTCTCGATCTGCGGAGCCGCATCATCAACGGGGAGAGTTTCAGCACCCTGGCGGTACTCTACTCGGAAGATCCGGGAACGGCGCCCAAGGGCGGTGAGCTGGGTTTCATGACCAGGGGTGAGCTCGCGAAGCCTTATGCTGAAGCGGCATGGAGTCTGAAGCAGGATGTGGTCTCCAAGATCGTGGAGACGGAGTTCGGTTTTCACATCATACAGCTAATTGAGAGGAAGGGAGACATGGTCAACTCACGGCATATACTCATGAAGCCCAAACTTTCCGTTGAGCAGACGGAATGGGCAATACTGAAGCTTGACACCATTGCCGGCATCATACGTTCAGACAGTCTCACCTTTGAAAGAGCTGCTTTAAGATATTCGGCAGACAAGGCCACCCGTGCCAACGGAGGTAAGATGGTCAGTGAGAATCCCTCTGAGCGTGTTAACTGGCTTACCCTTGACGAGCTGCCCAGGGAGATAAACCTGGTTGTCAGAAGCATGAAGCTGGGTGAGATCTCCGAGCCCTTCAGAACCGCCGATCCCAAGGGTAACTACATCTATTGCATTGTAAAGCTGGATGAAGAGATTGCGCCCCACAGGGTAAACATGAAGGACGATTACAATTTGCTTTCCGATGCGGCCCTCAATGACAAGCAGGGTAAGATCTACAATGAGTGGATTGCAGAGAAGATCAGGAGGACCTACATCCGTATCAGTGATGATTTCAAGGATTGCAGGTTTCACTATTCCGGATGGTTCGAATAACCAGGATAAGGAACCCGGGGTTCAGTTTAAGCATCACTGTCTTTTTGCTGATGCCGCTCTGGGCCTTTTTTGCCCCCCGGGAGGCTTTTTCACAGGACACCCCGGTCAAGCGCAGGGTTGAGATACTGCATTCGGACGAGATGGAATATGACCGTCTGGCTGACCGTTCGAGAAACAAGCTGAACGGCAACGTAAGGCTTAAGCACAATGATCTTTTCATGATATGTGACAGTGCCTGGTACTATGATGATACGAACCAGGTTTTTGCCTTCAGCAACATCCACATCTGGCAGGGAGACACCATTCATATCTGGGGTCAGTATCTGTCGTATAACGGTAATACCGGCAAGGCTGTCATGACTGACAGCGTTGAGCTGGCAGACAAGGAGATGAGGCTGTTCACCAGGGAGATAGACTATGATGTCAACACCCAGGTGGCGGTATATGATGACGGCGGGCGTATCCTGAACGGTGACAACACCCTGACAAGCAGGGTAGGCATCTATTATTCTGACCGCAAGATGCTGCACTTCCGTGACAGTGTCAGGATAGTCAATCCGGATTATGTGATGCATGCTGACACCATGCGTTATGACACTCACAATGAGATTGCATGGTTTGCGGGTCCGACGGAGGTGACGGGAGACAGCATTTACCTGTACTGCGAAAAAGGATGGAGTGATACCCGCAATGACGTCTCGCAGCTGATGATCAACGCGGTTCTTGACAACCGTGAACAGCGCATCTCCGGTGACACACTGTGGTATGATGAGAGGACCGGGAAAGGAGAAGGTTTCGGGAACGTTGTCATTGAAGACACCACCGACAATATCATTGCTGGAGGCGGTTATGCCTGGTATGTCAAGAGGCCAGAGCGTTTCCTGCTTACCGGATCACCATGGTTTACCCTCTTTTCTGATGATGACACCCTCACACTCCGTTCGGACACTCTCAGGGCCATACCGCAGGCTGACACTGCAGGTGTCAGTCACCGGCTTCTCAAGGCCTATTACGGTTGTACGATGTTCAGCCGTGAGATGCAGGGACGGTGTGATTCCCTCTCCTATTCCTTCATGGATTCAGTTATAAGGCTATACCACGATCCTATTGTATGGTCGCGTGAGAACCAGCTGACGGCCGACTCCATCGCACTCTTCACAAAAGAGAGCAAGGCCGATCACATGGAGCTTTACAACAAGGCTTTCGTTGTCAGCGAGGTAGACTCCACGCGTTTTGACCAGATAAGCGGTAAGAGTCTTTCCGGGTATTTCATTGACAACAAGCTTCACCAGATAAAAGTCACGGGCAACGGTGAGGCTGTCTATTACGTTGTAGACGGCAATGAACTTGTAGGGGTCAACAGGGCGCGCAGCGCAACCATTGAGATTTTCATCGAGGATGGCAAGATTGCAGAGATCTACCAGAACCAGAGTCCTGACGGCACCCTCGATCCCCCGCTGAAGAAAAGTGATGCTGAGATGCGGCTTGACGGGTTCAGGTGGCATCCTGATCTGCGACCCTCAAGAGAAGAGTATCACGGCAAGCCCGGTGAAGCAAATACTGATAATATCAGGCGAAAGAAGCCGGACACCCGGAGCCTGGAGGAGATTGATGAGAGGAGCCTTCAGAAGCCTGACGACAACCGCACAAAGGTATCAGAAGGGAGGAGCCTTCAGGAGCCGGACGACAACCACACAAAGGTATCAGAAGGGAGGAGCCTCCAGGAGCCTGATGCCAGGAGCCTGAGAGAAATAAATTACGAGCGCTGAGAGGAGCCTTACAGCGGGAGCATGCAGAAACTTGATGACAGTACCAGGCGGGAACTTCAGTTCACTGTCTTCATTGGTTCAGAAGGGGCTATGAATCAGAGGGGGCCGGGTTTTAACAGGGAGT
>CAZFIF010000063.1:0-12181 GCA_964519065.1 uncultured Rikenella sp.
TAAGGGAAAACCATGATGGATGTGTCATCAGGTACTCGATTTGCCGGATTGCCTCGGGATAGCTTCCTGTCATCGTGTATACTTTTGCCAGGTTGGTGATCATATCCTGTTTTACCATGTTGTCATCCCTGGCAAGCTGCACAGCTGTTTTCGCGGCAATGACAGCGTCGGTAGAATTCCTCAGCCCGGCGTATGCCAGTCCGCAACAACTGTGTGAATAACAGTCTTCAGGATAGTCAAGGATCAACATTTTATACAGTACCAGCGCGGAATCATAGTACAAGTTTGTCATCTTCTCATCGTTCAGCAGGCTGTATGTCAGTCCGTGCATAAGATACCTCAGTCCCGGAAACTCGAAGCTGTCATCCGTTGATAATCGCAAATCATTCAGGGCCTCCTGGTATTTTCCATCGTAGATATCAAGGAGGGTCTCATAATAGCGATTACTTTCACCGGTTTGTGACGTGAGAGTGTCAAGCACTTCTCTTGCCCTGGCTGTATTTCCGTCTCTTAATATGGAAGTTTCTATCAGGTTTATGTATGGTCCGGACCACTCCGGCATGACGTCAATGGCCTGACGGTAGAATGCAATAGCTGTATCAAAGCTGTGCATAAAGGTATAGGATGTGCCGATATTGATAAGTACAAGTGCATCCTGTGGCTCTTCAGTGATTACTTTCCCTAGCATGTCCTGAGACTTCTGCCACTCACCCATTTTGCGATAGACCATTGCCATGTAAAAGGGAGGCTGGTAGTTTGCCGGGTCCATCTCCGCAGCCAGGCTGAACTGGGCGAGTGCCTCGCGGTAATCTTCCATGCAGTAATAGTTATAGAACCCGAGTGCAACACGGGCCTCTGCCAGATCGTTCTCAAGCTCGAAGGCCTTAAAGGCGTCAGCCTTACATTTTGCAACGTGTGACGTATCAAGCTGATCGGCATGAATTCCCCACGAACGTGCAATGGCACGCCTGGCATAGGCCAGGGCAAATTCAGGATCCTCATCTATTGCCCTGTCATACATCTCGATTGCGGCGGCAAAGCTGATCGAGTCAACAAACTTGTTTCCTGCCAGCAGATAGTATAGAGCATTGTCAGACAGAACATTAGCCTTCAGGAAGTCTTTGTATGCACCCGCACTTCCGGTAGGGTTCTTCTCAATTCGTGCCTTTTCTTCAGGTGTGAGTACTGTCTCAAGTATTGCAGCAGTTTTAATGGCAATGTCTGTCTGCATCCCGTGAAGTGCATCCCATGTCCCTTCAAAGACATCACTCCACAGTTGTTCATCCATCCTGACATTGATGAGCTTGACCGTAATCCGCACAATCTCATTGAAGATCTGATAGCTGCCCTCAATAATGTAGTTGATTCTGAGTTCCTGCCCAATATCCTGTATTGATTTGGTTGTTGCCCTGTATTTCATAACAGAGGTTCTAGGCCTGACAATCAGTTCATTGATTTTGCACAGCTGCGAGATGACCTCTTCAGTCAGCGCATCTCCAAGCCATAGATTACTTTCATCAGCACCTATATTTTCGAAGGGCAGGACTGCAATGGACTTTTCTTCCAGTTTACCTGCCGGCGACAGATTGCCTATGTATTTGGACAGGGCGAACAACAAGGCGGCAGATACCACAATTATCATGAAGGTGATGAGAGCACGGCGCAAGGTAAGCGATCTTATGGTGGCCGGTCTCTCCTGTAACTTAACCTTTGGTTCAGGTTCTTCCCATGGCTCTCTCCGGCCATGTTTTTCTTTTGGAACCGTGGAGGAGTGATCTGACTGCAGGGCTGAGACTATCTCCCTGACTGCATTGGCCGTCTTGTTTATCTGGTTGCGGTACCTGGTGCCATACTGGTTCTTGTGTTCATCATCTACCGGTGTCAGGGGCCTGTTGACCCCGGGTTCCCTGTAGATGAAATCAATAGCACGGAGTACACCTCCGATCTCGTTTTCTATCAGCTCCCTGTCTTCACTGTCGAGCTCATGTATCCGGACAGGCAGTATCCTGCTTGCCACGTTGCCGCTGTGCAGTGTGACCTTGAGTCCGAGCCTGTCAGCCGAGGCCTGTCCTATATAAGCCCTGAACTCATGCTCCCAGGCGAATGATTTAGGGTCACAGTAGGTACGTGAGATGATCGGAATAAAGATCAGGCATTTGAGTTTTTCCTTCAGGGATTCATCGACATCATGTGTGTCAAGCAGCCCGTCATGCGGATTGAGGTCGAAGTAGACGCTTATATCTTCCTTGAATGTTGCTTCAAGTTCAGCCCTGAGATGATCCACGAATTCAGTCACCCAGCCGTCATACCTGTTATCATTCTGACGATAGCTGATGAAGATGTCATACTCATATCCCGCTATGAGGGAGGCCATGTTATAAGTTCAATTTTATAAAGTTACGAAAGAGAGAGAGGCAAGTCAAAAATATTTCAATTGTACCTGTCTGATCAATAGAGAGATTATGCCGCCACCCGTGCGGGGCTTAATAATTCACATGTCGCTCCACTCAGTTACCAGGAGAAGTTAATGCTGTTGGAAATAGTCGGCAAGGAGATTCTGGAATCGAATATCAAATTGCAGTGTTGACAGATCAGGGTTAGCCTTTATCGAGAACAGATCCCTGTATCCATTTCTGAGTGCAAGGTCAAGATATTTAAGGGTCCCGGATACATTGCCCTGAACACAGAGTACCTGGGCAAACGAAAAATACTGAGAAGAGTCCAGCTCTATAGCTTTCTTCAACATCTGATGAGAGATTTCCATTTCATCAAGCCGGGCTGCAACACAAGCCAGTGATGTATAGGTAGCATAAAGATCTGGATACAGCTTAAGCCATTTTTCTTCAGCGATTTTTCTGAAGGTCAGGTAATATTTGGTGGCTTCCGGAAGATTGCCCGAACCCTCGTAATTGACCCCCAGATTATAATATGCCGGAGTCTCTTCAGGATTATTTTTAAGGATCTGCTCAAGTGTTTCTATCGCTTCGGGATGATTTTCCAGACGCCGGCAAGCATGTGCCAGTCGGTACAGGTTATGGTTGAACCCGGGATCGATCTCTGCGGCTCTCTTGAAATAACGTATGCTCCGCTCAATGCTATCGCGACAAAACCATGCAGATCCAAGGTAAAAATATCCCCAGGCATTTTCGGGATTATCGGCAATCATTTTTCCGGCCCAGACGATAGAAGAATCCATAATTCCCAGGTAGTCTCCGTAGATCCATAAAATGCCTGAATAGGTCAGCCCCATGTTGGGATTTATCGTGACAGCCTCCTTATATTCTGACAATGCAATCTCGTATTGCCCGGTTTGTTGAAGGTACCAGCCGAGGTTATTATGGATAACAGGATCATCAGGATATAACCTTTTTAGTATTTCCATATTACTGATTGCCTTATAGTAATCATGTTCCACATTCTCGGCATAGAAAGAAATTATACTATATTTTTCTCTGTCAGTAAGGTTATCGGCATTTTGGATTGCTTCTTCAAGGAGTTCTTTCCCGTGCGGATCCTGGAACTTCTGAATTAAGATGTTACCCAGGGATGCCTTTGCCGCAGTAAAACCAGTATCAATGCTCAGGGCATTTTCGTAATATTTCCTTGCATTGTTGAAATCTGAAGATAAATGACTTTCAATGCCAAGGGAATATTGTTTGAGAGCCGCCAGGGATGCAGTGGTCACTCTTGTTAATGGCTTGTCCTGCAGGGAGATATTATATCTTGACTCACCAAGATCCTGGCGGATCTTTTTGCTTAATTTATCAATCGCAGGCAGAATTTCATCTTCTGTCTGAGCATATAAAATTTCCGATTTGAGAAGATCACCGCTATCTGTCTCAAGAATTTTTGCGGTAACGGCATATCTGTTCCCCACCTCACTGATGCTTGGCACTATGTACAAACCAATTCCTTCCCTGACCGCGATCTCCCTTCCTGTTATTTCATCAATATATTTTTGATCTCCAATCTTCATTCTTGTCAGTGTCTCCATCATTCTTGACCTCGTGAAGACATTGAGATAACGCGACTGTCCCGTACTGAGAGAGAATGCCGTATAAAGCGATTTGTCAAAAACCGGATTATCAGTAAGATTTTCAAAATCAGTGATTAATATCCAGTCGCGTTTGGAGAATGGCAGCGTGCTTCCGCCTGAGAAGAGATACAGGGCAACCAGTGCCAGAATTAATATTGAGGAGCCGGTTGTAAGTGCCAGCCTCTTCTTCCTGTGAGGGGGCACTTTGTCTTTGCGCAGGCTATCTGTCGGGGCATCAGGAGGGGATGTAATTTTGGTTTCCTGATCTCCTGATCCGGATGCTGTTACACTTATCAGACCGGTAATTACTTCATCAATTGCGTTTGCAACCTTGTTGATCTGGTTGCGATAGCTTATTTTATGCAAATTCTTTTCTTCTGAGTCCCTGGGTGTGAGAGGACGATTTACGCCAGGTTCGGAATAGACAAACTCAATCGACCTGAGAAATCCTCCCAATACATTTTCAACAAGCGACCTGTCATCAGCTTTCAGTTCATGTATCTGAACCGGCAGTATCCTTAAAGCCACATTTCCATTCGGCAGCTTCACTTTCAGTCCGCACTGATCCTGAGAAGCCTGCTCAACAAATGCCCGAAACTCATGCTCCCAGGCAAATGATTTGGGATCACAATAGGTTCGGGAGATGATCGGGATAAATACCAGGCATTTGAGTTTCTCCTTCAGGGAAGCATCAACATCATGTGTCTCCAGGAGCCCGTCATGTGGATTAAGGTCGAAGTAAACGCTTATCTCTTCCTTGAATGTAGCTTCGAGCTCACTTTTAAGATGGTCAACGAATTCCGTCACCCAGCCGTCATACTTATTGTCTTTCTGGCGGTAGCTGATGAAGATGTCGTAACTGTATCCAGGGACAATGCTACCCATGCTGTTGATTCATTTTGATAAAGTTACGAAACGGGTGAAGGCAAGTCAAATAAATTATATTCTGAGGGTTACCGGCGGTTCCCGACCGAATTAGGAGGGCCGGTGTCCTGTGCGTACTGCCGGTGTCTGATACCATAGACCAGGATCAATTCAACCAGATGATCAGTGCTGACAGGATTATTAAACAACAGGTTCTAATTTTACTGACTTCATGTTATTAAGTAAGCGGCAAAGTAATTTTGTGTTACAGCAGCCCCTGTTCTTTCAGCCATTTTCCTACCCTGTCATGTTCTGCCTGGTATTTGGCTTCAACGTCCCTGGCAATCTGCTGAAATTCCGGTTCGTCCCTGATGCCGTTGAATAAGGGATCATGTTTTATTAACCAATACATAAAGGAGGGCATTGTCTGTTTTTGATTAAAAATTCTCAGGTTCTCATATGCCTTGTCAGTCTCTCCCCTGAATGCATATACTCCCGCCATATCATAATATAAATGTGCTCCTGCGCGGCCCAGTTCAATAAGCCTGTTACCATAATTGACCTGTTCATTAAAATAATATTCGGCCTCTTCCTTCAAACCATTTTGCCAGTAAGCATATCCGATCCGGTGCATATCATTGATGTCGTAGCGCCCGGCAGCTTTCAACCGTTCATACCATTTCTTATAATATGGTAACGCTTTATCATATTGACCACTAAACAGGTACGCAAATCCAAATTCATTTAAAATATCAATATCGTTAGTATCTATGGCATATGCCTTCTTAAGAAATTCAATAGAATTATCAAAGTTGTCACGATAGGTTTCTATACCCGATAGGTAATAATAATACGTCATTGAGTCGCCATCGAGTTTCAAAGCTTCCCGGATATAATGAACAGATTCATCAAAAAAGCCAACAGAACTGTATGCCCACCAGAGTCCTCTCAGTATTCCCGGTAATTCCTCGCCATGATTCAGGAATGCAGCTTTCCTGAGATTATCTATATAGTTGACAAAGTCATTATTTCGATACAATAATCCTTTTCCCCAGTAAGCCTGCCAGTCGTTCGGATTGAGTTTTATCGCTTTGTTATATTCTTTCAGGGCTTGTTCACTATTACCAATCTGACGATAATAATGCCCCCTTAAAGAATATGCGTCGGACAAATCATCATCAAACGAAAGAGCAATGTCTGCCAGGATCAGTACAGAATCCAGAAAATTCTCAGTAAAATACTCGCTCCAGTAATGCCTGTCCCAGTAAACCTCAGCCAATCCAATGTATGCCAGAGCAAATGCGGAATCATTGTTCAGGGCCTGATTATACAGATATTCGGCTTTCTTCAGTGCTTCCCTGTTGTCCGAAGTATATTTTGAGTATTCATCTCTTCCTCTCCTGTAGAAATCATATGCGGTCAGGTTTACTGTGGGAGTCTTTTCAATTAGCTGATTCTCTGCAGGAGTGATGATTGCATGTAATTCTCCTGCTATCGCTTTAGCAATCCGGCTCTGTATTTTAATAATATCTTCAACACCATCTATTTCCTGTTCATAAGACTCTGCCCAGAGGTGCCTGTCTTCTGAGCCTTCAAGGAGCTGTACCCTGAGTACGAATTTGTTGCCGTATTTTTGCCCGCTCCCTTCAACAATATAGTTAACGCCCAGTTTTTTTGAAATCTGGGGTATGGTAGGCCTGGTTGCACCTCTGTACTGGTCGGTAGATGTGCGCGAAAGAACCCGTAGATCATTAATTTTCTGAAGGTTATTAAGCACTTCGTCCATGATGCCATTAATGAAATATGCATTTGCTTCATCTGGACTGTCATTAAAAAATGGCAAAACCGCAATTGATTTCTCCAGTTGTTCTTTTGATTTAAACAGCTTTGGTAGGAATAAAATACCAAGTACTATCAGTACTAATCCCATAAACGAACCTGCTATAAAGGGCATTCTGGCCTTTCCCCGCGAACCGGATAATGGTTTAGATGCCTCATTTGCAATCTCGTCTGGTTTCTCGTCGGCTTTCCCTAATGCTGCAATCAGCTCTTTAATGGCATTGGCAACCTTGTTTATCTGATCCCTGTAATAGGTCTTGTTCAGGTTGTCCTGAGGGTGATCTTCAGCAGCTCTTAACGGTCTGTTGACACCCGGCGCTTTGTAGATGAAATCAATCCCGCGGAGAACCCCGCCAAGGACTGTTTCGCACTCATTAATGTCTGCAACATCAAGATCGTGTATCTGTACAGGGAGTACCCTGCTTGCGACATTCCCGTTGGGTAGCTTTGCCTTCAACCCGAACTGATCTTTGGATGCCTGTTCAACAAATGCCCTGAACTCATGCTCCCAGGCAAAGGATTTGGGATCACAATATGTTCGGGAGACTATGGGGATAAAGACCAGGCATTTTAGTTTGTCTTTCAATGAGGCATCAACATCGTGTGTCTCTAATAGTCCGTCATGAGGGTTGATGTCAAAATATACGCTGATCTCCTCTTTGAATGTTGACTCAAGCTCTGTCTTCAGAGCCTCAACAAACTCACTCACCCACCTGTCGCCCTTATTGTCTTTCTGGCGGTAGCTTATGAAGATATCGTAGTTATAGCCTTCAACAATACTTGGCATCTGTGGTTTATTTATTTCAATATCAAGGTTATAATATTCTTAGAATATTAATCTTTATCAAAGTCCATGGCATATTCTACTGCTGCCTCAAATCCCATGTTTCTACCTTCTTCTTCATATTTGCTCGTCAGTTCCTCTCCCACTTCTTTCCTTGCTCCTCCTAGATAGGTTTCAATCCATTCGTCCCAAAAAGGAACCATCCCGTCAAAGGTACCACCCAGGGTTTTTACTTTTTCCCGTGAAGCAATATCTAAACGAATAGCCTTAGCCCATCTTTTCTGGCCTGAGAGTGCAAAAGCAACTCCCTGCATATCACAGGCTGCCAACCAGAGAAAACCATATTCCAGACCGGTTTCAATTCCATGAGCATAACGTTTTTCAGCCTCAATATAATTATGCATTCCCTGGGCACAGTCGCCAAGTAAATGCCGTGCATTTTCTATTCCCAAAATATGCCCCAACCTCTCTGAGGTGAGTAGCAATTCTTCAGCAAATTGTCTTCCCCGCTCATATTGTTTAGAATATACAATTCCCTCACAGACAAACATGAGGCAATGATTTATAAGACCTTGATTCCCCAATTCTTTTGCTATTTTCAGGCTCTGCTCGCCATATTTCTGGCCTGAAACATAGTCTTCCATTAATATGTATTGTTCGCTGATCTCACTCAATACCCAAGCCTCTTCCCGCGATTTTTTAAACTTACGCCAGATCTCCAGACTTTGATTCATAAGTTCCATAATATGGGATTTATCCTTATCAGAATAAAGCAAGATCATAGCTAAACCAAACAATACTCTGGCATAGGCTTCGGTTTTTTCAGTAACTTTTGATAAGGCTCTTTCCAGGTACTCAGTACCCAATAAAGTCTGGGACTGTAACCGCCAGAACCAGGCCAGGTATCCGGAAAGGCTTATGAACTCCTCAGGCGCATTATTCTCTGACCAGGAAAGGGCTGCCACCAGGTTATTGTGTTCGGCCTGCAGTATATTAATCCAGATCAGCTGTGATTCAAATTGTTCATCATATGCTTTCTCTGACAGCGTCAGATAGTAGTACAGATGGGATTTTCTGATCTTTGATTCCTCTCCTGTTTCAGAAAGCTTCTGGAGGCTGTATTGCCGGAGAGGGACCAGGCATCTGTAACGCACCGTTTCATCTTCCTGTGCTTCTGCAAGGACCAAAGACTTATCAACAAGCTGTGAAAGTATAGATAGTATATTCTCTTTCTTTAGAAATTCATCCGAGCATACTTCCTCAGTTGCATCAAGGCCGAAATCTCCAACAAATACCGATAACCTGTTGAATAAGGCCTGTTCCTGTCCAGTCAGGAGATTATAGCTCCAGTCTATTGTGGCCTTCAGTGTCTGGTGCCGTTCTGGTATAGCCCTGCTCGATGATGACAAAATTTTAAACTGATCATCCAGCCTTTCCAGGATGGCTTCAGGACCAAGATGTCTGACCCGAGTTGCAGCCAGTTCAATTGCCAGGGGAATCCCTGCAACTCTCTGGCATATGCCGATAATAGGAGAAATATTGTGTGTATTCAGTACAAATCCGGGATTGCCGGATACCGCCCGGTCAGTAAATAATTTAACAGCCTCAAATTTCTGAATATCTATCAGTTCTGTTCTGGTATCGTAGTCCGGAACGGAAAGAGAAGGGATTCTCCAAACCACTTCTCCGGGAATATTCAGTGCCTCACGGCTGGTAGCCAGTATCCTGATGCCTTTTGCTGTTTGAAGTAGTTTTACAATGATCTCAGCACAGGCACCTAAAAGATGTTCACAATTGTCCAGAAGAAGGAGAAGTGTCTTATCCTTAGTATTTCCGATTATAATATCGGTAATATTGTTACCCGGTTTTTCCTGCAGATTCAGAACCTTCAAAATTTCCTTTGCCACCATTGTTGGTTCAGTAACCGGAGCCAGGTTTGTGAACCATACTCCGTCTCTGAATTCTTCAACCAGGGTCTTTGCGATTTCCTGTGCAAGCCTGGTTTTCCCGCAGCCTCCTGCACCGGTAAGAGTTACAAAACGACTCTTCTTAAACAGATCCCTCACCTCCCTCATCTCTTTTTCTCTGCCAACAAAGCTGGTTGTAGATATCGGGAGGTTATGCATTTTTGTTTCAGGCCCTTTATCAATACCCAATCGTTCTTCAATATCCGTCTGAATATCTCTGTTTATTTGATTTTCAGAAACCTCAGGGGCCTTTATGGATTGTATTATATCTTTAATTGCAAGAGCAACTTTATTTATCTGGTTCCGGTATCTTGTTTTATTTAAGTTTGTCTTTTCATCATCATTAGGATTCAGAGGCCTGTTAACTCCAGGTTCCTTATATACAAACTCGACACCGCGAAGCACACCTTCCAACGCAGATTCACATAACCTGATATCTTCATTATCAAGATCGTGGATTCTAACCGGAAGCACCCTGTTAGCTACATTTCCGCCGGGTAGTTTTACTTTCAATCCAATTCCGTCATTTGAAGCCAGTTCAATGAAAGCCTTAAATTCATGTTCCCATGCAAACGCCTTAGGATCGCAATAGGTGCGGGAGATGATCGGAATGAAGATCAGACATTTGAGTTTTACCTTGAGAGACTCGCCAACGTCATGCGTTTCCAGTAGTCCATCGTGCGGATTGACGTCGAAATAGACACTTACTTCCTCCTTAAATGTCGACTCTAGTTCATTTGTAAGGGCATCCACAAAGTGACTCACCCACCTGTCGCCCTTATTGTCTTTCTGGCGGTAGCTTATGAAGATATCGTAGCTATATCCTGGTATGAGGCTGGCCATGTTACCTGTTCATTGTGTTAAAGTTAGGAAAGTAATGCATGGTAAGCAAATAAAAATAGAGAAGGGGTAAGGGGAGGTACGCCTGGGCCTCTGTCAAAGTTATACGAATGCGAATCGGAAGCACCCGACATGCACGTATGGCTCTCTCCGGATACCATCTGGATGCCGACCCTATCAACTGAGAATATCCAGGGGGTAAAAAACAATAGCCCCGGCACAACCGGAGCAAAACAGGCACCTCAACAACAAAAACTCCTGAAGTGAAAAAAAAGGCTAATCACTACGTTTGATAATCTCAGCGGTCCGGTCACCGTAAGGGATCGACCCGCCTTCATCCTCCTTTAGTTTTTTCCATGCCCTGGCAATGATGATTTCATCTACATCATCCTTGTTGCATGCCACCTCCACAACATACTCTTCACCGGCATAGGTGGCAATATTAAGTTTTACGATTGCTTTCCCCATATTAATTCTATCTCAGTATAAATATATAGATATTTATTAAATATAATTCTTAATAGCAGCCTGTTTCAGATATTTCGTTTTTCCGAGAGGATTAACGACGGTTTCCGACGGAATGAGAAGGTCTGCCTCGCTGTGCATACTTTCAGATCCTGATTCCTATGATGGTAATATCGTCAGTCTGGTCTTCATCTTTCTCCTCACGCCATCGGTCAAATTCTTCGTAAAGAATGTCACCCTGCTCAGGCATGGGATATTTGTTGATCTGCAACAGCAGCTCACGGAGTCTCTTCCAGCTATAGCGCCGGTGACTGCCGCCTCCGAACTGATCGGCAAACCCGTCTGAGCATATATAGAGTGCGTCATGGACGTTCAGTTGGAGAGTTTTTGTCGAGAAGCTGTAGGTGCCATTTTTAAAGTGATCTTCGGAGATACTTCCTGAAAGATTGCCGGATATCTTCCCTTCGGAGAGATGAAAGATGGCATTACCCGCACCCGAATATGTCAGTTTCCCGGTGTTGGTATCAAGGTTACAGAGAACGATTGTCATGTCGTCTGACACGGCAAGCTGTGCTGTATCCTTCCGCAGGAATCTGCGGATGCCTGAATAGAGATGCGCGAGAGCCTCTGCAGGATCGGTTATCTTAAGGATGTTTATTGTCTGATCAAGTATTCCGTATCCTATTGTGCTTATAAGTGCAGCCGGGATGCCATGCCCGGTACAGTCAGCGAGGCTGAATATCACATGCCCATCATGCCTGCTGAAGAGGTAGAAATCACCGCTCACAATATCCTTAGGCTCAAAGAGCAGGAAGCTTTCGGTGAAGCACTCCCTGATTGACAGATCATCAGGAAGGAACGCTTCCTGTATGTGTCTTGCATAGTTGTAGCTGCCCTCCACCTCACTCAAAGTAAGCCTGATCTTCTCGTCAATCGATTTGAGTTTTTCCCTGATCGACGGGGAGTTACCGGCGAGGAGGCCAATACCTGCACTAAGCTCATTTGTGTCCGACAGAAGCTTATGGATGCTGCTCTGCGGTTTGATGGCATACGACAGCTTGCCAATACGGTCAGGAGATACCGGGTAGCTTTCATATCTGATATCTCTTAGTATGGCAGGTGTAAGTCGCACCAGTTCGCGGTCCTTTTCCTTTTCATTATCACTTAACTCATGGTACGGGACCAGGCAGGGGTGCCTCTTTTTACCGGCATCCTTTACCCTCCCATATGTCCATCCGTTAAGCCTTTTCTCCCAGCTCCACCTCAGATGCTCGACCTTTGCCATTGTCTCAATCTCCTGATCACTCAGATGGAGAGCCCGGGGTTTGTAGCCCTTCCTGACCGGTCTTATCCTGTAACCTATGGCCAGCAATCTCGTTGGTATAT
>CAZFIF010000064.1:0-12039 GCA_964519065.1 uncultured Rikenella sp.
CAGCGCCGTAGGTCTTGCCCTCCATTTCGGAGATGACATACTGCCATCTGTCAAGAAAATAGGTGCATCCCGGACAGTTGGCAATGATCAGGTCGGGTTTGAAGGGTTCCATTGAGTCGAATTTCTTTTTCGAGTTGGCGACTGAATAGCCCCTGTTCGATTTGATGATATATTGTCTGAAGCCGAATCCGCAGCAGTGTCTGCGCTCAGGGTAATCAACCTGGTCTCCTCCCCATGAATCAATCAGGCCAGCCAGCACGTACGGAAACTCCGCCCCTCCTATCCCCTTCTCCGGAAAGATCTTGGCATAATGACATCCTATATGATCTACCACTTTCAGCGGCTCACCTGTTGAGGCATTTACCAGTCGCTTCCTGATTTTTATGCCGAGCTTCTCCCTGTACTTGTAGATCACATCGCTGGCATGAACCAGGTTTTCAGGTATCTCAAAACTCTTCCCGGTCGCATTGAATAGTGCCTCATGAGCCCTCTTTTCAATGTCAGGATTATGTTTCCATGTCTCGAGCACTTCAACGTAAATACCGAATGATGTCACACAGGAGACGACAAAGTTTTTATAGCCCGCTTCATTCATCAGCGCAAACTGGCGGGCCACAACGGTCATGATGGTTTCAAACGGCAGCACCCCGGAATGATAAGCTATTCCGGTACATGATGTCTGCCGCGGATCATCGTAAATATCAAGTCCTAGTTCATCCTGCAGGATCTTGAGGTATAATCCCTCTGCTGCAGGGAAGAAGTTCTGCCTGATACAGCTCCTTGCAAAATAGTAGTGATCATCGGCTATCTCCTTCTGGTAAGCCTCCCATATCCCGTTTCTTCTACTCTTCGCCATTGTTCAGCATATTGAAATATTCATCCCTCTCTTCCGAAAAATCCTTTCCGGCCTCGGCAGCCTTCCTTGCCGAAAATTCTTCAATTTTTGCAAAGCGGGCCGTCCCTCCCGTTTCATCAAAAATTCTCCTAAGATCTTCAAGTGACTCCTGTGTCGTGTTCCTCAGCGTGCCGGCCTGATCCTTTCCGTAGCTGGTTAAAAACCTCTCAAGAGTCTCCTTCCGGTTCTCCCTGAGCCATTCCCACACCGGGCCCTGCTCAGGATACCATTCATTTTTGACTTCATCTATGTAGACGCAGTATCCGTACTTAAGAATATGATCTCCCACTGTGCGTTTTACCACCAGCTGTTTGCGTCCCTCCCTGCTCTCGGCAAAAAGGCCAGTCTCTATTGACAGCGACCTGAGCGACTGTATGATATAACACGGCACATTGCCCCTGGGGCATCGCGTCTTACACGACAGGCATTCACCGCATCTCCATATGGTGTCACCAGCCAGGAGCTGTCTCAGTATGCTCTCATCCTTCTGCTGTACCATGTCCACAACCATCCTCGGATCATAATCACTCACCTCGGCGGCAGGGCAGACAGAGGTGCAGATGCCGCAGTTGATGCAGGCGTTCAGTCCCTCACGGTACCTTAAATCCTTTTCCAGTTCCTTATACAGATCTCCCATATCTATCAGATAAATATTTTGTATGCTTGCCTCTGACCCCTTGTCGTTACCCTTTACTTCACCTGAAAATCCCTCAGGTAAAACTTGTGCCCCTCGTAGAAAGTGCGTTTGATAAGCCTCTGGCTCAACAGTGATTCAACGATGCTGAAATCAGCACCGTTTTTGGCGAGCAGCTCCCTGAGGGAATCCTCCCTGAGCGGGTGGACGGCGGTGATATTAAGTATGTCTTCATAGATATTGCCCGTGAAGCCGGTGTCAACCCCTTCGAAGCCGGTGAGCAGTTCGGTATCGATATCAGCCTCCCTGAAGATCTGCCAGGCGATATTCACACTCTCCACCCCGGGTGCCATAACACACTTCTCTGCAGGAGGCCTTATGGGTACGGAGATATAGGCTTTACCGGCTTTCATGGCGGTGATAATTGCAGCCACACCCCTGAGGTTTTTCTGGCTGTCGTTTATCCCCTTGCATAACAGGGTCTCCGTCCGCAGCTTACCCTTGTACTGGCCTGCAAACAGCATCACTCCTTCCAGCAGGGTGTCAAATGCCAGCCCCTCCGCCGGGCGGTTCACCTCCTGCCAGGTTTTGGCGTCGGCGGCATCAACCTTCAATGAGACCCAGTCAGCCCTCGATAGCTCGCTGCGCACCTCCGGATCGGACAGCATTGAGGAGTTGGTGATGACCGCAACCGGGATATTCAGTCTCCTGAGCAAATCGATTGATCTCCCAAGGTTTATGTCGAGCGTGGGCTCACCGTTGGAAACAAACGTCAGGTAATCCGGCCAGTCATCCTTCGAGAGCTTCTCAAGGTGGCTCTCAACCTCACCGAAAATCTGTTCAGGAGTGAAAAACGACTGCCGGGTCAGACTTCGCTCTTTCGTCTGTCCCACCTGGCAATAGATGCAGCTGTAAGAACAGACCTTCGGCCTGATGATATTGTTTATGCCAAGGCTCTTGCCAAGGCGCCGCGAAGGAACAGGACCGAAACTTATCATGATGCTTTATTTTCTGTTTTCTTTCTGAGCAATCACGTCATTGTAAACCACGTAGCTGCCTTTTTCCACCCCCAGATATTCGGCAATGACGTCGCATTTGACCATCAGCAGGAAGTATATCCGGCGGTCATGCTCCCCTATCAGCCCCTCTAGGTTTCCCTGTCCCTTGGAGAGGATCAGATCCGCCTCCTCATAGCATCTGCGAAAAACGTCGCCTGATCTTGAGACTACTGTTGTGGGAGCGTCATATCCGCTCGAGATCACTCTCGTCACCCCGGTCATTCCGACATATTCTGCGTCCTCCATGGTGGCGTCATTGATTGCCGGGGCCCCTCTTACAGAGAAAATGAGACCGGGATGCGACATCTCGGTGATGAGTAGCTTGTCAAAAACTATCTCACCTGCGTTGTCTCCTATATAGAGTACCTTCTGTGCCCTCCTCAGTTCTTCTCTCATCGGGCCGGTATGATCTATGGCAAAATCGGACTTAAGAACCTGATCCATTGTTCCCTGCAGGTCACAGTGATCATGCACGGCAAAGTCAATGATATTGCCGGCTATTGCCAGCCTGACGGCTGTCAGGAACGGATCCGGAGATCTCTGCACCATCTCCTCCAGGTCGCCGTACATCTCCAGCACGGTGTTGTTGCTCTCGCGCTTCATCTCCAGGAAAGGGTCAGGGTCGTTTATTACAGACCTGTACAGATTCTGAATATCACGGGCGCAGTCGGGTGCCGAAATGCCGTACCATTTTTCATTCAGTATCCCCAGCATGCCACGTGTAAACTGCTCCTTTGCAGTCACAGGGATGTTGGCTTTCTCAAGCCTGTTCCCGTAGGACTTCATCAGGCAGTATATGCAGCGGTAGTCGGATATCATCTGAGTTTGACAGTGAGTGCAGGTGGCTGCTGTTCAATATGCAAATATAATGAACATATGCTCATAAATGGTGGTAAATAGTCGTATTATTCAACTCATTTCAACTCTCAATGTCTTTTGGTACGCCATACTCATGGTCCCGGTTCTGGTCAGATTTCATTTGACAGACAGGCCTTATCCATTGTCCTGGCGAAGATAAGGTATCATCTGGCAGAGAGGCCTTATGTTTAGTCCAGCTGGCGGCTTCGTACCATGTGTCGCATTAACCGTAAAGAATTATTCCGTAAAAAATGAAAATTATTTTATCTTTGCACCCTCAAACGGTCCCGTAGCTTAACTGAATAGAGCATCTGACTACGGATCAGAAGGTTGTGGGTTTGAATCCCGCCGGGATCACAAAGAGCATCCCGCGTAAGCGGGATTTTTTATTTGAGTAAGCCGAAGAAGCTTGCTTCTGAAGGCTTATGAAAGATAAAAAATGACCACCGCAGGTGGATGCTCTTTGTCCGGAGCCCCCTGTTATGGATCACGCCGACAGAGGAGGCGTAATCCTGCCCCCGAAGGCATATGATTTCTTGTACTGTGCCACTTTTTATGGATCACGCCGACAGAGGAGGCGTAATCCCGCCGGGATCACAAAGAGCATCCCGCGTAAGCGGGATTTTTTATTTGAGTAAGCCGAAGAAGCTTGCTTCTCCCTACCCATTTATCTCCAGGTCGTGCACATATTTATTGTTGTCAGCCAGGAAGAGCTCTAGCGTGATGGAATATGGCCTTTGGATGACCACGATCTTGCGGCAGGGACTTAACTGCTCATCATTTTTTACAGTGCAGTAGTAATGCTTGCAGATGCCGTCAAACCTGTCCTTCTTCTCCTCAATAAGGTATACGCTCAGCACCAGCGGACTGGTATTACCGTTCAGGTAATTGGAGATCGTTATCTCCCTGTCGCTTATGTAGATCGACCGCTCGGTGCGGTCTATCTCAAACCCGTCTCTTCTTATGGTGGCCGACCGGCTTCTGAATGTCTGCGAAAAAGCATCGAGGCCGATCAGTAAAACGACCAGTAGTAAAAGAACCCTTTTCATGGTCAACACTGTTCAGATTTTGACGATAAATTTATTCAGACTAAAAAAAACCAATCACTTAGGTTTATACGGACAATGCACATTTTTGTTCGATTCAGAAGCAGATAAGTGACGTTCGCCCTTGAAGCCCGGGAATTATTAACACTGTTTTGTAAATCAGGCCCTTTTATGTAGTATCTTTGCATCATGCAAAATGAAATAACTGTTAACGACCGTTTTCCTGAGGCAAATGAGGAAAACATCAAGGCTATGGCCAAACGCAGAGAAGAGTACTCCCTTCAGAGGGATATCCGTGCCAGGGAAGACAATGAAGCCATCGCCCGAAGGTTTGAGAGAGAGAAAGAGAAAGAGAAAGAGAAAGAAAATCAAGATTGAGATAATCCTCTTCCCTCCTGCCAGTCACCTTTTCCCGTTCCGGGGCCTTAAAACCTTATAATTGATTGATGATAACATTGTCGATAATAATATCTGCTGTCGTTGTTTACCTGATCAGGCACTTCAAAAAGTAACTTTCAACCGATCCGGATAGAAGGTTAATTCACTGTTTTAAAATATAATGTCTTCAAAAAGGAGCTGTTAGTCATAAGCATGATGCTGAAGATCAAATATGACTTGTATAACAGCACCTGCCGCTCTATATTTATTTTGAATATTATACAGCGGTCAAATGAAAACGTTCTTCAGTGCGGCATCTGTCGCCTTAATGCTATTGTTATGTCTGATGCCTGCCGAAGCCCAGACCAAAGGCTCGCCGAAGAAACTGTACGAGGCCCTCGGCTGTCATGATCTGAAAAACGCTCTGGCCATTGCTCAGAACATTGATGATGCCAACTACTGCAACAAGTATGGGGCGAGTCTGCTTATGTGTGCCTCGGAGATAGGTGCAGCGGATGTCTGCAGGGCGCTGCTCAGCAAGGGTGCCGACCCTGACCGGCGTACCCCCAACGGTACCACCGCCCTTTACATGGCAGCACAGAACGGACATGCCGAGGTGGTGAGGCTGCTGATCGACAGCGGTGCCAACCTGAACGATACTCCTGATAACGGTGCAACCCCTCTGATAGTAGCCTCATTATACGGGCACAGTGAGATCGTCAGCCTCCTGACCGACAGGGGAGCAGAGACTGATCTGCATGACAGTCACGGATCAACAGCACTGATCATGGCCTCACAGAACGGGTATGCCCATGCCGTCAGAGTATTGCTGGACAAGGGAGCCGCGGCAGACCTGCAGGACAGCAACGGTGCCACTGCCCTGGTTCTTGCCGCCCAGGAGGGTCACACCGATATAGTAAGGATTCTGCTCGACCACGGTGCGATGGTGGATATGCAGACGGCAAACGGCAATAGCGGCCTGGTCCTGGCTGCCCTGAATGGAAAGAGCGATATAGTCAATATGCTACTTGATCACGGTGCACAGATCGACCTGCAGACCGGTACGGGCGCCACAGCTCTTTTCGCCGCCGCATCACGAGGGCACTGTCAGGTGGTGAATATGCTCCTCGAGCGCGGCGCTGACCCCCTCATTAAGGATAAGCAGGGCAGGTCGGCATTTTACTACACCAAAGATTATAACGTGAAAGCCATACTTACGGCTCACAGCAACAAATAGTCATTACGGGGCCGGGAAGAACATTTTTTGATTTTATTTGTATCTGATAGCAAAAGATCAAACCCCCGGCACTATGAAAACATCAGCACTGTTTCTTTTCTCCCTGTCACTTGCACTTATCTCCTTCCGGTCTGACAAACCGGCATACATGCTGTACGACCGTGATGGCAAAACTACAATCTACCAGGAGATGATCGAAACCGTCAGCTCAGCTGACGTGATCTTTTTCGGAGAACTCCATGACAATCCCATTTCCCACTGGCTGGAATATGAAGTTACCGTTGACCTCTATCAGAAAGCCGGCGCCAACCTTGTCCTTGGTGCAGAGATGTTCGAATCCGATGATCAGCTGGTTCTTGACGAATACCTGTTGCAACAATACGAGGCTGACAAGTTTGAGGCGGAAGTCAAGCTCTGGAAAAACTACAAAACAGACTACAAGCCGCTTGTGGAATTTGCCAGGAAGAACGGTCTCTCATTTATTGCCACCAACATACCCCGGAGGTATGCTTCCATGGTGTCAAGGGGAGGATTTGAAGTGCTTGACAGCCTCACCACCGATGCCAAAAAGCTCATTGCCCCACTGCCTATGCCATATGACCCGGAGCTGAAATGCTACAAGGATATGATGTCGATGCACGGCATGCCGGGTATGGGTGGCAAACCGAATGAAAACTTCCCCAAAGCCCAGGCGGCCAAGGATGCCACCATGGCTCACTTTGTCATCAGTAACCTTGAGCAGGGGCAGACTTTCATACACTACAACGGGGCATACCATTCGGAGAATTACCAGGGTATCATCTATTATCTCAAGCTTTACAGGCCCGGCATCAGGGTGGCTACAATCACCACCGTTATGCAGGATGAGATTGCGTCGCTAGATACCGAAAACAGAGGGCTGGCCGATTTCATCATCGCCGTCCCGCAGACGATGACCAGGACATACTAAAAGTAACTGCCCTGTGCAGTGAGCACAGGGCAGTTATATTCATTGGCAAGCTTGCTGATGTCTCCTAAGGTTTGGAGTACCAGAGCTTTGTATCCATACCATCGGGTCCCTGTCTTCCGATGGCTATATTCAGGTTATCCACGTTCTGGCTGTATGCGCCGGTACCATATTTGAGCCTTTCCGGATATACACCGTTGATGTCGCCGGGAGCA
The DNA here is from genome assembly GCA_964519065.1 of uncultured Rikenella sp. Classification (GTDB taxonomy): domain Bacteria; phylum Bacteroidota; class Bacteroidia; order Bacteroidales; family VadinHA17; genus SR-FBR-E99. The sequence goes on from CAZFIF010000064.1 coordinate 7,268, forward strand.
TAGATGTCAAAGTCGGTTACACCGGCAGCCAGTGAGGCCGGATAGCCCGTCTTTCGCACAATGGCCCATGCCTCAAAGCCGTCGGTATAGGCTGCTATCCATCTCTGAACAGCTATCTTCTCCAGCTTCTCGTCAGTGGTCCCTCCGGAGATGTCGGCAATATCTTCCCCGGCAATATATGTGGCTATCGCACCGTCGGCAACACCCCAGAGTTTCATTGCGGAAGTTATACCCGCCTCGAATTCTTCCTGTGCATTTCCGCCTGTCAGTCCGCGCACGATAGCTTCTGCCTTAAGGAATGAAGCTTCAGCACTTGACATCACAAGCTCCTCCCTGATCTTCTGCCCGGTTCCTTTTTTCGCATAGATCTCGTCAGCAGGAGTACAGAAGAACTCCATCCTGACAAGGGGTTTGATAAACCCGTTCAGGCGCACCGGCTGTCCGATATAGTACTTGTTGGCTTCGATTCCGAGGGTAACATTGTCACCGTCGTCAATCCTGGTCACCACAGCGCCGGCATCTATAAGCGTCTGCTCGATGAAGTCAACCCGTTTTGGGAAGAGGTCATAATCGCTCCCGGTAGCAGGTCTCACGAAGGTAAAGGTCCCTCCCTTAGCCGGTTTAGCATACTTTGCAAGTCTGGGGTCATTATAGTCCCGCATATAATCAACGAGCTCCTTGCCCAGTGTCCAGCCGGCTGCGTCGCCGAAGTTCTGCCATACGTCACTGTAGGCTGCTGAAGTCCACTGTGAAATAACGTTGTCCTTTTCCATCAGAATATTGTCTGAGGCTCCGGATAACAGCGGAGCTCCGAGTGCCTGGGTGATTGCATTGGAGGAGAAGTCATTTCCGGGAGCACCCAGGGCTCTCATGGCTATTCGCAGCTTGAGTGTGTTGGCCATGCGCTTCCACTGCTGCAGATCACCCTGGCAATAGATGTCATTTACACCGAGGTCGTCCACCCCATCGCCGGTTCTGGTTGCGCTGCCAATAGTGGCCATGGCAGCATCCAGGTCTGCAATGATACCCTTGTAGATATCAAGCTGGGTGTCGTATTTCGGTAAGAGAATATCCGGATCTCCTGCTTCAGAGTAGGGTATCTCACCAAAGACATCAGTGTACATCTGGTAGTACATCCCCTTCATAATGAGGCCCACAGCGTACATATACTCATTCTCGAAATCACCTCCCGCAGCTGTGAGTTTGAGGAAGTTATCAAGCTGGCCGAAATAACCGGCAAGGAAGTCCCATCCGGCATCCGTGTAGGCCGAGTTGTAAGAATAGCCAAGCCCGTCATTCCACCATGAGTAATTGTGACCGAACAGGAAATGACCAGCAAACCTGTCACAGTGAATCAGATGTATCCTCCAGTAGGGATACCTGTCAGGTGCAAAGAGTTTGAACTGAGGTACCGTTATGAAGTACCTGGCACTGGCTTCGTCTGCCGTTATTGCATTGGGATCCTTGTTGATATCCTCAAAGTTCTTGGTACAACCAAAAAGACCCAGTGCGAATATGAGCGGTAATATTATTTTGTATGGTTTCATAGTTTTAACTTTTAATTGTTAAAATGAAAGTCTCAGATTCAGACCCAGACTTCTGGTTGTCGGCAGGGTGTAATACATCAGTCCCTGAGAGTAGTTACTCACACTGTAACTGGTTTCGGGATCGAAGTTCTCCATCGCATTATAGAAGAATAACAGATTTCGTCCTGTAATGCCTACAGATGCACCCCTTATGAACGTCTTGTTCATGATCGAGGATGGCAGGGTGTACGAAAGTGATATCTCCCTGAGCCTGACATTTGTCTGATCATATACATAGTTCTCTCCAATACCGGAATATGAACCCCAGTACTGCTGGGCATTGATGTTCACAGTATTCGGACTCCATACAGGAGCTTCTGCGGTGCCTGTATTAACAACACCATCAATTACTATTCCTCCCTCCCTGTAGTCGAGTGTCCTGACAGAAGTACCCGAAGCATCAAGGGCAGCATCAGTACCCGAATAGATCTGACCCCCTATGCGGGCGTCTATCAGCATCCTGAGAGCCAGGCTCTTGTATGAGAAGACATTGGTGAGTCCGCCTACCCAGTCGGGCTGGTAGTTTCCTACATGCTCCCGGTCACCGATGATGAACTGTCCGGCAGCATTTACTATCACATCCCCGTTTTCATTTCTCTTGTAGGTCGTGGCATAAATATCGCCATAACCGCCTCCGACGGTTGCCTGGACAAGTACCACACCGCTGTTGGTGGTCGAGAATGTATAGCTGTCAAGCCCTTCGATCAGTTCCACCAGCTTGTTGTTGTTCTTTGACATATTCATTGACACCTCCCAGGTGAATCCGTTTGTCGAAACAGGTATTCCTCCCAGCAATATCTCGAATCCCTTGTTGGTGAGTTCCCCAACATTGGTATGCTCACTCGTATAACCCGTAGCTGCAGGAATAGGTACGCTCATTATCAGGTTATAGGACTTGATATTGTAATATGACAGGTCAGCAAATAACCTGTTCTGGAAGAATCTGAACTCTCCTCCGAACTCGATCGAGCTTGTCTGCTCCGGCTTAAGGAGGGGATTATACCTCGTAGAGGGCCGTGTCAGTATTGTAAGGCCCAGGTAACTGCCGGCAGCGGAAGCCATATCATATGCATTGTCCAGCAGATAGGGGCTGGTATCCGATCCCACTTTGGCCCAGCTGACCCGTAACTTGCCATAATCCATCACGGGGAAGTCGACCAGTTCACTTATCAGAATGGAACCGCTCAGCGAGGGGTAGAAATATGACCAGTAACCCGGTGCGAGTGATGATGACCAGTCATTTCTTGCAGTTGCCTCAAGGAACAGTAAGTTGTCATATGAGAGAACTGCCGAACCATACACTGAGTTAATTATCTTTTCTCTCATGGGTGTATAGGAGGGAATCGTATTGGCAGCACTCTCAAGCGTGGCCTTGGTTGGTATCTTAAAGTTCTCGGCATAGACACCCTGCCGCTCGTATGTCTGATACATGTGGTTTACACCTACGTTGGCATCAAGCATAACTTTGGGTGCAAGTGACTTGCTGAACATCACAAGTGCGTCGAGGTTCGTCTCCGATGATCGCGTCTTGCTGAAATTCAGCCGGCCGGCAGGAAAGTACCAGTGTCCAACATTTGATATTGATTCGAGTTTTTCATTTACAACATCAGTACCAATCCGTACAAATGCAGAGAGCCAGTCCGTAAACTTATACGTAGCCTTGGCAAAGCCCTGTATACGGTCCCTGAAGTCGTCGTTCCTGTCATGGAGGAGATACCAGTAGGGGTTACCCGAGCCGTTGGTGACAGACTTTACACTGTAGTCGGCAGGGTTCTGGTAATCCTTCAGATCTTCAAAGTCAACGTTACGAGGTGTGTTGTATACATATGCCAGGACACCCTCGGTACCAAGTACCGGGCGGTTATTTCCCTCCTGCACAAAGTAGGTCACTTTGGCGTCGACATTCAGCTTGTCGGTCAAATCAGCCGTACCCCTGAGGTTGAAGTTGTGACGGCTGAGTTTTGAACCGGGGATGATAGCATCAGCTGCGGTGTTTGTATATGAAAACCTTATTGCCGCTTTATCTGTGCCGCCGTCCAATGCAAGAGTGTTTACAAGCGTGGAACCCGTCTCAAAGAAGTTCTTGACATTGTCAGGCAGTGGTGAATAGGGCCTGGTCTCACCGTTGTAATAGAGCTGCGATGATCCGTCAAGCTTTGCTCCCCATGATCCGCCGGTGGTTCTTAGTTCATCATAAATGGTGGTTATGTTCCCGCCGGTTCCCTGTCCGTACTCATTCTGGTACTGTGGTAGTATCATAGGAGTCTCGAAAGTGAAATTGCCGGTGTAGGTTACACCCAGGCCCCTGTTGCGGGTACCCTTCTTGGTTGTGATAAGGATCACACCGTTGGCTGCACGTGAGCCGTAAAGAGCTGCCGCATTGGGTCCCTTGAGAACCGACATCGATTCGATGTCATCAGGGTTCAGGTCAGAGACACCGGAGCCAAAGTCCGATTTGGAGTACTCTCCCGTGTTGGCATCAGAGGCAGTTCCGTAACCGGAGTTGTCGATGGGAACCCCATCAACCACATAGAGGGGCTGGTTGTTTCCGGTGATCGAGTTGTTACCGCGGATGATGACACGGGAACTGCTGCCGGGACCGAATGCCCCCTGCGTCACAACAACGCCGGACACCCTTCCGGAGAGACTGTTGGTGATATTAAGGTCTTTAACCAGGGCCACGTCATCACCGGAGACTTCCGTCACAGCAAAGCCGAGAGATTTTTTCTCGCGTGAGATACCGAGGGCCGTCACCACAATCTCGTCCATCATCGTAGTGACAGATGACATCTCCACATTGATGACACGCTGATCGGTAACCACGAACTCCTGGGATTCCATACCCAGAAATGAAAATACCAGGGTTGAACTCCTTGGTACAGTAATGGAATAAGTTCCATCAGAGTTGGATACCACGCCATTGGTGGTACCCTTTTGCAACACCGTTACTCCGCCGAGTGGCAGGCCATCATCAGAGCCGGTAACGGTACCTGTTACTGTCACATTCTGCGCGTTTATCACGCCGCATAAAAGGAAAAATGCAACAATCAGGGTTAGATACTTACTTAATAGGGTTGGTCTTTCCATAGGTAAGTTTTTAGGGTTAGTAGAAAATAAAATCAAATACTAAATTACTAAATAACCCGCAGAACTACCCAAGAGAATGATATATATCTTATCAATAAA
>CAZFIF010000065.1:0-12036 GCA_964519065.1 uncultured Rikenella sp.
TTGCTTCTGTTGCTGGTCGCGGGATTGCTGCTGACCCTGGGGCTTCTGCTGCTGACCCTGGGGTTTCTGCTGCTGATCGCGCGGCTGCTGCTTGCCCTGGGGTTTCGGCCCGGCCTGTCTCTGATCCTGCTGATCACGGGCCTTCTGGGGAGCCTGCTCCTGGGGCTTCCTGCCCGAAGAGTGCTGCTGTTTCTGCCGGTCAGGCCTCTGCTTCTTCGGAGGTTCCTGACGCTGCCGGGGCCTGTCAGGGGCCTGCTCTGCAGGCTTGCCCGATTTGCGGGCATCAGCGGCATCAATGGCCTGCTGATCAAGGATCTTGTAGATCAGATCCTGTTTTTTGAGGAGCTCTGCCCTCTTAATTTTGAGCTGCTTGGCTATTTCCCGCAATTCGGGAACAAGCATCTCGCTCAGTTCAAGAATATCATGCATGTTTTTGAAATGTGTGGAGAAATTAAATAAGATTGATTTCTTTTGGTGAAGTGGGGAATGATAAAATCCCGCCGACTGTGAGACCGGTATAACACCGGTAATCCGGTGCAATAGTACACATAAATTATTTATTTTCCAAATAATAAGTTCAAAATAATCGGCAGGGTAATAAAATAGATATCAGGTGATTTGCCCTGCCCCGGCAGGTGTTGAAAACTGGAAAAATTGCACAGCTGTTGTTTTATTGAGAAATTTTTACTAAAATTGAGGGCTTTTGCCTTGATCAGGAGCACGGGCATCATAATTTATTGTCTATGCGTCAGTTAAAGATCACCAAGCAGGTCACCAACCGTGACACGCCATCTCTTGACAAGTACCTGCAGGAGATAGGAAAGGTTGATCTCATTACACCTGATGAAGAGGTGTCGCTTGCAAGGCGGATAAGGTCAGGAGATCATGACGCACTTGCCAGGCTGGTAAAGGCTAATCTAAGATTTGTAGTGTCGGTGGCAAAGCAGTATCAGAACCAGGGTATGACGCTTCCTGATCTGATCAATGAGGGCAACCTTGGACTGATCAAGGCTGCGCAGCGCTTTGACGAGACCAGGGGCTTCAAGTTCATCTCCTATGCGGTCTGGTGGATCAGGCAGGCAATACTGCAGTCACTGGCCGAGCAGGCCAGGATCGTCAGGCTGCCGGTCAACAAGATCGGCTCCATCAACAGGATCAACAGGGCATACTCGAAACTGGAGCAGGAGTATGAGAGGGAGCCCTCGGCACAGGAGATAGCCGACCTGCTTGAGATAGCCCCTGAGGATGTTAAGGAAGCCATACGCACAAACGGACGTACACTCAGCATGGATGCCCCCATAAGCTCAGAGGAGGACAACAACATGTACGACGTGATGCAGAACGATGATACCCCCAGTCCTGACCGCAACCTGATCAATGAATCTCTCTCCTATGAGATAGAAAAGGCGCTGAGTACCCTCTCCCCCCGCGAGGCCAGGGTGCTGAAGCTCTATTTCGGCATCGGCATGAAACATCCCTATACCCTTGAAGAGATAGGTGAGGAGATGAAGCTCACCCGCGAACGGGTGCGACAGATCAAGGAAAAGGCGATAAAACGCATACAGTTTACCACCCGCTGCCGTATTCTCAAATCATACCTGGGGTGAATATGAAAAGATTTTTCTGATATGAACCACCTTGTCGCCCCCTCTCTTCTTGCCGCTGACTTTGCAAACCTTGCCTCTGAAGTTGAGATGATCAACGAGAGTATAGCCGACTGGCTGCACCTTGACATCATGGACGGGGTGTTCGTGCCGAACATCTCATTTGGTTTCCCGGTGGTGGAGGCTGTACGCGATATCTCCGTCAAGCCTCTCGACGTTCACCTGATGATTGTTGACCCTGACAGGTATCTTGAGCGCTTCAGGGATGCCGGTGCAACGAACCTTACAGTGCATTATGAGACCTGCCACAACCTTCACCGTACAGTGACGGAGATCAGGAGGCTGGGTATGAAAGCAGGCGTCACTCTCAATCCCCACTCACCGGTGATGCTCCTGAAGGATATTCTTCCCTATATAGATATGGTGCTGCTGATGACGGTCAACCCCGGTTACGGAGGTCAGACATTCATCCCCGGAAGCATCAATAAGATAGGGGAGTTGCGAAGCATGATCGATGAGGGTGGGTATGACGTGATGATCGAGGTCGATGGCGGGATAGACCTGCAGAATGCCCCTGTACTGGTGCATGCAGGCGTGGATGTGCTGGTTGCGGGCAGCACCGTCTTCTCATCATCGGATCCCGCTGAGGTGATCCGCAGGCTCAGGGAGCCTGTCTGAGACAGGTTTCAGCCAGCCAGCTGGTTGACAATCCAGTCGATTATCCTTTTATGGTCTGAGGCATCAAACCAGGTGATGTCGTTCTCCTTTCTCCACCATGTCAGCTGTCTGCGCGCATAACGCCGCGTGTTTCTCTTTATAAGGGAGACGGCCTCTTCGCGGGTGATCGCGCCATCGAGGAAGCTGAACATCTCACGGTAGCCTACAGTCCTGAGCGCATTGAGGTGACGGTAGCCGATCAGCGATGCCGCTTCCTGCTCCAGCCCCTGTTCCATCATGCGGTCAACCCTCCTGTCAATAATAGTGTGCAGCTCACTTCTCTCACGTGTCAGCCCTGCCTTCACAATAGCGAAATCACGTTCCCTGGCTGTCGCTGTCAGAAAGGAGGAGTAGGGCCTCCCCGTGCTCTCTGTGATCTCCAGGGCACGCAGCAGCCTGCGGGGGTTCTGCAGGTCCGCCCGGGCATAATATTCCGGATCAACCAGCTTCAGGGCCATGCGCAGGGCGGCTATGCCCTCCTGCTCGTAGATGCCGGCATATTTGCGCCTCACATCAGGGTCAGTGTCGGGGATGTCATCCATGCCCCGGCAGACGGCATCCATATAGAGCATCGAGCCTCCGGTCATCACTGCCACCGGGTTCTCCGCAAAGAGAGAGGGTAACAGGGCGAGGACGTCACGCTCAAAGAGGCTGATGCTGTAATAGTCTGTTACTGAGAGAAAAGCGACGAAATGATGCCTGGCCCTGGAGAGCTGCTGATCGGAGGGGGCCGCGGTGCCGATCTTCATCTCACGGTAAAACTGTCTTGAATCACAGGAGATGATGCTGCAGCCCAGACGGCTGGCCAGCTCTATGGCAAACTCAGTCTTTCCCGCCCCGGTAGGACCGGGCAGGACAACAAGGCTGTTTTTCATCTGATCTGCCGTGGAGGGGTGCTAAATGTCATCCTCATCCATGCTTTCGATACTGTCAAACTCCGACATGTCCTCCTCATCGTCGGTAGTGAAGAAGATTTCGTCATCAACAACCTCATCATCATCAACATCGTCATCGTCATCATCATCAGTAACGACCAGGTTGTTGTACTTCTTGCGGGATACACCGCCAAAGGTGACCTGCTTGGGAGGCAGCCCCTTGGACGCTGTACAAACCGGGTACTCCCTGTCATCTTCCTCCTTCACCTCACCCACATACTCTATGAAGAGAGCCCTGTCGTTGAAAAAGTCAAATACATACAGGAGCTTCTGGTTTTTGCGGAAGATGATATCCTCCAGAACGGCGTTCTCCATCGTCGATGAGCCTGCACCCATGTCAAAGAGAGTAAATTCCTCCTCCTTTTCCCAGTTGTCTGTAGCCATGTAAAAGGAGGCTATCTGAGATCTGTCAAACTCAAGCTCTTCCTGGAGGGCATTGTGAAAATCAAGCAGATTCTGGCTGTCGAGAAACTCGAACTCCCTTATAAATGCCTCATCCTCATCAGATAACACCACAAACCTGTAAACCATATCTCTCACTTTTTCAAACTGTGCAATTTAATATTTTTTAATATACATTCACAGAATGCTATTTATTTTTAGAACGAACCGGACAGTATCTATATTATCTGCATAATCCCATAATTCGGGCTGCTGCGTTGTTCCAAACGGAAGATGACCGTGCCCTGCCACACACTGCAGGGCGTCTCTGTGCGCTTCTGCCTCTCTCAACGGCAGGTCGGGATCATCATAAAATTCATAGTGAAGAACCCCAAGCGAAGGCGTCAGTGAGGCCGACTCCTTAAGCATTATGAACCCGCCGTCGGTAAATGGCTCCCTGTTGACTGTCATCACCGCCCTGTTGTGGTCAAGGTTCACTGCATATTTGTAGTGGGAGAGGAGGGAGTCATACCTGCTCCAGTACCGGGGTAGCACAGTCACGTCATACCCCTTGGGCACGAAGAGCTTTGAGACGTTGCGGCAGCCAAGCCCGAAATAGGGGAAGATGTCATCTCCCAGCATTGCAAGTTCACTCTCTGTCTCAGTACCGTCAATGATTGCCATGCTGTTGCGGTTGCGGCGGATGATGGAGGGAGTTTTCCGGAAGTAGTATTCGAAGTACCTTGAGGTGTTGTTGCTGCCGGTTGCAATGACCATGTCGAACTCCTTCAGCCTGTCCGCAGTGAGCCGGATGAAAGGTATGAATGCAGGCTCAATGTCCGTCAGCGTCTGCGTCACAGCCTTGATGAGGATATCATCCTTGCTGCTCAGTCTGGCCTGCAGCCTGTTGCCGGTGATGAGCACACAGAGCAGGTCATGGAAGCCTGCCAACGGTATGTTGCCGGCCATCACCACCCCCACAGTTGCAGGTTCGCGCTTTTCAATGAGCTCAGGATAGGCAGAGAGCCAGCGTTGAAGCTTCTCCGGTGCCAGCGTGTTGCCGAGAGAGGAGAGAGCCAGCCTTACATTTTCAGGGGTGAACCAGGGGTTGTAGTGATGAACCGAGTCTATCAGTTGCGCCAATGATGCCGCATAACCGGCAGCAGAGCCGGCAGCAGCTTCACGCATCGCGCTGCCAAGGAGAGCAAAGGAGTCGGTTCTCTTACTGAGGGATAAATAGCCCGGTTTCATTCGAGAAAAATAATTTAATGGTCAGATAGAACCCGTATAATTGAAAAATCATACTGACAGATATTTGTCAATTCAATACATGCGGGTTTCACACGGGCAAAGGTATGAAAATGATAGGGTGAAAAAAAAAGAGGCCACCAGACCTCTTTTCATAAAAATTGTTTCCCTGTCAGTGAAGGGCGAAATTTATCGGTATGGTCATTGAAACCTTTACCGGAACGTCCTGCTGGCGACCCGGGGTCCACGTCGGGCTTTTGGCAATCAGATCAAGGGCTGCCTGATCAAGGAGCGGATCAACCCCCTGGTTAACTGTTGCTTCAGTTACATTACCCTGCTCATCAACAATGAACTGCACCATAACCCTGCCCTGAATGCCCTGTTTTGCGGCTTCTTCGGGGTATTTCATGTTGGCCATGATCCAGTTCATAAATGCATGGTGGGTAGTGTCATCCTGGAAGACCGGCATGACATCAACGGTAGTATAAACTTCATCCTGAGCCTGGGCCATCTGTCCGGCTTCTTGTGCAGGGGCAGCCTCTTTGGCTGTAGTGCGATTCTTGCATGAGAATGCGAGGAGCAGGATTACTACCAGCGGTAGCGCAATAATTAACTTCAGGGAAGCACTGCTTCCCGTTCTTTTCTTTGTCATCATGATAATTCGGTTTTTAATGAGTGAGCTGTTTGAAAAAGTGTTTGCAAGGACAGGGGTACGCGTCTTAAGCAGTGACTGAAGAAGCAGCTCCTGGTATGAACGGGCTTCCTCTCCGTCACTTATGCAGCTGCTGTCAGCCTCATATTCATGCACGGCCTGCAGCGACCGGCGTACCATGTAAGCGGCAGGATTGAACCACTGGATTATCTCAATCATTCCTGCGAAGATCAGGTCGGCATGATGACCAAGGGTAACATGTTTCATCTCATGGCTTATCATGCGTGATGCATTGTTACCGGTGACGGAGGTGCTCAGGAATATACGGCCAAAGGCCGAGAAACACTCCGGTTCCCTTGATTCAATGCTTATTATCCTTCCCTTTATGTTGCCATCTCTCCGCAGCCTGAGAATTGCCAGAATGCCACCTGCCATAAAACCGGCAGAAATGATGACCCCGGCCATGTAAAGCAGGGGCAGCACTGCCTGCCAGAGGCCCGGTTCATGAGGCATACCCGACGGTGTAACCATTACCTCGGGTAAAAACACGGCAGCCAGTCCGCCCCCGGGGAGAATCCCATCCGGAATGATCATCCTGAATTCAAATAACGGAGCCAATATTGAAAAGGCCATCGATGCAAGAAGGAAATACCTGTTCCTCCTGTGGCGGGTGTCACTCCTGAGGGCAATCTCATAAAAGGCCCACAGCAACGTAAGACAGATGCTGCTTTCAATTGCATATATCAGTATGCTTCCCATACTACTCCCGGTTTTCCTTTTCTGCCTTTTTCATCATCTCCATGATCTCTTCCATATCCTTGATGGTCAAAGAGTCTTCGCGGGCAAAAAAACTTACCATCTTCTGGTATGAGTTTGAAAAATAGTTCCTGGCCAGACTGCTTAACCGGCTCTTCTTGTAATCATCCTTTGATATGACCGGAAAGTACTGGTGTGTCCTCCCATATGCTTTGTAATTAATGAAGCCCTTTTCAATAAGAATCCTGACAATGGTACTGACAGTTGAATATGCGGGCCTGGGTTCGTCAAACTTCTCCAGCAAATCCTTAATGAAGCCTCTTTTTATGCGCCACAGGATCTGCATCACCTCCTCTTCAGCCTTTGTCAGTTCTCTTATCTCCATAAACCCTGATTATATAATGCAAATTTATAACTAAGAAATTAAATGTACAACTAATTCTTTAATTATGATACAGGAATCATCATTTTGGCTATCCCGTAAGCAGAAATTAATAAAAGCTGTATCTTAGTTCCTTATTAAATTCCGGAGGAAGAGTGTGAACAGGGTCACCTTATTTTATGAGAATATCAGGGTTGCTTTCAAGGCAATACGGTCTAACAGGGTGAGGGCGGTACTTACGATGGCCATAATCGCCTTCGGGATTATGGCCCTGGTAGGGATACTGACGGCAATCGACGGACTGAAGAGTACACTTACAGAGCAGTTTACGATGATGGGGGCCAACTCATTCTCCATTACATCGCGTTCCATGAGGGTGCAAATCGGCAACCAGCACATTCGCCAGCGGAACTATTCCCAGATCACCTTCCGGGAAGCCATGGAATTCAAGGAGAAGTTCAGGGAGCCTGCATGGGTATCGGTGTCATTCAATGCTTCCGGACTGGCAGAGTACAGGTACAAGAACAACAAGACCAACCCGAATATCTCGATTCTCGGCTCTGACGAGAACTATCTCACTTTTGCGGGCCATGAACTGGAATCGGGTCGTAACTTCTCACCTGATGATATCAGCAGTAACAGACACGTGGTGATCATAGGGCACGATATAGTCAAATTCCTCTTTCCGGGGGTGGATCCGCTGGGCAAGGATATCAGCCTTCCCGGATTGAAGCTGACGGTGATCGGTGTTATCAAGTCGAAAGGCAGCAGCTTTATGGGCAGTGACCAGACCACTGTCATACCTGTCACCACTGCCAGGCAGTACTTTTCGCGTCCCAACATAACCTACAACATCGGCGTGATGCCTTATAAGTCGGTGAGTCTCGACATGATGGCCAGTGAGGCTGAAGGCATATTCCGCATAATAAGGAACCTTGATGCCCGCGACGAGTCGGATTTCAATATCCAGAAGAGTGATTCCATCATTCAGATGCTGATGGAGAACATAAAGTATGTCACGCTTGCAGCTACGATCATCGGGCTCATTACCCTGTTCGGGGCTGCTGTGGGATTGATGAACATTATGCTGGTATCGGTTACTGAGCGGACTCGTGAGATAGGAGTGCGCAAGGCTCTGGGAGCAAGAAAATCGGTTATAAGGCAGCAGTTTCTTTATGAATCTGTGATAATAGGGCAGCTGGGAGGTCTTCTTGGCATCCTGGCGGGCATCCTGATTGGCAACCTTGTGTCGCTGGGAATGGGCTCCAGCTTCACTGTTCCATGGGTCTGGGTTATTGGAGGTGTGCTGGCCTGCTTCATGGTCGGGGTGGCGTCAGGCTATTTCCCGGCTGTGAAAGCCTCGTCGGTTGACCCGATAGAGGCATTGCGGTATGAGTGATAAATTGGTATAATTGTATTCTGAAGGATCTGAATAACACTGATTGCAATGAGCATTGAGATAATTCAGGCGGGTTCAAACAACATACCGAGGATAACCTATGATCCGGAGGAGGATATCCTCAGCATCACCGGCAGGTCTATTGCTGAGAGGCCCGAGGTGATCTACAGTCCTCTCGAGGAGTGGATCAGAAATCACCTTGAGAGGTTCAACCAGCTTCGGGTGGTTATCTTTCTTGAATACATAAACAGCGGGTCTTCAAAGGCCCTGCGTGATGTTCTGAGGATGCTGAGCGGATATCGTCAGCCACAGTACCGTGTACGTATCACATGGCTTTATGAGGAGGATGATGAGTCGATGCATGAACTTGGAGAGCACTACCGTGACTCTGCCGGCGTGAATATGGATGTACAGATGGTACTCTGATCCCATTGGCCCTTACCCCCCCCTCAAAAAAATAAAGACGTCCTTCCCGGACGTCTTTATATTATTTTTATGGTTTATAATTTCTCAGAGCATCTTGCCCATCATCATGATGAGGTCGAGGCACCTGGCTGAGTAGCCCCACTCATTGTCATACCATGAGAGAACCTTTATCATGTTGCCGTTGACCATAGTGCTCTGGGCATCAAAGACCGAGGAGGCAGGGTTGTGGATGACATCCACGGAGACGATGGGGTCTTCGGTATACTCGAGGATGCCCTTCATAGGACCGTCGGCTGCCTTTTTCATGGCTGCGTTGATCTCCTCTTTCGTAGCTGCCTTCTTCAGTACTGCAACAAGGTCAACGAGCGAGCCTGTCGGGGTCGGGACCCTGACGGAGATCCCGTCGAGTTTGCCCTTCAGTTCCGGTATCACCTTGCCGACCGATTTGGCTGCGCCGGTGGTGGTGGGTATCTGCGAGAGGGCTGCTGACCTGGCCCTGCGGAGGTCCCTGTGCGGCAGGTCGAGTATCCTCTGGTCGTTGGTGTATGAATGGATGGTTGTCATGTAGCCGAGCTCGAGGCCGAAGTTGTCATTGAGGACCTTTGCCACAGGAGCAAGGCAGTTGGTGGTGCATGAAGCATTTGATACACAGGAGTGCTCAGGCTTGAGCGCATCATCATTCACACCCACGACAATCATTGCATCAATGGCATCTTTGGCAGGTACAGTGAGAATAACTTTTTTGGCACCGTTTTTAAGATGGTCACCGTAGCCTCCCTTGGGGCTCTCCTTCACTGTGAAAACACCGGTTGACTCAATAACGATGTCGGGTGTCGACTCCCAGGGAATTGCTGCCGGGTTCTTTTCTGCAGTCACTTTTATCTTGTCACCCTTAACGATGATGTTCTGATCATCATAGGTGACACCGGGGTACTGACCCTGGGTGCTGTCATATTTGAGAAGGTGAGCAAGTGTCTTTGTATCGGTGAGGTCGTTTATCCCCACAAACTCAATGTTCGGATTGTCAAATGCAAGCTTGAATACATTGCGACCTATCCTTCCGAATCCGTTGATAGCTACTTTTATCTTTGCCATTGTTAAATAGTTAATAAGGTTATTGAAATGCGGGGCGAAGGTACAAAATAAAAAGGAGAGGACAAAGTGGAGCAGAAATTATTCTGGCCGGCGACGGCGGAAAAAGTCGAATATGGAGGCGGGGTTAATTGGATCGAGAATCATGCCGATCCGGTAACTGACAAAGATTGAAGGGAAGAACTGTTTGTTGTCATCACTGGCCATAATGGGTATGGTTCTGGTGAAGGCATGGAGTGAGGCCCCCACTTCAATGGCGTGCGTCAGCCTGTCGTTTTTGCTGTACTCGAAGCTGAACCCGCCGCGGGCATAGAGCCCGGGGTAGACCTTTGTCTCATTGAGGCCTTTGAAGGGTGAAGACTTGCTCATGATGTCAAGGGGCTGGTGTATGGTCAGATCAAACTTCTGCTCCTCAATGGTGTAATAGTTGTCGGGCAGAAACACAATGATCTTGTAGTAGATGGGTTTGGCGAACAGGACCGTCGCACCACCGCCACCAAACCAGCTTACCGAGACACCACCAAGGTCATGCTTGCCAAAAATCTCCTGCTGGTATCCTGCCCCGGCACCCAGGGTCCAGGTGGAGTTGAGCTTGCCAAAGACAAAGGAGCCTGTGCCCTGGAAATAATAGTTTGTCAGCCTGGTCTCCTTGGGATGTCTGAAGCCCTCAACGCTGCCTTCAAGAAAATACCTGTGGTACGGTTTTATCTGGCGCAGGTCACGGTAGATAACCGACCAGCCGTCAGAGTTCAGTGCGGCACCGACTGACCTCTCATTGCGCCAGAAGAGACGGTTCTGAGGATCAAGATCACCCTGCGCTGCAAGCGGAGCACATAGTAAAAGAAATAGTATAAGATGCCAAAATCTCATATTCAGGATGCCGCAAATATCAAGACTGGCAGACGAACAGTGGCATCTATCAGCCTGCCTGTTCCGTGTTGTCTTTATCGTTGCTGGCGTATGCTGGGCATACCTGACGGTTGCATGAACTGAGCGCAATCGCAGCCAGGAAAGCGAAAACAACTATAAGACCAATTTTTTTCATGGTATCTGCCTTTAAGTCCGACACAAAAATAACTTTATTTTTAAAACAACATTTATGCCATAATATTATTTGATAATGAGCATTTTTTCAAAACCTTTAAACCTTTTAATTGTTATTTGAGAAACAAGTGTCATGAAATCACGTCTGTTTTATACAATAATTATAATGATTGCCATGCTTTCAACAGAAAATGAAATGAAGTCGCAGGAAAGGCCGGTCCTGAACGATCTGACCGCCGAAGAGGAGAAGGTTATTATCCGTAAGGCTACCGAATATCCCTTCACTGGACTATATGAGAAGT
Organism: uncultured Rikenella sp.; assembly: GCA_964519065.1. GTDB lineage: Bacteria > Bacteroidota > Bacteroidia > Bacteroidales > VadinHA17 > SR-FBR-E99. The sequence goes on from CAZFIF010000065.1 coordinate 10,939, forward strand.
TCAACGAAAAAGGAACATACCTCTGCAAACAGTGCGGTAATGCCCTGTTCTGGTCCGATGCCAAGTTTGATGCCCGGTGCGGGTGGCCCAGCTTCGATGATGAGATCACCGGAGCCGTAAAGCGGGTGAAGGATGCTGACGGCATGAGGACAGAGATTGTCTGCGCCTCATGCGGAGGTCACCTTGGACATGTCTTCGAAGGAGAGGGCTTCACCGCGAAAAACACCCGTCACTGCGTCAACTCGGTATCGATAGATTTTGTGCCGGAAGTAATCGGCCCCGGCAACTACGGCACAGCCCTTTTTGCCGGCGGTTGCTTCTGGGGAGTGGAATACTTCCTGCAGAAAGAGCCGGGAGTGGTTGCCGTTGAGTCAGGATACACCGGCGGACATGTGAAAAATCCCACTTACCGCCAGGTGACTTCAGGGAACACAGGCCATGCCGAGACGGTGAAGGTCACCTATGACACCGGGAAGACATCGTACGAGAAGCTTCTCAAACTGTTCCTCGAGATACATGACCCGACCCAGGTCGGCAGGCAGGGCCCGGACATTGGTGAGCAGTACCGCTCGGAGATCTTCTACAAGAATGAGGAGCAGAAAAAGACAGCCATAAAATACCTTGGACTGCTCAGGGAGAAGGGACTCAGGGTTGCCACCCAGGTCACGAAGGCATCAGAGTTCTATCCTGCGGAAGAGTATCACCAGGATTACTACTTCCGCAATGGCAAGACACCATACTGTCATGCCTATACCAAGAGATTCTAGGGAGTAGAGGGGCGAGCGTTAATAAATGACCCGGTGGGTCATTTTAGCGAGCAGCCAGCCTGAAGGGGGGCTTCAGTCTTCAGTCAGCAGTTCGAGGCGACGACAAAGGAGGAGTCTCAATCCCGCACATGAACCTGTCCCGAGGAAGTCGGGAATGTCAGGACAGAATCGAAAATCGCAGATTGCCCATTGCAAATACCAATAGAAAAAGCCCCCGACAGCCGGCTGGCAAATCGGGGGCGTTTTTTTTCACATTTCAGCGTTTAACCGCCAAATTCGCAAATCCTGTTACAGCTTCGGTATCCTGCCCGATGTCCAGGGTGCATTTATC
>CAZFIF010000066.1:0-11706 GCA_964519065.1 uncultured Rikenella sp.
TTGAACGTCATGGGGTTGCCTTCGGCCGTAATATCAATGCCTACACCAGCTTCGACGAGACGGTCTACAACCTGAGTGACGTGCCGGTAGACAAACCAGGACTGCTCGACACCAGCCTGATGATCCTCGCTGACTGGTCTGATTTCCTTACCCTAAACGAAGAGGAGATCGACAAGGAGCGTGGAGTGATAATCGAAGAGTGGCGCTCAAGGCGAAACGCATCATGGAGGATGATGACACAGATGTTGCCCGTACTATTCGAGGGATCGCAGTATGCAGTTAGGGACATTATAGGCGATACAGCGGTAATTAAAAACTTTGAGCCTGAGACACTGCGCAACTTCTACCACGACTGGTACCGGACGGACCTGCAGGCCATTGCAGTGGTGGGAGATATTGACGTAGACGATGTCGAGGCAAAGATCAAAGAGATCTTCTCTCCGATACCGGCAGTTGACAACCCTCTTCCCAGGCCGCAGAACCTGCTTGTCCCAAAACAGGGCACCAAATACCTCCTCATCACTGACCCGGAAGCCCCGGAGACCTCCGTCAGCCTTATCACCCACGACCGTGAACCTGACCTCAGAAAAAAAGATATTGATTATATCCGTGACGGCTATGTGGTTGCCCTGATGAACAGGATGATGAGCAGCCGTTTCAGCGAGATCGTGCAGAAAGGAACTCCTCCGTTCGTTAACGGATCCTTGAACTACAGCGACTTCCTCGCCAGGGACTATAATGCCCTCGTCCTCTCCGCCACAGTGCGTGAAGATCAGGAGGCCATGGCCTTCGAAGCTGCACTGACGGAGCTTGAGAGAGTAAAAAGACACGGCTTTACCAAAGGTGAGCTGGAAAGGGCCAAAGCTACAATGCTTGCCAATTTCGAGAACATGTACAAGCAGAGGGACAAAATCAGCAACGACAGGTGGGCATCTCAGGCCAGTGATCATTTTCTTACCGGCGAACCGATACCTTCCCTTGACCTGCAATACGAATATTACAAAAAAATACTCCCGGAGATTACCCTGGAAGAGGTCTCCTCCAGGCTTCAGGGACTCATCTCCGACGACAACAGCTTCATAGTTGTAGAAGGCCCCGATGACAGAGATCATCTCAGTGAAGCTGAGGCTTTTGAACTTGTAAACAAGGTAAAAGCCGCTGATATTAAACCTTATGAAGACCTGACCGGAGGCACAGACCTGATTGGTGAGCCTCTTCCGGGAGCAGAAGTGATAAAAAGTGTTGTACTGCCACAATTCAGTGCAACAGAGTGGACCCTCTCAAACGGTGCAAAGGTTGTTTTCAGACATGCCGATTATGAGAAGGACAATGTAACACTGTCAGGATATGCCTTTGGCGGCGAATCTCTTTACCACGACTCCCTGGCGCCTTCACTTTCGTTGTTCCCGGCAGTCATATCGATGTACGGTGCGGGAGAGTTTGACAACGTGGCACTGACGAAGATGCTTGCAGGAAAAAAGGCTTCCGTCTCACTGGGCTTGCAGGAGACGTTGCAGACCGTGTCAGGTTCCTCGACGCCAAAGGACTTTGAAACGATGATGCAGCTGCTCTACCTCCGTTTTGCACAGCCCAATTACAACAGGGAAGCCTATGACGCTATCATCGGACGGTACACTGCAGTGATAACGGCCATGCAGAAGAACCCTAACAAGATCATGTCCGACAGTCTCCAGATGAACATGACAGGATACCACCCCCGTACATTCCTCATGACCCCGGAGTCGATGAAGCTTATCAGCTATGATGATGTGAATTATATCTACCAGACAGCCTTCGACGACGCCTCGGCATTTACCTTCTTCATTACCGGCAACATTGATGAGGAGGTGGCACGTGAAATGGCAGCCAGGTATATCGGCTCCCTGCCCTCAAAGCAGGGCAGCGAGACATGGAAGGACCTCGGCATGGACCAGCCGGAAGGAATGGTCAGGAAGGAGATTGCCATTCCCCTCGCTGTACCCAAGGCTACCGTGATAATGAGTTACAGTGCAGACTCTAAGTTCGTTCCCACGAACTATCTGAAGATGGAGGTGCTCAAGAATATCCTTGACCTTGTCTATACCGAAAAGGTGCGTGAGGAGGAGGGCGGCACCTACGGCGTCAGCCTGAATACATCATCAGAGAAGAGACCGCAGGAGAAAACAAACCTGCTGATAGCCTTTGAGTGTGATCCTGCCAGGGCACCCGAACTGAAGGAGATCATTTACAGGGAGCTTGCCGATATGGCCGGGAACGGACCGTCACAGGTCAACCTCGAAAAGGCCGTCAGCAATATGCTGAAGACCCGTGAGGAGGAGCGCGAACACAACAGCTACTGGGGCAAAGCCGTACAGGGTTACTACCTCAACGGAATCGACAGGAATGATCCCGCCAACTATGAGGATATCCTAAACAAATTAACGACAAAGGATATAAGGAAAGTCGTGAAAAAGCTGCTTGCTAAGGCTGACCTGCTTGAGCTGGTATTTGTACCGGAGAACAAACAAACTGACTGATCACCCGGCCCATCTCGGCACTGTGCGTCCGCTTGTTGTCAACCATATCGAAGTAATCTGCGCTGGCAATGCGTTGGGCTATATCGGTGCCCCCGTCATGACTGTGAAACCTGTCGTTTGAGGCAACAACCACCAGTGATGGCACATTGATCTGCTTAAGGCATCCGTCCATGCGGTAAGGAGCGAGGTGCCTGACAGCCGCCCCCAGCCGCACCGGCTCGGCGGCATCGAGTATGCGGCAGTTGATGTGGTACATCTCGGGGTCCTCCCTGAGATTTATCCTGAAACGTCGCAGGTACCATTTGAGCAGAGGCTTCACTGGGCGATAGATAATGCCCGCAGCCCTTGAGAGCAGCAACAGCCAGCCATGAAACGGGAAGGAGCTGTTGGGCTCAATAAGAATGATCTTTTCAGGCTTGTTTTCCAGACGCCCGAAGGCTTCGGCAATGGCTGTTGCACCCAGTGAGTAGCCTGCCATTACATACCTCCCGCCGTCAGGGAATTTATGCCCGGCATAGTGAATTATGTCTGCCGTAATATCTTCAACACTGAACCTGTGCTTCCTGCTGATGCGGGCACTGGCCTTCTCTCTTGTCTCAACATAAAAGAGGGTATGACTGCGCGTCAGTTCAATGACAGTCTCCCTGAAATTTTCAATTATCGACCCCATCCCCGGGATAAAAATTACCGGCGGAGCTGACGTCGGCACAGCCGGGGTGAAGGTGACCGACCGCAGTTCCACCCCTGTGGGAAGTGCAACATACTCCTCAGCCCAGCTTGCTCCCCTGTCACAGAAAGCCGAATAATCGCGTTTCATTATCGGTGATCGTCAGGAAAATTTTACAAGTATACTGATATTTCTAATTTAATAACGTGTGCCGGCTCAGGAGCATGCTATTCCGGCAAATGTGCGTAAATTGGTCTTTATTTAACGTACCTGAAGAGGCATATCATCCGGGAGAGATGAAAATCGGTATTATCACTGACATACACGAAAACGTGTCAATGCTTGAGGCTGTTCTAAGAGTGGCTGATGACCAGGGGTGTGATGAGCTGGCCTGCCTGGGTGACATTGCCGGTTATGACAGCAGGTTCTACAATTATCACTTCCGCCGAAGCGCCAGGCAGTGCGTCTCACTTGTCAGATCAAACTGCCGCTGGGTTGTGGCCGGCAATCATGATCTTCATGCCGCCTCCAGGCTGCCATCTTGGTCTAACGGCCACAGGTACCCTGATCACTGGTTCAAAATGACCCCCTCTGAGAGAAGAGAGGCCTCGGGAGGCCTCGTCTGGTCATTTGAAGGCGAAGACCCCAATGATCTGGGTGATGAGGAGATCGCCTATCTCAATACGATACCTGAATACGAGATTGTTTCGGAGAACGGTATGACACTGCTGCTGTCACATTACGTCTACCCTGACTTTACAGGCTCAACCACCAGGTATGTTGCGCGGCAGCACCATATTAAGGAGCTGTGGAAATTTATGCATCATCACGGGGTCAGCTTCTCCCTGTCGGGCCATTCACACAAACCCTTTGCCTACTTCTCACACCGCGGACCATTCTCCTTTGTGAAGGCACTGCATCCGGTCCCGGGTGATACAATCTTCCTCGGCCATGAGATGACCATGATGCTTCTGCCACCCCTGACAGGAGGTAACGGAAGAACCTCCTTCTCGGTGATAGATACGGAAATGCGGATGTTGTATCTTATGCATGAAAAGGTAATACAGACAGGATCATGAGAGAGAAGGCCCCAAAAGGAAAAAGAAGGATCTTCCTGCTTAAGGTGGATCTCCCTGCTCTTCTGGCTTTTATTCTTTTTGCCGGTATGATCTTCCTATACCTTATACCTGGATTTGAAAAGGTGATGATGGACCGCAAGAGGAACCTGATTCATGAGATGACTTCATCGGTCTACAGCCTGCTGGAATACTATCATTCGCTTGAGAGTGCGGGCACCGTTGCCAGAACCGATGCACAGGAACAGGCCAGGAGAGCCGTAGATAACATAAGGTACGGAGAGGACCTAAAGGATTATTTCTGGATCACTGACCGGCAGCCTGTGATGATAACCCATCCCTACCGTCCCGACCTTAACGGCCAGAATCTTAGCGGATTCCGTGATTCAAAGGGCAAGACTATTTTCGTTGAATTCGTTGAGGCCGTGGCAGAAACAGGGGAGAGCTATGTTGAGTACATGTGGCAATGGAATGATGATTCCACACGTGTAGTCCCCAAATTGTCCTATGTCAGGCTGTTTGAACCGTGGGAATGGGTCATCGGAACAGGAATATATGTTGAGGATGTCAGGGATGAGATCCGCAGAATGGAGATAAGGGCAGTGGCAATATCAGGGATTTTCGGGCTGGTGATTCTGGCACTGCTCCTTGCCATTTCACGGCAGAGCCATAAGATAGAGCAGAAGAGAAGCAGGGCTGAGGATGAGCTTAGAAAATCAAGGGAACTTTACAGGACACTGGCCGAGGCAGCCTCCGAAGGAGTGATTATATGGTCAGAGCGGGGCCTGCAGGCAAACAAGACACTGCTGTCATGGATCGGTCTCAGCGAGGATGAGCTTCTGAACCGCAATCTGACGGATATCCTGGAATCGGATGTTATCAGGGGCACCGATGATCCTCATAGGCTATGGGAAGAGCTTGCTGCACGTCAATACACAGTATGTATGCTCAAAACAGAAACCGGCAGCACGGTTAGCTGTCATGCGGATTTTTCGAGGCTGACCCTCGGCGACCGCAATGCGGTCCTCATTGTTATCCGCCCGTCAACCAGCTATACTGCGGCATCATCCATACAATTACCGGTCTCCTTGCTTGACAACGCCGGTACAGGTTTCTTCCGCATAACCTATGCGAGAAACCCGCGGTTTATTCATGCCACCGGCCCCGCACTGGAAATACTCGGCTACCATGATCTCCGCGAACTGCAAAAACAGGATGTCGATTCCCTCTTCGCCAATGCCAGGCAGATGGAGACCCTCAGGCAGATGCTTCAGCAAGAGAGACAACTCCTAAACAGGGAGGTTACTCTCAGGAAAAAGGATGGCAGCGAATTTCGTGCCCTGGTGAGCCTCAAGGTTGTCACCGCGGGAACAGATGAAACGTGGTGTGATGGCACCGTAGAGATCCTCTCAGCCTCAGCCACGGGGCCGGGATTGCCCCTGGCAGGTCATGATGCCTTTGGTACCGCATATATTATGGGTGCTCCGGTGTCAGCAATCATGAAACCTCCTGTGACATGCATTGAGAACACGCCTGTTGAGCGTGTCTGCTCCCTGTTAAAAGAGAATAACACCGGTGTGATAATTGTCGTGAACAGTAACGGTGAGCCGTTGGGCGTTGCTGATGCAGCCACCATGGGATCTTCAATTGCAGGGGGGATGCACTCCGGCAGAGAGATCTTCAGGGTGATGCATGCACCTCCGCAGTTTATAGACAAAAATGACAGTGTCGCTTCAGCACTGGACCGGATCCGCAACAGCCCTGCCGGGTGCCTGCTCGTTACCGGTGCATCAGGCAAGGTGACGGGGATGATCACAGAGCGTGATCTTGCTCATGCAGCAGCAATGAGCCCGGTACTCATCGTTGATGAAATAGCACGGGCGGCATCCGTTAACGGACTCCGAAAGACATGGCAGGCAGGCAGAAGGGCCTCTATCGCCATGCTGCAGGGCCATGCGGATGCATATTCGATATCACTCACCATCTCATCCATTGCCGATGCCATCTGCCAGAGGGTGATGGAACTCGCCATCGGGGAGGCAGGCAGACCGCCGTGCCGCTTCTCATTCATCCAGACGGGCAGCGCAGGACGACGTGAACAGAGCTTCCTGACCGATCAGGATAACGCAATCATTTTCGAGAACCTCCGGGGAGAGAGGCTTGAGGAAGCAAGAGATTACTTCCTTGCCCTTGGGAAGAGAGCCAATGAGATGCTTGACACCATCGGGTTCTCACTTTGCAAGGGTAATAATATGGCCGGGAATCCGAAATGGTGCCAGCCTCTTGACAGCTGGAAGGGATATTTTGCTGACTGGATAAGAATGCCGGGGCCTTCAGAGATACTTGACATATCCATTTTCTTTGACTTCCGGTTCTGTTACGGAGATGAAGCCCTTTGCAGTGAGCTGAGGGACTATGTAAACAGCACTCTTCAGGCCAGTGATATTTTCTTCTATCATATGTCCACAGCCCTGAGACAGTTCAATCCGTCACACTCTGTTCTTACTGAAGAGACAACAGATATCAAGCGACTGCTTATGGCCCTTACGGGAGCCATTCGTCTCTATGCCCTGAAATACGGGCTTGAAGGTCATTCAACCGTTGACAGGATCCTCGGGCTTTACGACGGCAACCATATAAGTCATAAGCTGCTCAGGAGGACAGTGCGTGCCTGGAAAGACCTGTCATTCATACGTCTCTCTCACCAGGCCTACTGCATAGGCAGTGGACGGGAACCCGACAACAGGGTTGACTTCAGGGTCAGGCAGGCCGACAGTCAATTCGCGGCTGCCCTGGCAATAGACGATATCAACGAGCTGATGCTGAAGGCAGGCAATGACTTCCACTCCGTTACCATCTAAAAACGGTAAATGAAACTGAGAAGCAGGCGCATATTGGTGACACTGCCTGTTTCATCCACTCTGCCGTCAGACTGTGTGGTGCCGTATGCAGCCAGCGTGTTCTCAAGCTCCGCCGCAATACTCAGCTTACCTTCCGTGACCGTTACCCTGGGTGAGAGCCTGAAGAGATGATCTATGTTGCTGCCCCTGCCGTAAATATCTCCATGCACCGGGTCGCTGGCCCCGAGGTTCTTGCAGTAGCCTGAAAAGAGGCCGAAGTGGGTCTTGTTGACTGTAGTGCTGATGTCAGCCCAGAAAGAGGCGGTATTGAGGGTGGTCCACTCCCTGATCTGGTCAACGGGATCAGGAGTGCCGGTAGCTGCATAACCCCCTATCATCACCATGTCACTTCCGTTCTCGGCATAAACACCCATTACCGACAGATTCACCGGCCCGGCTTTCAGCTTCAGTGTGGCAAAGGCAGAGATGCTTCCCACGGTGGCATCGGTCTCTATGTTGGCAGCAGTCTTAATCTCAGGCCTCAGAACCTTGTAGTCCACCCCACCCCAGGCTGTCAGGTTGTCCCCGGCCGGCAGCCTGACCTGCAGATGCATTCCCGGCCTGCCGCTGTTTCTTATGTACTTGCTGCTGTTGCCGTCCGGACCCGACGATGTGAAGTCGCGCTGGGAATATGCCACCATAGTCAGACTCAGGAAACTGCCGGGACTGTAAACAAACCTGACCTGGGGATTACGGCTGAAGGGAATGAAAGGTGCTCCCGTGTTAAAGCTGACTGTTCCCGGGAAATTCTCCGACGGAAACATGGGATGCCAGTATTGACCTGCAAGAAGTGACACTTTCGGCCACTCCATCTTTACATAGGAGTGCCGTAACCTGAATCCGTTGATGTCACTCTCACCCGTTCCGAAGAACTCAGCCTCAATGGCTCCCGATGTCTTCGCACCGAAGGCGTCGGGGCCCCTGATATCTCCCCTGACCCTGGTCTGTATGTTCAGGATATGAAACGACGGGTTGGCGTTGAGGTCGTTCATGTCCTCATCATAAAGCACATTGTCGGGATAGAGGTAAAAATGGCCCTCCCTGAGGCCGTTTGAGGCGGTAGACTGCCTGGTATCATAGAAGATATCCGTCTTCACAAAACCTGAGAGCTTTATCCCCCACACCGGCTCTTCATCCTGGGCTGCGGCCACAGGCCCGAGGCAGATAAGAGTTACAATTAACAGTGATAACTTTTTCATCATAGTCTGTTTTGATTTCAATTTGATCCTTATGTCAGCTTCTGACGGTTTGTCGTTCAATTCTTCTTCCTGTCGGAGTGCCCGGGCAGCCTGACATTCAATTCTTGTTCCTGTCGGGTGGAAAGAGCGACTCGATGATTCCCGGCTTCACCGGCTCGCCTCCGAGAAGCACACTAAGGTTACTCTCTGCCGTGCGGTTGTGCTTCCATATTGCAAGTGCCTTCTCATACCAGAGCAGGGCCGAATCCGGCATCATCATATGACGATAGGCAGTACCCTTGTTGGTATAGCTCACGGAGAGTCTGCGCGGGGTCTCAACGCGGGCAAGCATCATATCCTTTACCCGTTTTCTGAAGATGCTGTTAAAGTTCAGTCCGGCAAAGGCAGGATCTGTTTCACTCATCTCCGACATCAGCCGGCTGGCAATCTCCTCTTCAGAGAGATCTTCCCACTCATCGAGCCAGTTACTGTATACCTTGATGGCGCTGTCACCATAGGTGACGGAGAGTTCCAGAAATGCAACTTTACCCGACTCTGTTAATGAGCTGTCATACAGTGCCTTCACCAGAAAGCTGCTGCCCTTGTTATTGTAGATCACACCTCTCTCAAAAGATGATCCGTACCCTGGGACACTCCTGTATATCAGGTCTGCGGAATCAAGCAGGTGAAAGAGAGCATAGCTCTCTGTCCCGCCCGATAGCCTGTCATACTCAGCCATATACTCACGGGCCCTGGCTACCCTGGGATCTTCCGACCTGTTGACTTCCCTGTAATAGAAAAATGCAAATATCACTGCCGCCAGCGCGACCGAAAGTGTGATTGCCAGTATTTTCCTGGTTCCCGGTGATATGACAGTCAGATCCTTTAGACTCATCAATTGTGAACCTGTTCAGCAAGGAATTTCTTAATCTCCAGGGGTGTTGGTTTTGTCAGCAAGGATACGATAATATTCACCACTATCGCCAGCGGCGCTCCAAACCATGCAAAATACCACACATTAAGCCAGTATGAGATAAAGGCCTGCCCCGGTAGGGAGCCTCCGCTGAGGCCAACGATAAAGTATGTCAGGGCGATGAAGGTGACAAGACTGCCGGCGAAGAGGCCGGCCTTTGCCCCTGCCCTGTTGGCCCCGCTCCACCAGATGCCCAGTAGGAATAGCGGGAAAATGGTGCATGCGGCCATGGAAAAAGCGACGGAGACAAGCTGTGCAATCAAGCCCAGTTTCATCAGTGCCACCACAGTCACCAGGACGGCCATGAGAACAGTGCCCCAACGTGCAATTTTCAGCTGTTGCTTCGGGGTTGAGGCAGGGTTGATAACCTTGACATAAAGGTCATGCGAGAAGGCAGAGGCACCTGCCACCAATAATCCGGAGACAGTAGAGAAGGCTGCCGATACGGCACCTGCGGCAAGCAGTCCAACGATCAGTGAGTTCACTCCTCCAAGCTGGGCTGTATAAACGACGATGGCATCCTTGGCAAGCACGCCCACCTCCGGATGCGATGAGAGTATCTTTCCGAATGTTGCATAAGCAGGAGCAGTCCAGTATACCAGGCTGATGAAGAAGAGCCCCCAGACCACTGACCAGCGAGCATCGGTAATCTTCGGCACGACGTAAAACCTCTGGATAACGTGCGGCAGTCCTGCCGTGCCAACCATCAGTGAAAAACAGATAGCCATCCACTGAAAGAAGGTGGTGCCTGTTGAGGGGTCCCAGGGCATTGCAAATTCAGGACTGGGAACGATGGAGAAGTTGTGCCCGTAGGCATTGAGCAGGGCAACACCGTCAGATATGTTGGGCGCCGGCATCCCCTGAACAATGTCAGTCACAGCGGCACCGTAGCCTATCTGAGGCAACAGCCAGAAATAATCAAACTTGAACGCAAGTATGAATACGGGAAGCAGAAACGAGGTAACGATTATGACATACTGAATCTGCATGTTCTTTGTCGCCCCGATCATCCCGGAGATAAGCGTGTAGAGAAGGACTACGGAGGAGCCGATGATGACCGCCCAGGAGTAGTTAAGCCCCAGAATCCATTTGAACATCAGCCCGATGCCTCCAAACTGGCCCACGCAGTAGGCAAATGATATCAGGATTGTGAATATGGCGCTGACGATCCTCAGATCACGTGAGTAGAACCTGTCGCCGATAAAGTCAGGGGCCGTATACTTTCCGTACTTTCGGATCTGTGCCGCCATCAATATCAGCAACAGAACGTAACCTCCCGTCCAGCCCACAACATAAGCCAGCCCGTTGTATCCGAAACCGTACATCATCCCTGCCATCCCCAGCACTGATGCTGCACTCATCCAGTTCGACGCTATAGCCATACCCGAACCGACCTTGGAGATACTCCTTCCTGCAGCATAATAATCTGTAGGGTCCTTTGCCCGGAAGAAGATTCCTACCAGCACAAACGTCACCAGTATTGCAATCAGTATGATTGCCGGTCCTGTCTTGAAACTACCCTCGAGTTGGGTGAGATTTTGTGCATTTAATGAAATTGCTCCTGTCAGGAGTAATATGAATGTGAAGTAAAATTTTTTCATCTCTCTCTGGAAATTTACTTATTCGACAATGCCTTCTCTGTTTAAGCGCCATTCTATCAGCCTGTTGTAGACTATGCAAAGCGCCACGAAAAGCACCAGCAGAAAGACGGCAGTGTAGAAGTAATGGAAGGGAAATCCAAGAAATTTTGTATCAGTAAGCACCGACTGGTTATGGGTGAGATAAAGCTTCATAATGTCCGGCAGACGGATGAGCGACGGCTCAGTCAGGGAGGCAGGGTAATCCTTCCTGAGACTTGCAGCAAGAATCGGCGCTTCAAGGCTTGTTATTCCGTATCCGGTGTACGGTTCAAGCATCCCTATAAGGCCGGTGCTGGCATCCTGTATCCGGAATTTCAGGTCCATATACTCCTGGCCCTTCAGAGCAGCAATATCAGCATGCATCAACTCCAATGCGGTAACCTCCTCCATCACCTGGCCAGCCAGAGAGTCCGGTACCATCCGGAATAAGACGGTGCTAATGGCTTCACTCAGAAGCTGCTGATCGCCTGCAGAAACAGTATTCTTACCCTTAACCATAATGAGTGACGTAAGAATAGCCCGGTAATCGGCCTGTTTCTCATTAACACCTGTAACAGCAGGCCACTCAGATTCAAAAACTGTCAGGGCCTTTTCGGGCGTGGGTTTCTCTATCGCTCTCAGCAGAAACTGAAAACCGAAAACTGCCACCGCCCAGATGGCAAGCATGGTGAAGATGACATTCCTGTTCTTTCGGCCATGCTTATTGCGGGGAGTGAAAATACTGAAATTGTACTGATCGCTTGATTCCATAGATTG
>CAZFIF010000067.1:0-11452 GCA_964519065.1 uncultured Rikenella sp.
TTCAGTTACCAGATTTCTCACAAAGCTTTAACCGGTATGCCTATTGCCTGAATAACCCGCTGGTCTTTACTGATCCGGCTGGGGAAATTGTCTGGTTCATTCCTGTTATAATTGGTGCTGTAATAGGAGGAGCTTCAGGTGCAATAATGGCTGACCAAGCAGGAGCACAAGGCTTTTGGGAATGGGCTGGTTATGTTGGTGGCGGTGCATTAATTGGCGGGCTGTCGGGAGGTGCAGCGGCCGGGGTAAGCACCTTGGGAGGCGGTGCGATGCTTGCAGGAGCGGCGGCGGGAGCTGTCGGAGGTGCAGGCTTTAGTGGAATGGCTACCGGATGGGATGGTAGTGCAATGGTAACAGGAGCTATCAACGGAGCAATAGCAGGTTTTATAGGCGGTGGAGTTGGTTCTGCTATTGGAGGTGGCTGGGGTGCTTTGGCCGGTGGTGCAGCTTCAAATCTTACAAGCCAGTTGTTGTATAATGACGGTGATTTTAGTAGTGTTAATTGGGGGTCTGTTGCTTGTAGTGGGGCTTTATCTTTGGGTATGTATCATGGCATGTCATATGCTACTTGGAAATGGGGAGGAGCAAATAATATAGGTGGACATGAAATAAGCTATCGTCAATTTACACGAATGAATGCTGATTTTCAGAGATCTAGATTTTGGCGTAATGAACATGGAGGTTATCTTTTAAATGATGGTTCTGTACAAAAATTTCCTGCAAGTTCTCGACATAATTATGCAATAGATCCAACCTTCCCAGTTCCAGATGATGCATTCGCATCTTATCATACTCACTGGGAAAAGCCTGGTATAAATGTTATGGTAAATCCTAATACAGGAGATAAAGTAACAGATTTAGATATATTAAGTGGAAATGCTCGACTAATGCAAACTACACGCTACCACAGTACTGCCGACTTACAATTTGATAGTTACATTGGGTTGGATTCTTACGTAATAAATAGATATGACTTTTCATATCACGGCGCAGGATCTGGGCTTTGGTATGATCCATTTATTAGATTCTTTATGTTTCCATTTCGGTGGTAATAAAAGGAGATTATAATTATGACAAAGATATTAGTTCAAACCGTATTTTTCTTCTTAACTTTTAACATTGCTTATAGCCAATATGATGCCGTATCAAATATTAAAATTGGACATGAAATTTCTCCTTATCCTCCATTGTATATCTTGGATGGACTTAAAATCAGTCAAGAGAAATTTTCTAGGTTGAAAATCGATAAGAATTGTATTAGGAAGATCAAAGTTAATGAAGGCTATAGTTATTCTGATAGTACCCAGAAATTTAATGGGTTAATTACCGTATACTCAAAACTGTTAGTAGTGCTTAATGACAAGTCGCTCTTTGATAGCAAGGATAAAATAGAATCATTATCGAAGCTTAAAGAAGATGATGTTATATCGCTCAGAATGCTTAATAAACAAGAAGCATTGGAAATATATGGAAAATATGGGAAGTATGGGGCGTTGATAATAAAAACGGAATAAAGGGAAAAAGCCTCGGGAGACCGGGGCTTTTTGATTATGCCAGTTTTTGCTTCAGATCGTTTTTAAGGATATAAGATGAAAGGAAATCCTTCAAAGTCTCTTTCTGGCGTTCGCTGAGCAATTGAATTTTTTTGAACATGGAGAGCAGCTCACGATCAGAGATCGACTGTTCCGCTTTATTATCCTGGTCACCATACACGATCTGATCGATTGAAACCTCCAGGGCATCGGTTATTTTTTGAACCACCTCAATGGAAGGAACGCTCTGACCTCTTTCATAGCGGGAAAACTGAACCGGATGAATGCTAATCTTCTATTCTTTCAATTGAAACGCTTTCAGTTGAAAAAAGAAAATATGTATCTTTAGGGTTAACAACGTTCTTTGAAAGAAAGCCCGAGATCTGGTCATTGAAAAGTCGGGGCACTGGTGAGAAAAGGGGCTTTACTGGTATAGTTACTGCCTGAATAATCCATTAATCTATACTGATCCCAGCGGGGAGTTTATTTTTACGGCAATTTGTTTGTTAGTTCCAGGACTACAACCTTTACTCCCAATTGCTATCGGTGCTGACATTGGAGCGGTTACAGGTGGAATTAGAGGAGCAAACGACCCAAATGTTGGATTTTGGAAAGGTGCTGGACGTGGTGCGGCAGTTGGAGCGCTTGGAGGCGCTCTATCAATGGCAGGCGGAGGAACATTTGTGGCAAATGTTGCATGGGGAATGGCAGAAGGAGCAATTAACGGAGGCCTTGATGCTGCATTATGGGGCAATGATGTTGGTGAAGGTATGCTCTATGGTGCTGCTATTGGAGGTGCATTTGCTTTTGGTCAATCTACGATTGAATCTTTTAAAAATTTGAAGGATTATAACATGTTTGGTACAAATGATGGGGTTTTTAATCAGATGGTTGATCACTCAACGAATATTGTTAATGGAAAAACTTATGTTAATGAACAACGAGCACAGAAGGCATTAGATTTCTGGACAGATAGATTTGGAGGACCGCATATGGATTATTCTGATAATACTCTCATAAGTCTTTCCAATAATAAAACCCAAGTTAATTCTGTAACAGGAAAAGTTGAAATTGGTGCCAGTAAGTTTCTTGGAGGATCAGGACATGTGCGTAGAGCTATTGCTCATGAGCATGGACATTATTATGATGATGTCGTCTGGCTCAATAATCAAGTTGGAGGTAAAGCATTAGGTAGATGGCATGACAATTCTGGCTATTATGGTGGTGATGGTTTATTAGGATATCATCATGCAATTGAAAACTCTGGGAAATACCATATCCCTCTCTCTGCTCTAATTGACAGTAATCAATTAACGAGTTATTATAGTAGTTCAGCTTGGACAAATTATGCATTGAGATCTGGCAAATCTGGATGGTTAAGGTACTTATACTATATTCCTAGAAGATTCTAATTATGAGGATAATGCTTTTATTTATTATTAATTGCTGTATGCAAATACTTATGTACCAAGAAATTGAGATTACAATTGATAAGCAACAAACAGTAAATGATACCATTTGCTTTAAGATTAGTAATTCAACAAATCAGGATATTTGGTTTTATACTCCTGGTTTAACATCTAAAATAACTATTAGAAAGGCTAATGGGGAAATTTTGTCACCGATTACAAAGTTGGAGGCAAATCCATTAAATGTACCTAGATTTGTTTTAATAGAAGCTTTCAGTATAAAGGACATATTTCTACCGATTGGAGATTTACTATCACAATATAAATTTTCCATAGATAAGGAGTATTATATGATACTTGAGTATGAAAACTATATTAGAAAAACAAAATCAAAAATAAAGACTTATACTGGAAAAAATGAGATAAAGCCTATTAGTATAAGAAATTCTTTAATAATAGGTATATAAAATTTTATAGAGTTCTTTGATTTTGGGTTTACCGGTATGCTTACTGCCTCAATAATCCACTTGTCTATACGGATCCATCAGGAGAAATAATATTTACAGTCCTTGCGACTATTTTTTGCCCTCCATTAATACCTGCAGCAATGCAGTTAGATGTAGCATGGATGGGAGGTGGGCTTAAGTCGATGTCAAACGGGGGAACCTTCTGGGATGGTGCCTGGAGAGGTGGTTTATCTGGATTGATTAATGCCGGATTTTCATTCTTTAATATTCCAGGGATATTACCAAATGGATTTCTACATGCTGGCACCAATTTACTTGGTAATGGAATTTCAAATACAATATTTGATAAACCATTCTTTGATAATTGGGGGTATAGTGCCGGTTTTGGTTTCGTAGGAGGTGCTTATTCTGGATACAAATTAGCTCAAAAATATGGGTTTAACACTTTAACTGGTGGAATGACCAAAGAACAACGAAGTATTTGGCAGACTGCGATTAATCCATCTGATGCTGTTACAAAATATCACCCTTCTGAATACTTAGAGGCGGGAAGTCCCCAGGTTGTTAATGCGGATCTTGAGAATGCCTACGGAACTACTGTCCTTCTGGATAGTAATGGGAATCCAACTGGTTATAATAATCTTTACGAGGGAGGGAATAAATCTATAATAAAAATGCAAAATGGGATCTCTGGTAAAAGATTTATAATGACTTCATATCATGAATTAGTACATGCCAAGATGTTTCATAATGGAGATATGTACAGAAGGCTTCAATTTTTAAAAATGAATTCAATCTACCCGCAAATATCTGGAAAATACTGGGGCTGGATTGGAGATGGGCTGGATATCTTTGCTGAAAGATGGGCATATGGAGGAACATGGGCTAAATATGGAGTTAGGAGCTATATGATTAATATTATAAATAATGTCAACGCTAACTGGTGGAAAGGATTGCCATATGAAATTATCTTTTAAATGCATAGCTTTAATCTTTACATTATTTCCATTCATGAATTCTATTGGGCAAACAAATTCAGTATTATTCCATTATTATGTGGAAGATAGAGGACATGCAATTAACTATTTGTTTTTCGAAGCAGGAGAAGTCTATTATTTAAGCTTTAAAAAACCTTGCACTTTGGAATTTTGCATTTTATCTGATTATCAGATAAAAAATGATACTTTAAAAACAAAAGACTTTGGATCATACATTATTCGAAGAAATAAATTGATTTACATACTTGGTAATAATCTTATTAAAAATGAGTATTACACAGCATTTAAAACAATTAATAAAGAAACAGTTAACTGTCTTAAGTTTTATGGTATCCAAGTTGACTCCGGCAGAATAATTATTCCAGAACACTTATATCGGGGGGAAGTAGATAGGTTTATAATACTCCCCTGAATTAAGACCAATGGTTAAGGTTAAATTTGATAACTTTATACCCGTTCATTATTATGACGAAAAGACAAAAACAATATTTTAAGAAGTTTTCGGTTTGATTTCATAAATGTAATGTGTTATATGCTTAATTTCATTAATGCGTGAATGTGTCAGGCTATCCATATTTGATACACATAATTGTACTATAATAGAAATCATATAAATCCTAAGATTATGAGAAATATTATATTTCTGATTGGCTGCATTCTTCTTGTCCTTACTGCGTGCGAGGAAAAGCCGCTTGAGATCAGGTCTGGTAACCTTATACTCACTGGCATTAAATCTGCCAAAGGAAACGAAATGGTCACCATCGACCTCGATTCAGGCTATGTTAATACAAATCCTGTCAGCTGCTATATTCTTAGTTCAACTGTATATGATCCGAATACCGGCGGATACGGATATGTCAGCTGTGATACGGTGTTTACTCTTGTCAATACCGGTGACGGCAGTATAATCAGGTCAATCAGGCTCCCTGGCCTCATTTCAAGCGCTGTGATTGACCCGGAGAACAATATTCTTATTGGTACTTATGGCGAGTACGAATATATATTAGACCCTGACAGTACAAACGGCGCTACTATTCCGGTACATCACACTTATCTGCTTACAACTGACCTGGAGACAGGTAACATCGTATTAAACAAGGAGTTCAACCTTGATGACGGTGTATATCTCTGCACTCACTTCTTCGACCCGGTGAACAGGTTGTACATCCTTCAGAGAGCTGACAAAAATCTGTTATATATAAACCCTGTCACAGGTACATTGACTAAAACAGTAGAGCTCGCTGAGCCATTGACAAATGTGGTGTATAACACCGATGAAAACAATATTATTGCCATGAGACCGGGAAGCGAGACGGGAGAATGCTATATTGATATTTATGAGCCTGCAACGGGAGAGCTGATAAGTTCTAGCCAGATCACCGGCATTGACGGTTACCATTACTGTATGGCCGCCTATGATCCGGTTACCAAATGTTATCTGGCTGTCAGCTCTGATGACGAGGTGTTGTTTATTCTTCCTGAGACAGGCGAAATCATGAAAACAGTAAAACTTGATTATCCTCTTAGTGACATCAGATTTCTAAGAAAATAGCTGGCGATTAACCTGATATCAGGCATTATTACCCAGATCGATAACACTAACACGGAGGATTACTGCCGGATATCACGGGTGTTTACCACGCTGACCCCGGTCAGCCGGTCATACCGCTGTGTAGGGTCACGGAAGTAGGTGAGGATCAGGTAGTCGTTCTCCGTCTCCCAGTGGCTGCCCTCAAAGGCAAAGCCCTCCGGCGTGTCAGACCCTGAGGGGATAAATACATATTCGTAGTTGTACCACCCCTGCTTCAGCAGCAGCGAGGCCTCATAGCATCCCCGGGAAGGGTTCCATCGCATCATGTTCTCCGGCCCGTATCTCCAGCCGGTGAAGGCACCGGCGACATATACCGAGCCTCCCTGCAGCTCACGGTGCGCAGGCAGGGTGAAGTATACCTGTACATAATCGGCATCCCTGTCCGGCTCGTCGCTCTCCTCCATCGCCACCCAGTACTTGCCGTTGAAGTCCTCATTGTAGAAATACTGCCTGAACTCCCGGTCGTCAGAGGGTATGAGGTAAGCATGATATATTCCGTTTACATACTCTGTTGCCCGTACGTTCTGCCGGGTCTGCCTGATGGTCTTTATGTCGAAGTACCTGAACTCGTTTCCGCCGGGCATCAGCGTCTTGTCGGAGAGGGTGTTGAACTCCAGCCTGCCGCTGCCGACGAAATCGGGCGTGAGGCTGCTGCGGGCCCTGTCCCACCTGCCGTTCTGCATCACGGTGAGGGTGACCTGCCTGTAGGGGTCAGTAACCGGCAGCGCTCCCAGGGCGACGGTGATCTCGGGCTGCTGGTGCGTATCCGTGGTGCCGGGCTTCATCGGCCTCCGGAAAGTGACGGCGGCTGAGGTGGTGCTCTCACCCACGAAGAAGCGCCTCGTGAGAAGCGGAGCATCGGGCTCCCCGTATGCCCATATCGTAATGACATAGTTGCCTGAGACCAGGAAGCGGATGTCATCATTGGGGAGGTTGAGAGAGTAGTGAGTGTAGCTGACCTTCGTATTGAAGGAGGGGAGATAATCAGTAATCTGGTTCTCCTCAAAACCTTCAAGATAGTCGCTGGTGAACAGGTCACTGCTGTTCCAGTCGCGGTCACAATGGTTGATGCGGTACCAAAGCGTTCCCCCGTCACCGTCAAGAACATCAAAATGAAGTAACATCACCTCACCGGACCCGGGTTGCACGAAAGGATAGGCAAGCCGCCAGCCCTCTTTCTCAAACCAGATACTCTTCACATTCGGAGCACAATATTCACCTGAAGAAAAATCCTGGGAAAAGGAAGAAAAGGTTCCGGCAAGAAGACAGGTTATTGATAAACTTAATATTTTTATGGTCGTGAATTTTCCGGTCATAACTAATAATTCAGGCCTAAAGTACAAATATCCTGCCGCACCGCAATGCGGCCTCCAATATTATGCTCATTTGTGATTTTTATTATCTCTGCCTGTGAAATATTTAACATTGTATTATTATTGTAGTCTCTTTCGAACCAAGTTGTAGATCTCTATATGTCAACAGTCATCAGATTACGTAAAGGACTGAATATCAAGCTTGCAGGCCAGGCTGAGAAGATTCTTCTTCCGGAGACAGCCGTTGACCGTTTTGGTGTCAGGTTTGCCGATTTCCCCGGTCTGACAGCCAGGCTTGAAGTCAGGGAGGGTGACAGGGTCATGGCGGGCACAGCCCTCTTTCATGACAAGTCTTACCCTGAAGTAAAGTATGTCTCACCTGTCAGCGGGGTGGTCAGGGAGATCATCCGTGGTGAAAAGCGGGTGCTTACCGAGGTTGTCATTGACCGTGATGGCAATGACCGTGTTGATTTCGGTGTCACTGACCCTCTCACGATGACGCGTGAGGAGGTGACGAAAAGGCTTCTGGCCTCGGGCATGTGGCCCGTGTTGCGTCAGAGGCCCTATCATATCGTCGCCCTTCCGGGCTCCCTCCCCAGGGCAGTTTTCATCTCTGCCTTTGACACTGCGCCACTGGCTCCGGACCTTGACTTCGTTATGGCCAACGTGCATGGCAGCCATCTGCAGACCGGCATCAATGCGCTATCACGTCTTACCGACGGGAAGATACACCTCTCACAGGAGGCCGGCGGATCAAGGGTGGCTGAGGTGAAGAGCCTCACCGGCGTAGAGTTCCACCAGTTTGCGGGTCCTCACCCGGCAGGCAATGTAGGCGTGCAGATACATCATATTGAGCCGGTATCCAGGGGCGAGGTGGTCTGGACCGTTGACATCCAGGATGTGGTGGCCCTGGGCCGTCTCTTCAACACCGGCTTCCATGACCGTGAACGCATCATAGCCCTGGCGGGAACAGGGGTGTTGCATCCCAAGTATCACCGCATCACACCCGGAGCCTCGGTGAGCGGCATCCTCAAGGCGAACCTCGGCGAGGGTAACCACAGGGTCATCAGCGGCAATGTGCTTACCGGCAAGAGAATCGCTGCTGACGGCTCTTTCGGCTTCTATGACAATATGGTCACCGTGCTGCCCGAGGGCGACTACCACGAGCTGTTCGGATGGGCCACACCGGGCTTGAAGAAATTCAGCTACTGGAGGAGCTTCGTATCAAAACTTCTTCCGCGGAAGGAGTATGAGATGGACACCAACCTTCACGGCGGCCACAGGGCCTTTGTCATGACCGGCCACTATGAGAATGTGCTGCCCATGGATATCTATCCCATCTACCTCATCAAGGCGATAATGGCCGGTGATGTAGAACAGATGGAGAACCTGGGCATATACGAGGTGGCGGAGGAGGATTTTGCCCTGTGCGAGTATATCGATCCTTCAAAGAGCGAGTTACAGGAGATCATCCGCAGCGGGATCAACCTGATGATAAAAGAGATGAACTAATTAAAGCGATGAATCTGCAATGAGTTTCCTGCTAGATAAAATGAAGAAGATGGAGCCCCTCTTTGAAAAGGGAGGGCGCCTTGAGAAGCTGCATTCCGTCTATGACGGCTTTGCAACCTTCCTCTACGTTCCGGACAAGGTGACCACCAGGGGCGCACATATAAGAGACTACATGGATATGAAGCGCACGATGATCATCGTGGTCATCGCGCTGATCCCTGCCCTGCTGTTCGGATCATACAACATCGGACTGCAGCATACCAGGGCCTTCGGCATCGTCGACTGGTCGCTGATGCAGATGTTCTGGTTCGGTTTCCTGAAGATCCTTCCGCTGATAGTCGTGAGTTATGTGACCGGCCTGGGTATTGAGTTCGTTGCCGCCCAGATACGCGGACATGAGATCAATGAGGGTTATCTCGTCACCGGCATGCTTATACCTCTCATCATGCCCATCGATGTGCCTCTGTGGATGCTCGCCGTCTCGGTGGCCTTTGCCGTCATCATCGGCAAGGAGATATTCGGCGGCACAGGGATGAACATACTTAACCCCGCTCTCACTGCCCGTGCATTTCTCTTCTTCAGCTATCCGGCATGGATGAGTGGTGACACTGTATGGATCGAGGGGCTCGTGAAAGGAGGAGCCATAGATGCTTTCTCCGGTGCTACGCCGCTGGCGGTGGCAAAGCTCGACGGTATTGCCCGGATGCCTTCAGCAATGGAGATGTTTATCGGGACCATACCAGGATCTGTTGGTGAGACCTCGGTCATAGCCATACTGATAGGAGCCCTGATACTGCTGGTGACAGGCGTGGGCAGCTGGCGAATAATGCTGAGCATGACCCTTGGAGCACTGGGTATGGGACTGCTGCTCAATCTTACAGGAGGGAGCGAGTACACACAGATACCGGCATATTACCACCTGATAATGGGAGGGTTTGCCTTTGGCACAGTCTTTATGGCCACCGACCCTGTATCGGCAGCACAGACCAACACCGGTAAATATATTTACGGCGCCCTGACAGGGATCCTGGTGGTGATCATCAGGGTCTTCAACCCGGCATACCCCGAAGGAACAATGCTGGCAATACTGCTGATGAACGTGATGGCTCCGCTGATAGACCATTATGTGGTGCAGGCCAATATCAGGAGAAGGGTAAAACGAGTAAGGACAGCTTAACAAACAGCGAGATGAAAGATTTCAGCAACAAATATATAATGGTCTTCTCAGTGGTGATGATCGTCTCCGTCGCCATCCTCCTCTCCCTGACGGCGCTGCTGCTGCAGCCCAGGCAGGAGAAGAATGTTGAAGTGGAGAAGAAGATCAACATCCTCTCCTCGATCAATGTCAGCTCAACCAAGACAGACGCAGTTGAGCTCTATGACAAATACATCAGGGAGAGTTATGTGATCAACACTGAAGGCGAACACCTGGAGGGCGTTGATGCCTTCACCGTGGGCCTCCGTGCCGAACAGAAGAAGCCGCTGGCAGAGCAGTACCTGCCCGTATTCATCGCAGTGGACGACAGGGGTGACACCCTTCACATACTACCGCTGGAGGGCAAGGGACTTTGGGGTCCGATATGGGGATACGTAGCACTGAAGGAGGATCTCTCCACCATTGACGGGGTCACCTTTGACCACAAGGGTGAGACACCCGGGCTGGGCGCGGAGATCAACACCACCGCTTTCGAGAGCCAGTTCCTGGATAAGAGCCTCTATCGCGACGGTAAGTTTGTGGGTATCAAGGTCGTTAAGGGAGGCGCTGACCCTCAGAGCAGGCACGAGGTCGATGCCATCTCCGGCGGCACCATCACCAGCAAGGGACTGGAGGATATGGTGCTGGACGGACTGATAAAATATGAGAAATACCTCAGCAATAACAGGAAGTAGATATGGAAAACGTTGAAAAAGAGCCGCTCTTCTCGGCAAAGTACAGGAAGCTGCTGACCAATCCGCTGGGGCAGGATAACCCGATCACCGTGCAGGTGCTGGGTATATGCTCGGCGCTGGCGGTCACGGTGAAGATGAATCCCGCCATCGTAATGGCCATCTCGGTCATGGTGGTGATGGCAGTGTCAAACGTTGTGATAGCCTCGCTGAGGAAGATGATACCGGGCCGTATCAGGATCATAGTGCAGCTGGTGGTGATAGCCACCATGGTCATCATCGTAGACCAGTTCCTGAAGGCCTTCGCCTTTGACATCAGCAAACAGCTCTCGGTCTTCGTGGGACTGATAATTACCAACTGTATCATCATGGGCCGCCTCGAGGCCTTCGCCATGGCCAACAAACCATGGCCTGCCTTCCTCGACGGACTGGGTAATGCATGGGGATACGGAGCGATACTCATAATAGTATCATTCTTTCGTGAGTTCCTCGGCAGCGGAAGCATCATGGGCTTCCCGGTGATGGAGAAAATAGGGGTTTACAACTGGGGCTATGAGGACAACGGCATGATGATACTCCCGCCCATGGCCCTTATTACCGTGGGTCTGATCATCTGGGTACAGCGCAGCCGGAATAAATCACTGATAGAAGAAAACAAGTAGCATCACGGGTCATGGAAAACTTAATCAACATATTCGTCAAGTCGATCTTCATCGACAACATGATCTTTGCCTACTTCCTGG
>CAZFIF010000068.1:0-11452 GCA_964519065.1 uncultured Rikenella sp.
GAAAATCCGGTCACTCAAAGTCTATCCATCCGGATCAATTGAACAACAAATCCCGGAAATGATAATAGATCATAACCCTGCAAATAAGTAGTAAACTTTCAGTGCAAACCAATTGTACAATATATCTCTCTTTGTACAGCCAACACTACAACGGAATAAGTAGCTCCCTTTTGCCGGATCCTCAAATTGGCTTTTACCTGTTATTCAGATACCGGTACTCCTCTGGTTGTAAATGACAATCCTTGTTGACCATATGTTGAAATCATTACCGCCTCGAACAGAGGGGGATTTTTATCCTTTGTTTTTGCCCAGTCAAAAATGAAATTTGCCCCCGAGCCTCCCTCTGTATCTTGTTCTTCTATTATTATTTCCAGGGTTTCCAATGGTTTTATAAAAATGGGTTTTCTAATATACTGTCTGATATTTTCACCAATGGTATTATAATAATCAGCCTTTAAAATATATACAGTATCGGTCAATGATACATTTCGAATACTAACAGTAATGGTAAGGTCAAATGTCCGATGCTCATGAATATGATATATATGAGAATACACCGGGAGATAGGTTTTCCCATGGACAAAGTCCTCAAAGTTCTCAATGTCAGTTTGATTGCTTTTCCAGTCTGCCAGCTCAACGGGGCGTTTCTCAGTTTCCTTTGCGCTGCAGGAACTAATAATCAGCGCCAGAATTAATATTTTAATCGTATTTCTCATTACTGTAAGCATTAGTACCAGGAGATAAATTTACAACAAAATATCCCGTGCACGATAGCTGTTTTTTCAATGACTCACTATGTTCGGCGGTTTGTACATGTTGCCGTAGCTTCGGGGTGGCGGGACGGGTGCCGCATTAAAAAAGGGAAAAGCAGGTTAACCCCGATAATTTACAAATGCCTGCTGATAATAAACTTGTAATAATGTTATTATCAGACATTGGATTGGTTTATCTGTTGTTTTCATAACTGGATGACTTGAACGGTTTGTTCGCATCAATACCCGAGTATTTCTTTTGTATAAATCCACAAACCAGTAATACTATACCAAGGGATAGGAATGTGGCATGAAGCGGAGGATAGAACATTCTCAGGAATAATATTTGAAATACGATCCACCCCGTTAGCAGAAGTCCCTGGATGATCAGGAACCAATGGGAATGAACATGTTTAAAAAGCAATGTTCCCAGGGTAACAAAGCTGAATACTCCGTTAACAACTATTAAAACAATACCAGGTATCAAATAGTCATAAAACGGACTATGGTCAAGATAAGATAATGGTAACTGCAATTTTGCTCCTGAAGGATCAGCAATAAGCTGTAATCCTCCGTAAAATGCACCAATACCATTCAGTAGTAAGAGTACGATACATACAATTTGAATAATTGTTTTCATCTGTTTGAAAATTAAATACTTGTATTCTTTTTGATACTATTTATAATACTTTTTTCACAATTGCCGGGATTCTGACTAAATGCGAAAAGGCAAATGTTATAACGATTGAAAGGGTACCAACCAATATAAATTTTGCCAGCAGATGAATTGAAAGTTTGTCGAAGCCATATTGTAGTGCTATAACAACCGGATAATGAAAAATATATGCAGCATAAGCATTGGCGGATAAGAGCCCCAGCAATTTATTGGTAAAATTCATCTTTTCCCTGAATATTACCAACAGACCGAAGCTTAAGGAAAATCCCAGAATAGTCTCGAATATTTCGAAATATCTACCGGACAATGAATTAATGATATCAGGAAAAACAGATGGAAAGTAAACCTTTGCCGCCATGAGCAAACCCAGTGCCAGTAGACTTTTTCCATAAAATGAAGGGAGCTTCCGGAACAAATTGGTCTGGCTGGCAATAATACCCGAAATCAAAAAACCAAGATATTGAGGCCAATGGGCAACTTCAATCATTAAGAAGCTGAAAACATTTTTAATTTCCCCAACCCGATGGTGATCCCTCACCAGGACTGTAGTAACACTAACTACCAGTATAAAGATGAAAGTAAACACATAAACATTCAGGTTAAACTTGTTGGCAAAGGATGTTTTTCTCAGGATAACCCGCAAAACAGCATATAGAATTGCATAAACCAACAAATTTTCAACGAACCACAGATGACCAAAACCCAGATCACGCAGCGGCCAGGTAAGTGTAGGTTTAAACCAGTCTGGCTGCCCGCCAGTGCCCAGGTATATTTGTCGGAAGAATGTGAAAAACGAAAGCGAAGGATTATCGGTGTACAACTCATAGTTAAAGTAAAAGATTGGGGGCATCAATATCCAATAGACAAATAGCAGTGGAATGCCATAGCGCACAAATTTGTCTGTAGTATATTTTTTAAAGCCCTTTTTATCGAACGATGGGGCAAAAAAGTAACCGGAAATCATAAAAAACAGTCCCATAAAGAAAGAGGCATTCACACAAAAAAAGCGCCCCATCCATTCCAACTTCCCGGGTTGCGAGGTCATGTAAAACCACCACCCTCCAGATGGACCATATCCCTGGCCGACATGGTGCAGAATAACTAAAAAAATGAGAAGTATCTTTAAGTTATCCAGGTAAAATAGCCTGCTCTTGTGCATATAACAGGTTCTATTTCGGGGCTACTTTAAATTCACATATATCACCATCCCATAAGGTTTTTTCTACAGAAAGATGGTGGCCATTATTCAATGCGTTCATCATTGACCTGAACGGATTAATACAATAAATAAAGCATGGTTGGGCAGTTTGCATTTTCTTTGCGATACTGCATAAAAGACAATGTTTACCCCTGGCTATCAGGCCCTCTTCTGTTGTTTCCGTTTGCCATTGAATGCATCCAAATACCCTGGAAAAGAATTCAAATAATTCTTCAGGAGAATTAATATTTAACTGTTTTAGCTGAGAAGCCGCAGTAAGTTCCTGCTGTTTTGCCTTCTTTTCGGTTACCATGTTTAAGATACCTGCATTGTTGTAATAAAATACAGAATCTGCCAGTACACTCGCATAAAATAATTGTAGCGTTTTCAGTTCTTTTTCCATAATTGTTATTATTATATTTCACAGCAAAGCTACTGGCAGTGAGGAAACTCAGAAATAGTGATCACTCATCATTTTTCATCAAATGCCTATTAAATCAATGAGAAAAACAAGGTAAATTTATACGCTGGTGATGTAGTTTATTATTTACAATTGGGCATATGACCGACGCGAAAAGCTTGATTAATGAGTTCAAAAATATTTTTAGTGCAAGAGAGTGCCTTGTTTCTCAAGCTGATTATGATGAATTTGTGCATAAAGGCAACCTTCTGAAACAGCTTGCAGAAGTTGAAAATAGCTCAATGTCGGTTTTTGATATGAACAGAGGTGAATACACCTTCGTACGGTCGAAATTTGATTCTCAGCTGTTTTATCCCGTTAATGATATTTTCAAAAGAGAGCCCGGATATTTTTTCGAACTAATGCCCGGGCCCGATTTGGTATTTGCACTGGATACCACGGTGAAAGCATTTAATTTCTTAAAACAGTCAGACAAGGATCATTTAAAGGAATATAAGCTGGTTTTTGAGTTCCGACTTTCGGATCCGGCTGGTAATCTTTACCGTTTTTTACAGCAGTGCGTTGTTCTCGAACAGGATAAATCAGGTAATATTTGGATGGTGCTCATTTTAAACGATATGATACCAAACAAAATTGGTGAGAATAAACTCTTACGAAAAATGATTCATCTGCCTTCCGGAAAGATCTGTCTGTTTCAGGAGGAGTTTGAACAAAAATCAAAATCATTTTTGTCGAAACGTGAAACGGAAATTATTGGATTATTATCACAGGGGATGCAAAGCAAGGAGATTTCCGACAGATTGTTCATCAGTGTAAATACAGTCAATAACCATCGGCAAAAAATCATTGAAAAACTAAATGTGGAAAATACTCACGAAGCTCTTCGCTTTGCAAAAACCATCGGAATTATATGAAATTAAATCCCTGGATTGAGTTAATCCAGTATATGTCCCAACACACTTTTAGAATTGCCTTGTGTCTATAGTATGCTCCAGCAATGGATCGTATCAAGTTGAAATATTTTCCACGGAATGGTCATAAAAAAGAGTTTATGTTCGGTAACGAGGCCCCGGGATAAACCTTCCTGGAGCACGACGATACCAGCAACTGGTATATCACCAGTGACAGTATCAGGAGGGTGTTGCGGACTTTCACAGACATTTGTTGGCAGGTATCCTGTTAGATGACGGACAATGTATGTCTATTATTGTTCTAAAGTCAGATATCTGCCGGATGAGGCCTGCGGAGGCGTGACATTAACCACCAGGGCCGGAATAGGTGCAATAGTAGTCACCAGGGCCACCAGGCTTCACCCTATCACGATTGTGCAGCGTCGGGCACCACATCAAAGCTCTTTCTCCTCTTCATGAAGTAGTAGAAGAGGTAAGGCACGTGCATCACAAAGTTGATAATGCCCCAGTAGTAGACCGCCTTGTCGCTGGCGAAGGCCGACGAGTCCATTATAGGTGTAAAGATGTCATAGGTGGCACGGATAAGGATATGCACTGCCAGTGTGTATGCCCGTGCCTGCACGTACAGCTCGGGGCGGCGCTTGATGAGCGGATAGATCTCGGCGGCCAGCAGGATGCACAGTGAGCTGGCGGCATAACCCGGGTTCTCGGCATAGACAAAGGCTATATTCCATGTGGTGTAGAGGAAGTTCCAGATCGGGTCGGTATATGCCAGCATATCCCATGGCTTCCCCCTGGAGAAGGCCCAGCCGTCACGCTTGCCTTTCGACTTGAACAGGGGGATGGTGACAATGAGGATGAGACCCGAGATACCGTTAAAGTAATTGCCCAGGGCCAGGTCCTTGAGGGAAGCCTCCAGGATGTTCAGTCCCAGCACCGCATAAAGAGACCACAGGACCCAGTTCTTACGGAACAGTTCCCATATCCGGGCCCGCTCACCGGAATGGGCCAGTCGTCCCAGTCCCAGTATCAGTGCGGTAGGTACAAGAACGGAGAAGGTTTTCACCCAGCGGAACCAGCCATCAAGCTGTTCAAACCATAGGGGGAAGGTGAAGAGAGCCAGGATCCAGAAGATGGCCGAAGTCTTGACGTACTTCCGCATCAGCTCTACAAGGATCAGCAGGATGCCTATGTACAAAGGCATGGAGACGAGATACTGCCAGAGTGGAATATTCATAACGACTAGTTTTATAGTGAATATATATTCATTTATAAGATAAAAAAATTACATCCTGATCATGTCCCATGAGAGCTGAAATGCTTTCTCGATGCGTTCCGGGTTCATCTTATAGCGGGCTGTCACATGTTCATCGGCCAGTTCGCGGATAAAGCCTATCATGGCAAGGAACAGCATCTCGTCATCCGCGTCGTTTTTGATCAGCATCTCTCTCTTTCCCCTCTGGATGACCTCGTACACCGGGTGTTTCATAGCCTCGGCCAGGGCATTCTGCTCTTCTGTGATATAAGGGGAGCGGTAGTATTGTTCAAGGAAGACGCTCTCCCTGTGATGTTCGATACGGTGGGTGAGGTAGTTGACCCAGATCTTTTTCAGCCCTATGCGGAAGGGCTCCGCGGGGTCATACCCCTGCATGAACCTCTCGAGCGATATTTTGCGGAAGTGCAGGTACATTTTATGGAAGAGCTCCTCCTTGTTCCTGAAATAGATGTAGAGCGTGCCTGTGGCTATCCCTGACCTGGCAGCCAGCTTCTTCATGGTCAGCCCTGCTATCCCCTCATCGCTTATAAGCTCCAGTCCCGCGTTGAAGATCAGGTCTATTTTGCTGTAATCCTTCGCTCTCATATCGCAATATAAATGAATAAAAGTTCATTATACAATGACAAATCGCATGTTTTTGGCAGGGTGGGGGAAGAGATTCAGCAGCCGTAGTCCAGTACTGTATTATGGCTGGATCTGCGGTGAAGGCTCACTGGTTTACCGGGCGAATGAAGCTAGCCCCTTTGCATTTATTGTATATGTAACGGGGACAAGCACCTGGCTGTTATGTTCCGGTGCCGGTCACGGTGGTCTCACACGAGGCCCCTCGATATTATTCCTGCCTGAGTATCTCAGCCGGGTTCCTGAATACCGACCTGCGACTGATTATGTATACTGTACCTGCAACAAGCAGGGAGACCAGTAAAAGTGAAAAAATAAATGGTAGTACCCCGATGGATATCTTTTCGCTGAAATGACTCAGCCATTTTCCTGCAACAAGATACACCACGGGCCAGACAGCTATATTTCCCAGCAGAACAGGAAAACCGATCTCGCAGATCGACTTAATGGTTATATCCCGTTCAGAAGCGCCAAATACTCTCCTTATGCTGTTTGGCCTGACTCTTCTCCCGGCAAGATATGTAGCCATGGCGAATGCACCGGTAAGTGAAAGGACAATTGCTATTATACCGCAAATAGAGATAATGTTGAAAAGGTTTGTCTCCTTTTTGTACAGACCCATGATTGCGTCATCTAGACTCCTGTATTCCAATGAATAATCAGGATCAAGCTGTGTCAGCAACTCACCAATTTCAGCAAGGATATGTTTCGCATCTCCGGCGTATTTTACCGTTACTTCAGCACAACTCTCAGAGGTCTGTAAGTATATTCGGGGCATCCTTTGACTGCTAAGAGCAATGAAATCAGCATCTTCCACAAGACCTATGACCTCCAGTGTCATCCCGAGTCCCTTCAGTTTCTCGCCCACCGGATGTTCCAGTCCCAGCATTCCGGCAGTAAACTTATCCATGATAACAAGGCTGGAATCCCTTCCGCTGATATCGCTGAAGGTCTTTCCTCCGACACGTTTTATCCCATAGGTCTCGAAAAAATCGTCTGCCACATTGTATCCGAAAACAAAAAAGCGATTTTCAGGGGTATTCTCACCCTTTAGTAACGACATTGCAATATCCACATTTCCAAATGCGCTGCCCCGGCCGGTTACCATTTCAATCCCCGATAAATTCAATAACTCGGTTTTGATCATCTCATATTTATCTGCATGCACGGGTGATAATTCAATGAGCAGCCTGTTCTGTGAATCGAAACCCATGTCAGTTCTTTTAAGGAAATTAAGCTGCTGGTAAAGAATAACCATCAGTATTATAAGTCCGCCCGAAATCGCAAACTGAAGTCCGATGAGGATTTTCCTCATATAGTTGTTTTCCACCCTGAATAAACCCCTGATCAGATCGATGGTATTATAGCCTGAATACCTTACCGAGATTATGAATCCCGCTATCAGTCCCAGCAACAGGGTCAATGCAAACACTATTATCTGTATTTTCCACAGACCGGGTCCGTGCATCTGCACCATGACAGAAGTAAGCTTCTGGAAATAAGAAAGAAACAATCCTGACAAAATCAATCCTGCTATTGCTGCAATGAGTGTCATTAGCATGGTTTCCGCGACTACCATGCGGATAATCGTTCTTCCTGATGCTCCATTAACCTTGCGCATTCCTATTTCCCTGGTCCTGGTCTGGATCCTGGCAAAATGCGTGTTCAGGAAATTCACCATTGAGGTAAACAGTACCAGCAGTGATACTGAAATGAAAATCAGGAAGCTCTTTCCCGTTCGCGAATTATACTGATGCAGGTCCCTGAGTGCAATTACCTCGCTTCTTTCCTTTTCCCTGCCTGCAGAAATAAAATACTCATCAAGACTATTCTGCAGGCTTGTTCTTTCTGCTTTTGCTGTTCTTGCTAAAATATAAAGGTTTACTTTCTCTTCATCTTTTTGTGAACCTGCCACAGCTTCTGCCTTAAGCTCAGGTAACAGAAAATCAAAATCGAGGTTTGAGTTGACAGGCGGATCCTGTACTATGCCTGAAACAGTATATGGTTTTTCACCTATACTGATGACTCTGCCGGAACAGTCAATTCCTCCGAACAACTTCTCTGCCAGTTGTACTGTAAGGAAAATTGTTCCCGGATCTGCCAGTAATCCCGGATCGCCTGATAACAGCCTGAAATCAAACAGGGAAAAGAATTCAGGCTCGGTAAAGTATCCCTCAATTCCCTTGAAAACACTATTATCCAGCGTCAGGTCAGCTGTTGTTTTTTTGACTATACATGCTTCTTCCACCGCCGGAACATTGTTCACCGCATAAGCCTTCATCCCTGACTCAACCGCAAATGAGACCGGACTTGACCCCGGCATGACATACCTGGTATATACTGTAAAGATCCTGTCAGATGCGGAGTGAAAAGTGTCGTATGATGATTCGAACACTATATATGATACAGATAGTATTGCTACCATCATTCCAAGTGAAAGGCCGGCCAGGGAGACCAGGTTTTCCCGCCAGTTCTTTGCAAAGTTCCGGATAAATGACTTTATATTCATGGAATTAAGCTTGGTGTGACATACTTCTGACCGCATTCATATTCAAAGGCTACAGGTCTGAATGGACCTGAAGCTTGAAATGAAAATCTTCATTTTACCGCCAACTCATTGTATGGTAATACAATTAGACCAATTTATATCAATTCATTGTACGACCTGGTTAATGCATGGTTAAGGCAGGGTTAATACTGTGAATATCTTTGTGAGATCGAGTGGCGGTCGGCATTAAAGAGCGCCTCAACAGTACCCTTAAAGTGTGAACAGATATTGCAGCTTTACAAAATACTGGTGCCCTGTTGTCCTGTATATGTTGCTGTCATCCTGGTTGTATTCAAGGTAGTCCTGGGTCATGCCCGCGCAGAACATTGTAAAGGCGTTGAACTTATAACTCACCAGGGGATAGATATTAAATGAGTTGCTGAAAGTATTATACTCCCCGATACCTCTTATAAAGAGTTTCCTTGTGAACTGCACTGTGGTTACGTTTCTGAAGATGTGTCCGTTATAGAATTCATCGCCGCTGTCGATGCTCTCCAGTCGTGCCGTTGACCATGAAAAGGATGTCTTCATCCACGAGGTCGGATCAAGGGAGAGTTCGGTGGTTAAATTCCAGCCCTTGCCCAGCTCAGGCACTTCCGACCGCCTGATATACTTGCCTGCAGATCCGGAAATTGAAATATTGACACCCTTCAGCGGGGTGGTCGCAACCATGAACTGCGACCTGTTAACGCCCTTGAAAAGCACATCCCTGAACCGCTCCTGGTTCACGGCCATATATGTATAAAACAGCGTGGTCTGCCCGATCATGCTGATATTGACGCTGGGCTGGATAATAAATTCCTTAAAAACCCCGTCGTAGTTGTATCCAAGCGATGCTGTGGAGCTCACTCTTATTCTCTGTATGAATTTCTTGTTGATATGGAAGGTATACCTGTGGCTCATGTAACTCGATCTTGAGTTGACCTCCGGGAACATCCCGTTATAGGTCTGGTATGTAGGGGAGAAGTTATTCTGGACAAGAGTAAAACCGTATTTTCTCCCGGCCCTGTTCAGGGCGAGGTGCAACCCTGTCCCGAGATATTCTTCTCCGTTAAAGGCTGCATCCTTTCCTGTTGATCCGAATTCCCTCGTGGAATCGAACAGGTCAGGGTTGTTCATCTCCCTGGTGTGTGAAAGGAACATTTCGCCAGACCAGTACCAGTTCTTCCAGAACTTCAGGTTCCAGTCGAGGCCACCCAGGTAGTTATGTCCGTCGCTGAAATTCCTGTTAAGAAACAGGGCCCCGACGAAGTTCTCATTCTCCATGTCGTACCTGATTCTGGCCGCGCCTGCATATGACCGTTCTTCGGTGGTGACTGTATTGCTCTCTTCTTCCCCGGGAACGGTTACTGAAGTGTTCCTGTCGTCGGCAGCAAGCGCCAGGTAGGAGAACCTCCCTGCTTTGCCGTTAATTTTTGCGGCGAACAGGGGGTTATTTATTGTTCTTGTATAGTACATCGGGGTCTGCAGAAGGTCCATTCCCGACATGAAGAAGGGTCTCTTTTCAGGGTAGTAGAGGGCGAACGTGGAGTTAACGGTGATCTGGCCGGCATCGGATTCTATCTGGCTGAAATCGGGATTTACAACCGCATTTATTGTTGTATTCGGGCCGGGGGAATATGTGATGCCACCGCCCACCCTGGCTTTTACCTTACTCTGATCCATGGCCGATCCGGGATCTGAAACATCGCTTCTTTCTCCCTTCTGTTCCATCATGATGTAGGGGAGGAATGAAAGGGATTTTCCGGGTTTGATACCTTCAAGGCCCTTCAGCACTCCTCCCTGCCCCAGCCACGACGGATTATTCCTGTCGAGCGTGGTCCATGAGAGCAGGTACCGGCTGTCGCGCGGCATGCTCCTGCAGAGCGTGATTGTCCAGTCCTGTATTGCTGCAGAGTTAAATGAGAACACGCTGAACGGTATTGCCATCTCTGCTATCCAGCCTTCTTCATCTAACGATGCTGCCGAATGCCAGACCATATCGTACGACGGGTCCTCATTACCTGACCCCATCATCATCAGGTCGCCCTGTATCCCGTAAGGATTAACTGCGAATTCCAGTCCTTTCTGGTAGTTGTTATAGGTGTCTATCGATACCACCACAAAATCGTCACTGAACATCTTATCCCTGTCGGAGAGGTTGGCCCTGATGGCTGCAGGGAGTGAGTCATAGCACCTGAATGCGAAATAGAGATAATCATTATTATAAAGCACCCATGCTGTGGTTCTCTGCTTTGCCGGCTCGTTTTCAGCGGGCATTATCTCATAGGTAAGTTCAACAGGCATTGCCTGGAGCCACAGCGGGTCGTCCATTTTGCCGGAGAGGGTTATGCTCCCGTCTATTTTCACGACCGGCAGGGAGGGTTTGGGAGTATCTGTAGTGCCAGGCGAGGCGCTTTTTGCCGAAACGGCGACTGCCATCAACAGCGATGCCGTCAGTAACAGTTTCTTCATTCTTTCATGGTTAGGTTTGCAGGTCTCCTCATCATCTGTCCTTTAAGAAGAGCTCTCTGCAATAAAGACCGCCAATTTTGCTAAGTGCCGCATTATAAATTGTTAATGTGGTGTTAATGTCGGACGGCATGAAAGAATTTCACACAAGACAGGGGTAATCTCAACAGCCGTTTTGCTGTGAGTGAAATGAAGAATCTCACCGTCATCGATGGCAGTTTTGACGGTGTCTTATGTAAATTACCGGCACAAGGAGGCTGACTGCGAACCCTGCAGTGCAGCTGTTTGAATATACGTTGAGAAGTTACTTAACCCAGTTGACCATCTCCTCCTTTGCCTTGCGCGGCGATGCACCCGAGACGGCGTCGGTGCCTTTCTCAACGTTACCCACCCTGAGCATTATGACAGGGGTGAATCCTTCAGGAATATTCAGTGCCTCCCGTTTTTCCCTGGCGGCAGCTATGGGACCGCCGTATATCCTTGCTCCGAGACCCATGGAAGTGGCGGCGACGAACATATTCTGTGTCGTCAGCCCGCAGTCGAAGTCGGGAGTGTTGCCCGACTGTGACAATTTGCCGGAGACAACTATGATAACATT
>CAZFIF010000069.1:0-11405 GCA_964519065.1 uncultured Rikenella sp.
TCCGTAACCTGAGGATGGAACCAGGGGAGAGTGGCCGGTATTCCGTAATCTGAAAAATGGAATCCGTAAAACCTTACAGTCGCCCCGCAAAATAATGAGGGTAAATGATATTCTGACTGTAATGGATCATTGCCACCATGCGAAAAGAGAGATGAATGATCTGACAGCTGCTAAACAACAGTCAGAAATGATGGTAATTTTTTCACACTGAGATCACCGGGGGCTATTTTTTATTGCTCAGAGACTCTTTGGCACCTCGTTTGTTATTAACTTTAACACGTAATAAATTGAAAAGGGAAACTTGTATGATCAGCAACTCACATAAGGATTTGATTATCTTATTTCATGCAAGTTCCATCAGACCATTGAAACAAAAATAAATTAATCTCATGAAAAGAAAATTGATAACCGTTGCTGCCCTTGTGGCGTTCATGCTCGCTCCGGCGTTCTCACAGGCTTCATTCTATGATTTTACCGTTGAGACCATCGATGGGGAGCAGTTCAGTTTCGCCGACCTCAAAGGCAAGAAGGTGATGATAGTCAACACGGCTTCAAAGTGCGGTCATACCCCTCAGTACAAGGACCTGGAGCTGCTTCACAAGGCATACAAGAGCAAACTGGTGATACTGGGTTTTCCGGCCAACAACTTCATGAACCAGGAGCCCGGCACAAATGAGGATATCAAAGAGTTCTGTGACAACAAGTACGGTGTCACCTTCCCGATGATGGCCAAGATCTCTGTAAAAGGGAACGACATGCATCCACTGTACAGATGGCTGACAAGCAAGTCGGCCAACGGTGTGCTGGACTCCGATGTGGCATGGAACTTCCAGAAATATCTTATTGACGAGAATGGCAAGCTGGTTGGCTTTCTTAAGCCTGCTATCAAGCCTCTTTCGGACGAGGTGGTGATGTGGGTTACTAAGGGGCAGTTCACCCAGGCGAAGTAGGGGAGGCGGTGATATAGTTTACCCGGGGCAGTTCACGCAGGCGAACCAGGCGAAGGTGGTTATGCAGCTTACCAGGATACAGCTCAAAAAGGCGAAGGAGAAAAGATAAACCAATAAGATAACGGCCGGCATACCCGGCCGTTTTTTTGTTCCCCCGGATCAGGAGACCTTCATCAAAAAGGTACGTAGCTTCCAGAACATTTTGTTTAACTGATTGTTCTACATAAAAACAAAAAGTCATGGCAGATCTGAGAACTAACTACATGGGTCTTGAACTAAAGAACCCCGTCATTGCAGGTGCCAGCAACCTGGTGACTGATATTCAGAACCTGAAAAAGCTCGAGGAGGCCGGTGTTGCCGCCATAGTCTACAAGTCACTGTTCGAGGAGCAGGTGCAGCTTGAGAACCTTGAGTTGTTTGAGCGCAAGACGGAGTATGAGGACAGGCATGCGGAGCAGGTCACTCTCTTCCCCAACTCCCATTCGGTGCCCGAATCACCTGATGATTACCTCCTGAACCTCAGGAAGGCGAAGGAGGCTCTGTCAGTGCCGCTCATTGCCAGCCTGAATGCAGTCAGTGATGAAATCTGGCTGGAATATGCCGTCAAGGCAGCCGGGACAGGTGTTGACGGGCTGGAACTTAACTTCTATACCCTGCCCAATGAAGAGATGGAGGATCGGAAGATGATTGAGGAGAGGCAGATATCGACTCTGCGCAAAGTAAAGGCAGCTGTCAGCATACCCGTTTCGGTGAAGCTGAGTCCTTTCTACACCAACCCTCTTAGTTTCATAGCCGGACTCGACAGTGCCGGAGCTGACGGCGTAGTAATTTTTAACAGGCTGCTCCAGCCCGACATAGACATTTATACTGAGACTCACACCATGCCATATAATCTCAGCAATAGCGAAGACAACAGGCTGCCCTTACGGTTTGCCGGGATGCTCTACGGTAATGTTAAAGCTTCGGTCTGCACCTCAACCGGAGTTTACACAGGCAACGATGTGGTGAAGATGCTTCTGGCCGGCGCTGACGCAGTGCAGGTAGTCAGCACACTCTACACGAACGGCATTGATGTGGTGAAGTCAATAATTGAGGAGACAGGCAAGTGGATGGATGTTCACGGCTATGACAGCATTGGGAAGTTCCGCGGCAAGCTGTCGCTGAAGGAGAGCGAAAACAAAAAGGCCTATCAGCGTGCCCAGTACATAGATGTGATCATGAATGCCTCAGAAATCCTGAAAAAGTACAAGTCGCTGCAGTAAGAGCAGGAACACCATGGTGCCCGGGATGGTCTTCAAGCCGTGAGACAGCCATTTACCTGGTATATTCTGTTGCCCGCTGATTCTTGCAAGTCATTCCACTTATGAAAAGATCGGTCCCCAG
Organism: uncultured Rikenella sp.; assembly: GCA_964519065.1. Taxonomy (GTDB): domain Bacteria; phylum Bacteroidota; class Bacteroidia; order Bacteroidales; family VadinHA17; genus SR-FBR-E99. Next base: position 2,334 of record CAZFIF010000069.1, read on the forward strand.
GACTGTAACCCGCAGCGCTTCCGCATGTCCGTTTTCACGGGTAAGAAGCTTATCAGTGCCCCGTAAAATGTTGATAAAAACTATTGCATAACCTGCCGGCTCCTGATGAGAACCTGTCTCTTTCAGATATTTCCTGAAGAGAGGTGTAAGGAGCTTTATCTCGTCGTTGTTGAGTCGCTCCCTCAGCTTCTCAACCCTGCTGTGCCCCTGGGCAAAGTCCTTCAGCAGCAAGGGGTTTCTCTCACTCAGGTTCCAGAGCTGGGAGAGTCTCTCCGTGGTGTAGTTGCGCAGCATTGTTTCAAAGTCACAGTCTGACCTTACAACCTCACGCAAAGGATCGATAATGCGGCCCATTTCTCTCTGAACTACGGCTTCGTAGATATCTGCCTTGTTGCTGAAATACATGTACACCGTTCGCCTGCCGCGGCCTGCTTCAGCCGCGATTGACTCCATTGTTGTACGCCGCAGGCCTTTGGTTGCAAAAAGCCCGGCTGCAACATCAATGATCATATTCCGTGTACTTCTTTTCGCCATTGCACATTTTGGAAATTATGTGCAAAGTTAGCAAACGCAATATATTATGACTTATTTTTACATGTTATTCAATACCTGAAAGCTAATGAAACGATTTGTCATTGCGGTTTGCCTCCTTTTGCCCCTGTCGCTGGCGGGGCAGAAAATTGTCAACACTCCCCTGAGCGCCCGGCTGACCGGGTATGACATAGATGTGGTTCTTGAACCCGAGGCCCATATTGTCAGTGGCGACATGACAGCCTGGTGGGTCAATAACTCAGCCATGCCCGTAGGTGATGTCATGATGCACATGTACCTTAATGCCTTCAGCGGCAACAGGAGTACATTTGCCAGGGGCGGAAGATGGAGCCCCTCCGGTGATGACGGATGGGGCTGGGTCAGGATTGAATCAATGGTTGATGCGAAGGGAAAGGATCTGACAGACTCAATGCGTTATGTCTCACCTGACGACGGCAACGAATATGACCGTTCGGTATTGCAGGTGCTACTGCCCGAACCTGTGCAGCCGGGTGATACTCTAATTTTGAAGATACGCTTTAAATCGAAGCTGCCATCGCCAATAGTAAGGACGGGATACGCCGATGATTTTCATTTCGTGGCACAGTGGTTTCCGAAGTTCGGGGTTTATGAGACTGCCGGGACGAGGAACCGCGAGAGTGACGGATGGAACTGTCACCAGTTTCACCCCCACTCGGAGTTCTATTCAAACCATTCGGTATACAATGTCACCGTGATACTGCCCGAAGAGTTTGTCACGGGCTCTGGTGGCATGTTTATGGAGGAGATAGGCCTCGGAGAAGGGATGAAGAAGGTTGTCTGGAGAGCTGAAGATATTGTCGATTTTGCCTGGACAGCCTGGCCCGGATACCATGAAATGAAACGGAAATGGCGGGATGTGGATATCACTTTCCTGGCTTCCGAAAAAGGTATTCGCAAGGCTGATCAGCAGTTTGAGGCGGTCATCTATGCCCTGGAGTATCTTGATGACAGGGTGGGGCCCTACCCGTGGCCGCACCTCACTTTTGTTGATCCCCCCATCTCCGGCCAGGGGGCGGGAGGGATGGAATACACAACGCTGTTCACCTCTTCGGGCGGCGGGATGTTCCCATCATTCATAAGGCTGCCGGAGATGGTCACCATTCATGAATTCGGCCATGCCTATTTCATGGGTATCCTGGCCAGCAACGAGTTTGAGGAGCCGTGGATCGACGAAGGTGTAAACTCATACTGGGAGCAGCGCATTGTTGATGACAGCTATGGCGACGGTTACGGGCTGTTGAGGCTGCCATTCATAAAAATGTCGGACGCCGACCAGGGTAGGATGAATTATGTCTCCTCACCCAGCCGAACGATCTCGACCAACGATCTCCCGTCATGGATGTATCCTCACGGGACCTACTCCATGATGTCGTACAGCAAGGCCGCCACCTGGCTGCATACTCTTGAGGGTATAATATCCACTGAAACAATGGATAACGTTTTTCGCGAATACTACCGTCGCTGGGCATTCCGCCACCCCTCCGGGCGCGATTTCATTGCCGTGGTGAATGATGTCGTAAAAAGCGAACACGGTACCCGGTACGGTGAAGATATGAACTGGTACTTTGACCAGGTGCTCTACGGGAATGAAGTATGTGACTACATGGTCTCCGGTGTAACCAGCAACAAGATAAAAAGCTATTCGGGAGTAGTCGACGGCGACTCGGTAACCTATGCAAAAAGCGACCGTAAAAGCGATACTCTCTACCTCTCACGGGTGAGTATAGAGAGGCCCGGAGATATGGTCCTGCCCGTAGAAGTGCTGGTAGGATTTGATGATGGCAGTGAGATACTTGAAACATGGGATGGTAAAGCTCCCTGGAAGGATTTCGAGTATACCGGCGCCAGCAAGGCGGTATGGGCGAAGGTTGACCCCTACGACAAGATCGATCTTGACGTCAACAGGGTGAATAATTCGTGGAGCAGTGATCAGAAATTCTTTGCCGCACGAAGGATGGCAAAGAAGTTTATCTTCCTGATGCAGTTAATGATTTCATTGATAACAGTTTAAGATAGGTGAGATGACTTTGGTAAGAGTTCTTAAAAAGGGAGCCGCTGCTGCGGCACTGTCGTATAAGCAGCTGCTGGTGATATGGGTCGTTTCACTGATAATGATCCTGTTCGTTTCAATTCCGCTTAGAGTGATGCTGAATGCCGTTTTCGGGCACAGCATGGCTGTTATGCGACTCACCGACGGCTTCGATGCAGGGCTGCTGGGGGATGTCGGCAAACCGTTCCTCTACCTGTTAAGTGCAGCGGGGGCAGGAGGGCTTGTGCTTCTTCTAGCAGGGTTCCTGCTATACACTTTTTTTGCAGGAGGACTGTTCGCTTCCTACACCACCGCATGGGGAGGCCTGAAGATGACGGCTTTCATCAGGGAATCGGCACGCAATTTCCTTCCCTTCCTGAAGGTCAACCTGTTAACCCTGCTTATCATTGCCGGGTACACATTTGTCGTTCTGGGCCTTCCTGCAGTTGCAAGGATGGCCCTGTCGAAGGGATCAATGTCCGAGGGAGGCAGTATGACATTTCTTTACTTCATCTGGATTCTCGGACTGCCTCTGTGGCTCTTCGTGGCTGACGCCTCGCGCCGGTGGATTGCTGCCACAGGCTCCGGCAAGGCTTTCAGGGCGATGGGCGCAGGCTTCAGGGCACTGAAAGAGAGATTCTGGCTCTCATACGGAACCGTATTGCTGATTCTGATAGTCAACGCCATGTTCCTATTCCTCTCTTTCTGGTACCTCACTTGCTCGGTGCCTGAAAAGGGAGGCATGATATTAATCTTCTTCATTATAACCCAGATTATGTTTTTTATCAGGCTCTTCATGAAGGCATGGCGATATGCATCGGTATGCGAAGCTGCCAGCTGAGCGATTCTATTAAACTGATTACCAAACTGATAATATTATTATGACAAAGAGATTTTCTGCTGTTGCTATGACAGCATTGTCCGTCCTGTTGCTTGCCGGTATGCCTTCAAGAGTTTTCCCGCAGGCAAAGCAGCCTGTTCTCAAAGGCACTGACAGGGTTGGGATGTTCAGCGCCCGGTCTGAGATGAGGGCCTCTTCGCCCTATAAGGATATGCACTGGCAGTATATAGGCCCCACCAATATCAGCGGAAGATGCACTGATGTTGAGGCGATCTCACCGCGAGGCGGACAGTATGTAATATGGGTGGGGTCAGCTACCGGCGGAGTATGGAAGTCGGTCAATGAGGGAACCACCTTCGAGCCGGTCTTTGATGAGATGCCCACAGCCTCCATCGGTGACATCGCCATTGATCCGAAGAACCCTGATGTGGTATGGGTAGGCACCGGCGAGGCCAACATTTTTCGCAGTTCCAACGCCGGGTGCGGTATCTTCAGGACCGTTGACGGCGGGATGACATGGAGTCTTTCAGGACTTGAAAACACACATACCATAGGCAGAATCAGGATTAACCCGGAAAATACAGATATTGTGTATGTCGCATCCCCCGGTCATGAGTGGACCCCGAATGAGGAGAGAGGGCTTTACAAGACTATTGACGGAGGCAAGAGCTGGACGAAGATCCTTTATGTGAACCAGAATACCGGTGTCTTTGACATCGTCCTCGACCCACGGGATCCCAACACCATCTATGCAACCACCTGGGAGCGGATGAGGCTGAAGTGGAATGACCCGCGCACCTCACCTGACACCCGTCACTGCGGGGTGTGGAAGTCGGTTGACGGCGGCGAAAACTGGAAGGAGATAAACGACGGCCTGCCAGCTCCGAAGTACCGCGGACGCATTGGCATTGACATCTCGCTATCGAATCCTGATGTACTATACCTGTTGCTTGACAACTATGAGGTAGCCTACAAGGCAGGGCCCGGCGAGCTCGATTCATACGGCCGGCAGAAGCAGGATGTCATAAGAGGGGCCACCGTCTATCGTACTGACGATGCAGGAGCTGAATGGAGGCAGGTCAGCGGGCTCAATGAGGAGACGAAGGTCTATATGGAACGTCACTCGGCGACATATGGCTGGGTCTTCGGCCAGATCAGGGTTGACCCGAAGGATGAGAATACCATCTATACGATGGGCATCCATCTCCACCAGTCTGTTGACGGCGGTGCCACCTTCAAACCTCTGCGCGGACCTCATGCGGACCATCACGGTCTATGGATCGATCCAAACAACCCGGATTACCTGCTCAACGTCCAGGACGGAGGCCTCACCATCTCATATGACAGGGGTGCGACCTGGAAGTATCCCATCGATGTGCTTCCTCTTGCCCAATTCTACAACATTGCATATGATTTCAGTGTGCCTTTCAGGGTTTTTGGCTCAATCCAGGATCATCACAGTTTTTACGGTAGTGTCGATCTGGCACGGGGACGCGACAGGGTTGCGCCGGTGGAGTTCATCAATACCCTTGGGGCTGAGGGCAGCTCACATGCAGTTGACCCCCGGGATAATAATACAATTTATTCCAGCACCTTCTACGGAGCTCTTGCGCGCGCTGAGATAGACAACTACCCTGCCAGCCGCAAGGATCTGCTGCCGGTGAGGTATCCCGAAGAGCCGAGACTGAGGGGCCAGTGGGTAGCTCCTACGCTGCTTTCACCGCATAACCCCGATATCGTTTATCACGGCATGCAGTATGTAATGATGTCACGCGACAGGGGAAACACCTGGGAGTTCATCAGTCCCGACCTTACCTTCAATGACCCGAAGAAGATGGGCGACATCAACTACCAGACCATACAGGCACTTGACGAGTCGCCCCTCAGGGCAGGACTGCTATATGCGGGGACTGATGATGGCCGGATCTGGCGTACCAGAGACGGGGGCAAGGCATGGACAGAGCTGAAGCCGAAAAATGTTCCGGTCAGGTGGGTATCCCGTCTTGTGGCATCAAAATATGACCTCGGCACGGTATATATGACTCAAACAGGAAGGCGCGATGACGATTTCCAGGTTTACGTATGGAGATCCACCGACTTTGGTGACACCTGGACCGACATCTCGGGTAACATACCCGTTGGGCCGGTCAATGTGATCAGGGAAGATCCGGTTAAGGAAAACATTTTATATGTGGGTACCGATGCTTCTGTTTATATCAGCAAGGACGGCGGGGCGGTATGGGATGTGCTCGGGGACCTGCCCTTCGCCTATGTACATGACCTGCAGGTGCACCCCCGTGACAACATGATAATCATAGCCACTCACGGACGTGGCATGTTTGTGCTTGACGCCAACCCGATAAACGAAAAAGACAAGATCCGCAGACCAGCGTGGTGACCGGGCCCGATTGCCGTTAGTGACGTGACCTTACCGGATGGTTTGGAATGAGGCAGGGTGCAATAGAAGGGACTCTCTTCTGGTTTGCTTTCCGGCAAGTGGCAGGAGGTCTCAGGCACGTGTATACAATACCTTCATGGTTGTGGCGAGAGGTAGTAGAATGATGCCAGGGAGAAGCTGACGGTGGTCTTCACCCAGTGCCACATCTCGATGTCGGCCTTGATCGATTCGTGGAACGGTATTGCATCCAGGATGCGGTAGCGCATGTTGACGCTCATGCCGGGATGGAAGTTACCGTATCCTGCCGGCTGTGCAATAAGCGGGTGATCAAAGTGCTCGGGCCTGCTCCAGGCATAGCCGAAATAGTCCTCCGTTCCCGTCCCGAACGATGAAGGGAATGATTCGCCGTCAACATAGATCTTCTCATCACCTTCGCCCCACCAGGCATCGGCAGTGTTGAGGATGGTGATAGCATCACCGGCGTAGACTCCCCTGCCAGTTAGCTCCGCGATGTTAACATCCGAGTGCAGTCCCGTGCCCCCGATGCGCAGAGCCCCGGCAGTCTCGAAATCTGAATACTCCCTCCATGATGCTCCGAAGTGCATTGAGGAGTCATCCCACCTGTAGGGTGTCAGGGTCACTTCCGCACGCATGCCGATGCTGTCACGGGCTCCGTTGAAGATGGTTACGGTGCAGCTGTCGCTGAAGGGCATGAGCCGTAATGATCTCATTGTGCCGTCAGCTTCAATAGCCGTAAAGCGGGTATGGTAGCTGTTGTATGAGTAACCTGTGCCGAAGAAGGCACCGGCAGGCACATCTACGGTCTCCCTGCCATCAAAGCTGATGCGGATGACCGCGCCTTTCAGTGCTGCTGCCGTATCATTGGCAGAAAGCGACAGCGTGAAACTGCCGACGGCGAGGCCCTGTCCGGCGACCCTGACAGAACACTCCTCACCGGGAGCAAAGAGCCCTTCTGCGGTTCTCCGCATCTCATCCTCCACACCTGTGCCGTCGTTTCCACGCGAGAGCAGATAGGATGTGCATTCAGATACTGCAAGGGTATCCGACATAAATGTTTCACTCCTTGCTGATTCAACCCTTGTGCCCTGCACGTACAGTCTTGTGCCTATATTGTAATATATTGAAGGGGTGCGTCTTTCGGGAGTGATGACTATTGAATCGTTTTCCAGGGTGATCCTGCATTTTTCAGAGAAGGGGATGGGGAGGTAGAGGTTGTATCCCCGGCGCTGCGGGTCAGTCAGGGGGGATACTGAGCTGCTCAGCGGCCAGGGTGCCAGGAGGCCCTCACCCAGCAGGGCCGGGGCCATGCCTTCAATTACAGGCTCTGCCGCATCGTCGATATAGACCCTGATATAGGAGTTCAGGGCGTTGGCGTTGCCGAAGGTCATCCACCACCGGACTATGGCACCCGGTCCGTCTGCCTCAAGCATGACATACTCATGCCGGCCGTCAGTGACCTCCTCCCCGATGAATTGCGTATAATCATTATTTGCAAACCATCCGGCGCTGTCGGGGTGAATGCTGAGCCTGTCATATGAGCTGAACTGTACAAGCCGGTAGCCCGGATCGGGGAAGCGGGTTATGGCCTCCGGGTCAGCCATCTCCTTCAGCAGCGACCTGAATGTGATCACCCTGTCATTTTTGCACGAGGCAGTTGCAAGCAGGCAAAAAATCGCCGCCGCGATCATTAAGAACGGTATTCTCTTTTCCATTTGATTATTTGTTTATTGTTTTTTGTCTGATTGAACCCGCATGAAGAAAAATAATCAATCTGTTTGTGAGTAGCTGCTCATGCAATTTTCATGGAGCAGGCGTTGGGACTAAAGTTACTCATTCGTGCAAAATATTTAAATTGCAATCCGGATTAATAGCAGCAGAGATGAAAAAAGTAGTGGTATTACTGGCGGTGGTCAGCATGATAGTCTCATGCAGGCCCGCATCAGAAGGATTCCTGCATGCGGATGGCAGGTATATAGTCAACGGAGAAGGTGAACCTGTCATCCTGAGGGGTATCGGCCTGGGAGGCTGGATGTTACAGGAGCCTTACATGCTTAAGCTATCCGGTGTAGCTCCCGCACAGTATGATATAAAAAACAGGGTAGCCGCACTGACAGGAGAGGAGAGGTGCGCGGAGTTTTACGATGCATGGCTGGCCAATATGGTCACACGCAGGGATATCGACTCGCTTAAGGTGTGGGGTTTTAATTCAGTAAGGCTCGCTATGCACTACAACCTGTTCACCCCTCCGGTTGAGGAGGAGCCTGTGGCTGGCGAGAACAGCTGGCTGGAGAAGGGATTTTTGATGACAGATTCACTATTAAGCTGGTGCGCTGCAAATGAAATATATCTCATCCTTGACCTCCATGCGGCACCGGGCGGCCAGGGAAATGACATTCCCATTGCTGATGTCGACACCACAAAAGCCAACCTGTGGGAGAGTGAGCTGAACCGGACGAAGACCGTCGCACTCTGGGGCAAGCTCGCGGAGAGGTACAGGGATGAGCCATGGATTGGCGGTTATGACCTGATAAATGAAACGAATTATCCTCTTGAAGACAACGGTGAGCTACGACGGCTCTTTATCGAAATCACCGCAGCCATCCGGGCGGTTGACACCAACCACATTATCTTCATTGAAGGCAATCATTTTGCTACTGATTTCAGGGGAGTGACACCACCATGGGATGACAATATGGTCTACAGTTTTCACAAGTACTGGAATCCCACCACTGTTGAGACCATACAGAAGTATCTTGATATCAGGAATGAATACAATGTACCGCTATGGATGGGTGAGTCAGGTGAGAACAACAACGAATGGTACCGGTCTGCCGTTCAGCTTCTTGAGGCTGACAGTATTGGATGGGCGTGGTGGACGCTCAAGAAGCTCGGTTCCGAAAGCGGCATCATGAATGTCACCCCGCCTGAGGGTTACCAGCAGATCATCGATTACTGGAAGGGCACCGGGCCGGAGCCTTCACCTGACGAAGCACACATGGCGCTGATGCAACTCACTGAAAAGATACGTATTGAGAACTGCGATGTCAACTACGGCGTCCTGACGGCGTTGTTTAGGAGGTAGTTTCCGGTCTTCAGTCTACAGTCCACAATTGGCAGTCAGCGGCCTTCCCCAAGACTTCGGCGGCCGAAAGTAGTAGGCCATCATTACCCGGCTGATTATTTATTTTGATTTTGAAATGGCGAATTGTA